>JBLHKZ010000330.1:0-5896 GCA_047618185.1 Limisphaerales bacterium
AAAGCTTCTCAAACATTTCATCCACGTTGTCCGGATAATTCTTCTTGATGAAGCCGTCGACAAACGGCGTGTGAATCCGCCCCGGACAAACGCAGTTGCAACGAATGTTCTGTTTCAGGAAATCGCGCGCGGTCGCGAATGTCATCGTCAGCACAGCGCCCTTGCTCATCGAGTAGGCAAAGCGATCGTCGATTGCCATCAGCGAAACGGTCGAAGCGATGTTCAGCACCACGCCGCCTCCGGACGCCGCCATCTTGCCGACGCCCGCCTTCAGGCAGTTGTAGACCCCCTTGACATTCACGCTGAACACCCGGTCGAAATCCTCCTCGCTCGTGTTGAGCACATTGCCGACATGCGCGATGCCCGCGTTGTTGACCAGGATGTCGATCTTCTCGCGACGCTCAGCAATGCCGTCGAACACCGACATCACCTCGTCCTGCTTCGACACGTCGCACAGCGCGTAGGCCGCCGAACCGCCCGCCGCCTCGATCGCGCCGACGGTTTCCTTCGCCGCGTCCTCGTTCATTTCAAGAATCTCGACGTGCGCGCCCTGTTTGGCGAACACGGTTGCGATGGCGGCTCCGATTCCCGATCCCGCCCCGGTGACCACTGCGGTTTTCCCTTTTAGTTCAAACATGCTCATAGGTTGTTTATTTATTGAATTCCAGAAAAGATACGGCCCGCAAATCACATGAGTAAAGAATTCAAAGTCGTCGTCACCGATTTCCTCGAAGAGCCGCTCGAGCACGAGCGCAAAATCCTGGGAGACCTTGCCGAGGTCGTCGCCCTCAACGCCGTGGGCGAATCCACGATCGACGATCGTATCAACGACGCCGACGCGATCATGCTCTACCACTTCATCTCGATGACCGAGCCGACCCTGCGCCGGCTCACGAATTGCAAACTCATCGTCCGTTGCGGCGTCGGCGTCGACAACGTCGACCACAAGCTCGCCCGCGAGCTCGGCATCCCGGTCGCCAACGTGCCCGACTACGGCACCGAGGAAGTCGCCGATTCCGCCATCGGCATGGCGCTTTCGCTCATGCGCGGCATCCACCTTCTCAACTCTCGCCTCCAACGCGGCGAAGGCGACTGGACCTACACGCAGGCGGCGCCCATCCACCGCCTGCGTGGAAAAATATTTGGCATCGTCGGCCTCGGCCGCATCGGAACCGCCACGGCCCTTCGCGCGAAAGCGCTGGGCATGGAAGTCGCCTTCTACGATCCCTACGTCCCTGACGGTCGCGACAAATCCCTCGGCGTCCGCCGCGTCGAATCGCTCGACGAACTGCTCACCGAGAGCCACATCCTGAGCCTGCACTGCCCCTCGACGCCCGAGACCACCGGCATGATCGACGCCGACGCCATCGCCAAGATGCAGCCCGGCTCCTTCCTTGTGAACACCGCCCGCGGCGTAGTCGTGGAGCCCGAAGCCGTGCTCGACGCCATTACCAACGAACACCTCCACGGAGCCGCCATCGACGTGCTGCCAACCGAACCGCCGGACGATGACGATCCCCTCATCGCCGCCTGGCGCGATCCGGACGACATCGTGCACGACCGGGTCATCATCAATCCCCACTCCGCCTTCTACTGCGAAGACGGCCTGGTGGACATGCGCGTCAAAGGCAGCCAAAACTGCCGCCGCGCCATCCTCGGCGAGGCGTTACGCAACGTGGTGAATTGAGGGCGAGCCGACAACAAAGCTGGTAGGGATCGCGTCCGTCTCCTTCTTTGAGAGGGATGCCGTCCTCGGCGTCCCATTCTTCAAAAAATCGCCCACGATCCGTGCGATCCATTTGAACCCCCGGATCAATTCCGCTACGCTCCGCGCATGAACCGATTTTCACTCCTCCGATTCGCCCTTGCCTTCACACTCATCGCTCTGGCCTCAGGCTGCAAATCCTCCAAAGCCACAGACGCCGATCAAACAACCGCCGCTCCCATTAACGTCAGCAACCAGGCGCTGCCCGGATCAAGCGCGAGCCACGGACACGCCCACAGCGGCTCCGACAACAAAGCACAGCCTTTCCCGCCCACTCCCGGACCCGCCGACGCCGAGCTCAATTACCGCACGCACAAGGTCACGAAAGGCGACACCTTTTACGGCATCGCCAAGCAATACGGCGTCAGCGCCCAGGATGTGATCAACGCCAATCCCGGAGTCGAACCCACTTTAATCCGCATTGGTCAGGAAATTATCGTGCCCATCGCGAAGAAGTAACATCAGCCCACTTTTGATCGATCCTATCGAATTCGCCGAGAAGCGCTCCCTCCAACCGCAATGCCTACAGCCTCCTCCTCCCAACTCCTCGACCTGTTGAAGGAAAACTTTGGCTTCGAGGCGTTTCGCCCCTTGCAGGAGGAAATCGTCCGCGATGCGCTTGAAGGAAAGGATGTCTTCGCGCTCCTGCCAACCGGCGGCGGCAAGTCGCTTTGCTATCAGCTTCCGGCGCTCGCCCGCGAGGGATTGACAGTCGTCGTTTCGCCGCTGATCGCGCTGATGAAGGACCAGGTCGACGCGCTTCAGGCCAACGGCATCGCCGCGACCTTCCTCAATTCATCGCTCGCCCAGGGCGAATCCCGCCCACGCCTTCGCGGCCTGCACAATGGCGAATTCCGCCTGCTCTACGTCGCGCCCGAACGCCTCATGCTCTCCGGCTTTCTGGAAGATCTCCAGACCTGGAACATCAACCTGCTCGCCATCGACGAGGCGCACTGCATCAGCGAATGGGGCCATGACTTCCGCCCTGAGTATCGCCAACTTGCCAGCCTGCGCGATCTGATGCCGAACATGCCCATCATGGCCTTGACCGCAACCGCCACCGAGCGTGTGCGCGTCGATATCGTCAAACAGCTCAAACTCCGCGACACCAGCGAATACGTCGCCAGTTTCAATCGGCCCAATCTCACCTACCGAGTCACGCCCCGCAGCGGCGCCTACAACCAGACCATTAATTTCATCAAGCCGCGCGGAAACGAAAGCGGGATCATCTATTGCGCCAGCCGCAAGGCCACCGAGCGCGTCGCCGCGAAGCTCGTCGAGGACGGCGTCAATGCCCGCCCCTACCACGCCGGTCTCGCCGCCGACGTGCGCGCCCGAAATCAAGAGGCCTTCATTCGCGACGAGGTGAAGGTCATGTGCGCGACAATCGCCTTTGGCATGGGCATCGACAAACCGAACGTCCGCTTCGTCATCCACTACGATCTGCCCAAGAACGTCGAGGGCTACTACCAGGAAACCGGGCGCGCCGGCCGCGACGGCCTTCCCAGCGATTGCCTGCTGCTGTTCAGCGCCGGCGACGTCGTCAAATTCTCCCAATTCATCGATGAGAAGGACCCAAAGGAACAGGAAGTCGCTCGCAAGCAACTCCAGCAAATCGTCCACTACGCGGAGTCCTCCAAATGCCGCCGCGTCGAACTGTTGAACTACTTCGGTGAATCCTTTGCCGCCGAGGACTGCGGCGCCTGCGACAACTGCCTCGATCCGCGTGAAACCTTCGACGGCACCATCGCCGCGCAAAAATTTCTCTCCTGCGTCATTCGCATCTATCGCCACAGCGGATTCAGCGTCGGCCTCAATCACGTGGTTGAAGTTCTCACCGGCGCGGACACCGACAAAGTCCGTAAATGGGGCCACCAAAGTCTCAGCACCTACGGCATTGGGACGGAGCATAAGCGCCCGGAGTGGGCCGCCATCGGTCGCGAACTGGTCCGGCTCGGATTCCTGGCCCAGACTACCGGAAAGTTCAGCACCCTGCAGATCACCCAGGCCGGCGCCGACGCTCTCGCGGAACGCCAATCCATCGAGCTGACGCGTCCGACTGTCGCTCCTGAAAAGAAATCGAAACGCCGTCAGGTCGGCGACATCGCCTGCGACGAAATCCTTTTCGAGTCCCTGCGCAAGCTGCGCAAGCGCATCGCCGACGAACTCGACGTCGCGGCCTACATTGTCTTCTCGGATGTGTCCCTGCGTTGGATGGCCCGCGACTACCCGACCAACGGCCAGGAGTTCGCCCGAATCTCCGGCGTGGGCGCGCGCAAGCTCAGTGAGTTTGGCTCGCTATTCATGTCCGAGATCGCGCGGCACCTCCAGGAGCATCCCCGCCAGGCCTTCGCCGACGACTCCATGGACGTCGTCTCGGCGCCTCAACGTCAGCGTCAGCGAGGCCGCCCATACTGAGTCGCTCAAAGCGCCTGACTTGCTTCAGGCTCAACCGGCCTACAAGGTTCACAGTTGCCCAAAGGCCAGGCATTCTCCGGGGAGCATGCGCGCCCTCGCGTGTTGAATTTGGCGCCCCCGCCGTATTCTCCGGTTCCCGCGGTCAAACCGGGTGAAATCCAAGCCGCTGCGCGCCATGGCTCATCGGCGAGGCGCCAATGAGGGCACGCGAGGCGCGCGCGCTCCCCAGAAAAAACAAGACGACAAAAGCCGAAGAAAGATCTAAACCGACCGGGAGAATACGGCTACAGTCCACGTCAGTTTCATGAAGACATCCAGGTTCAGATTCATTTTCGCCGGCGTCGCAGCAACCGCAATACCACCTTCGTTCGCATCGCCCGCCGCTCAGCTACGGCTCGTTCTCCGTCTACAAACTCACGAGAAATGCTCCCAAACCGAAGCCGCGATTCGATCCATAATTGAAATGAAGATCCCCAATACGGAATACCAGGCCCGCAAAAGTAGAACGGAATTTATTCCGTTTTCCCGGCCCGTTCGTTACCCCGGCGAACGCAAACGGAATAAATTCCGTTCTACTCTGAGCGCCATCGCCGCAACATTGCTTTTGTCGGGCGCCCTGCCCCAAGTTTCCACAGCCGCCGAAGGCGACCTCCATCAGGTCGGCGCCGCCGCCGTTGATATCACGCCCGACTACCCCGTCCGCCTGAGCGGTTACGGCAGTCGGCGGACGGCGTTCGAATCCGTGGAGCAGCGCATCTGGGCCAAGGCCCTCGCAATCGGCGACGACGACGCGCCCGCGATCCTGCTGACCGTCGACAACTGCGGCATTTCAGCCACGATGCGCGCGGCCGTGCTCAAACGCCTTCAGGCAAAGGTTCAAATCTCCAACGAGCGCTTCGCCATCGCCTCCAGTCACACCCATTCCGCTCCCATGATCGATGGCGTGCTGCCCAACCTGTTCAGCACGGACATTCCCGCCGAGCACCAGGCCAGCATTCGCCGCTACACCGCCGACCTGACCGACCGTCTGATCGAGGTTTCGCTCAACGCGTTGAAGAATCGAAAGCCAGCGAAGCTCGATTGGGGAATCGGAGAAGCGGGATTCGGCGCCAATCGGCGCACCAAAGGCGGCCCCTCCGATCACGACCTGCCCGCGCTGCGCGTCACGAGCCCCAAGGGCAAGCTCCGAGCCGCGCTGGTCAGCTACGCCTGTCATTGCACAACCCTCGGAGGCGCGTTCAATCGTGTCTGCGGCGACTGGGCCGGCTACGCGCAGGACGAATTTCAAAAGGACAACCCCGGCGTCGTGTTCATGGTGGCGATCGGCTGCGGCGCGGATCAAAATCCCATTCTCCGCAATGCGCCCAATGACGGACTCGACTACGCGAAACAACATGGCAAGGAGATTTCGGCAAAGACGAAGGCGCTTTTTGCGTCCGGCAAATTGACTCCGCTCACGAGCGCGCTCGACTGCAAGACCGCCGACACAACGCTTGAATTCCTACCACGCACCCGCGCCGAATGGGAGACCCGCGCCAAGAACGCCCGCGCCAACATTTCCTACCACGCAAAGAAAAACCTCGCCCGCCTCGATCGCGGCGAAACGCTTCAAGCCTCGCTGCCCTACATGGTTCAATCCTGGAGCTTCGGCGACGAGCTCGCGATGGTCTTCCTGCCCGGCGAGGTCGTGGTCGACTATTCGCTCCGCCTGAA
>JBLHKZ010000331.1:0-5791 GCA_047618185.1 Limisphaerales bacterium
TCGCTCCATTTCATTGCCCGGCTCGATCTGCCTTCGGACGCGCCCGACCCGCCAGAAACAGAATCAAAAACGTAACGCTCCTCAACCGGCAATTCACTTGAAGTTTTCTCATAATCCCAAGTTCGGACTCGCAGGCTCGTCCCTCCACGCGCGATTTCCGAACGCTTTGACATGGAGGGACGAGCCTGCGAGTCCGTTTTCATCGAAAACCGTTCATGAGATGAATTCCAAGCGCGCTTCAACAATTCGGCGCCGAGGCTCATGAATTTCCGTCGGACATTTTTCAGTCGATGGACCGGGCAGAAGCGCTCTCCCGGAGGGAGAACTGACAATAGCCCACCCTTTCAAGGGTGGGTCTGCGTCGTAATAGATCCGAGTCCCGAAGGGACGGCTGCTGCCTTCACGCGTCGCCCGCCTCAAGATTCAGCCGTTCCTTCGGAACTCACGGACGCGCGTTCCCATCCCGGCAGTGAACTGCCGGGCTATTCTCATTTCTCCCTTCGGGAGATCGTGAAAGCGAATGCGCTTCTCCAATCTGTATGATCTGAAGGGATCGATGATGAAGCCGGACAACCGCCATTCCACAAAAAGCGCCGACAACGCCGTTTCGCCTGAAACATTCTCCCGCGTCGTCATGGGCGCGTTTGTTTTTCAAATTGTGTTCCTGGCAATCGCGGCGTTTCAGAATCAGGACGCCCTGAACACGGACGGGATCGCCTATCTCCGCATCGCGACCTACTACGCCGATGGGCAAACCGACCTGATGGTGTCCGGCTATTGGGGGCCGCTCATGAGTTGGCTGATGGTCCCCTTTATCAAAGCCGGCCTTTCCGCAATGATCGCCGCCCGCATTGTGATGGCGATCTCGGGAATCGTGTTCCTGCTCGGTTGCCGCGCAGTGTTTCGCGCGTTTGACATCGACCGAACAACGCAACTCATCGGCATCTGGATCGCGGCCGCAACCAGTATTTTCTGGTCGGTGCGCAACATCACGCCCGACCTGCTGTTGGCCGGCCTAATGGGCCTGGCCATCGCATCCCTGGCGAATCGAACCTGGCTCGACAGCAAGCGCGGGCCTGTCGTGGCCGGTGTTTTCTGGGGGCTCGCCTATCTGGCCAAAGCCGTCGCCTTTCCGCTCGCCATCCTGATTTCTGGCGCCTTCGCAATTCTCCTCCGATTCACCGGAGCTGCAGACACAAAACAAGCCGCGCGACAACTCGCCATCACCGTCGCCGTGTTCGCCTGCGTCTCCGCGCCGTGGATGCTGACGCTTTCGATGAAATACGGCGGCCCCACCTTCTCGACCAGCGGACGCATCAATCACGCCATCGCTGGCCCTCCCGATGTCGAACGCTACCACCCCTTTGCCCGCACGTATTACAGCCCCGCCCCCGGACGCGTCACCCAATGGGAAGACCCGTCCAACATGGACTACCAATTCTGGTCTCCCTTCGAGAGCGGCCCCTACGCCGCCCATCAGACCAAACTCATTTTCCAAAACCTGCCGAAGGTTGCCGGCTACTTTTGCGGTTTCAATGTCGCCCACCTGCTCCGCTCCGGCGGCGAACTATCCGCCCGAGACCTGCTCGTCCTGATTCCCGGCTTCGATCTGTTCTACATCGGGCTTGCGGGATTGATCGGCTGCGTATTCATGCGGCGAAACTGGAGAAAGCGCCTGGCCGAAGAGCGCTGGCGTTGGGCGCTCGTCCCCGTCCTGCTGATGGCGGGAATCTACCTGCCGGTCTATCTGCGCTCGGACGACCTGCGCTACTTCTACCCAGCCTTTCCGCTCGTCTGGGTCGCCTGCTCCGGCCTGTTATTCCACCTCGTCAGCGCCTTCGCCAAGCAAGCGGAGCGCATTCGCGGACTCGGGATTCGGCTCCTAGCCGGCTCGTTTGCATTGCCTGCGTTAATCTGGCTACTGGCCGCCTGCGTCGGCATTCCCAACGCCGCCAGCTGGAGCTCGCGCATCCTGGCCGATCGTATCGAAGCAGCGAACGTCAACGGCCCCATCGCCGGCAGCGCAACGATTCAAGGCGGACGTGCGGGGCTCTACACCGCGTACTATCTCAACCAACCCTGGCACGGCGACGAACCCAACATGTCGCCGGAGAACCTCAAGAAATCGGGCGCACGTATCGCCATCGTCTTTCGATTCGATCCCTCGTTTTCGCAGCTGCAATTCAATCCGGCCTTTCGAAACCTCGACGCATTGCTCTTCCGTTCCTCAGAAGAAGCCGCTGAATTCCCCCTCGCGGCCTTCGAAATCGTCGCGTCGAAAATCCGATAAAATCCGGGCTTGCCAAGGGCGACGTTTTGAGGCCATTTTACCCGCCCCGTTATCCAAATGCGCGGTTAGCTCAGTGGTAGAGCATTACCTTGACACGGTAGGGGTCACAGGTTCAAATCCTGTACTGCGCACCATCTTTTTAAAGGGTTTTTTGATTCCACTGTGGCGTCTAGCAGTCCGCGCCAATCAATTCCAGGCATCACCCATGTCAAGCCAAACGGACGACAAGTTGGCGGTGCAATGGTCCAGAAGGACTTCAAGGAGGCTGTGAGGTGGTATCGGAAAGCCGCCGAACAGGGTGATGCCGGCGCACAATACAATCTCGGCAACTATATCGCCGACGGGCGAGGCGTCGCGCAGGACCACAAGGTTGCGGTGGAGTGGTTTCGCAAAGCGGCCGACCAACAAGATCCCCATGCGCAAAACAATCTCGGCTTCGTGTACAAAAAGGGTGAAGGCGTCCCGCTGGACAACATTGAAGCCCATAAATGGTATACTATCGCGGCGGCAAACGGCAATTCTGACGAGGGCAAAGGAAGAGACGAACTTGCAAAGAAAATGACTCCGACACAAATCGCCGAGGCGGAAAACCGAGCACGGGAATGGAAGCCAACGTTGACGGAAAAGAAATGAGCGTTTTAGAAGCCATCTCATAAATCCCAAGACCGGACTCGCAGGCTCGTCCCTCCATGTCACATCACCGACTTCGTCGTCGGTGTGACCGTCAGCGCGTAGCGGCCGGCGGTCTGCTTCAATCGCACGCGGGAATCGAAGGCCTTGCTGAGTAGTTGCGATGTGAGCATCTCCGTCTTCCCTCCCGCCGCCAGCACGCCGCCATCTTTCAGGATCATCACGTGTGAAAACACCGGCATGATCTCTTCCACATGATGCGTCACCAGCATGAGGGTCGGGGCGTTGCGTTGTTTGCCGAGGCGTTGGAGAAATTGCAGGAAGTGCTCGCGCGCGGCGGGATCGAGGCCGGCGCAGGGTTCGTCGAGGATCAGAAGCTTTGGCCGCGACATCAATGCGCGGCCGATCATTACGCGTTGCCGCTCGCCTTGGGACAGATAAATCCACGGTCGATCCGCGAGGTATCCGCATTCGATATCCCGCAGGATGCGCAGCCCTTGTTTGCGGTCCGCCGGTTCGATTGAGCCCCAATGGTCGATCATGGCATACTTGCCGGTGACGACCGCCTCCAGCGCGGTCTCGGATTCCGCCATCAGCTGCCGAATCGAGGAACTGACCAGGCCAATTCGCTTGCGCAGTTCGCGCCAATCCGATTCGCCATACCGCTCGCCCAGCAGACTCATCTCTCCCTCGGTCGGCATGAGATAGCCGGTCAGGGCGCTGAGCAGCGATGTCTTGCCAGAGCCGTTCGATCCGAGCACGACCCAATGTTCGCCCGCCGCGACGCGCCAGGAAATATCGTCGATGAGCGTGGTGGTTCCGCGCTCGATGCGCAGTCTGGAGATTTCCAGCACGGGAGGTTTGATGCGTTTGCGTGAAGTCGGCGCCATAAATAAATAAGGCGCGTAGAGTTGCGCGGAAGAATCGAGACGTCAACTCGCGGAACCTGTCAGGTTCTCGAGAGGGCGCATGGCATGCTTCCAGAAGCGCGCCCCGCCCGAACAAAAGGGACACCGAGGACGGCGTCCGTCTCCCTGATTGAGAGGGACGCCGTCCTCGGTGTCCTATTCCAAGCCAGGCTCAATCCCGTCGGCCGCCCTTCATCGCGTCGAGCCCGGAAATCCCAAGGATGGCGCCGCCGACGATCGTGCCCGCGATGGGCGTCGGGATGCCGGTGAGCACGCCCGCAAAAAAGGATTTAGCCAGAGCTTCTCCGAAGCTGTCTTTATCCAGAAACTTCTGGGCAAGAAACGTTCCGCAGGCGGTCACGGAAAATGCGCCGACGACGACCAATGGCAACAAAGCGCCGCCGGTCAGGGCAGTGGCCCCGAAGCAAATATTGTCCACCAGAAGCATCAGACCGCCGCTGAAAGGATGCATGCGCATTCCTCGCGCGGGTCGTTCTGAATCGGCCATCGGAGCGGAACGTGGAGCGGCCGACGCCACCCGGGGCGGTTCATTCTCGCCGATAACCGGTGGAAGTTTTACGACTTTGCTCATGGTTTGCATCGTACGCCACGGGCATTTCACGCGCAACCCGGTAGTTGCGGCGCGCCTACCCGTCACACAACTTCCGGATGGATGGGACACCGAGGACGGCGTCCCTCTCACTAGCAGAGACGGACGCCCTCTTCGGCGTCCCATTTTATTTAAGAAACAGCAATGGCCGATTCTAAGCTGGGCCGATTCCCTCGAGATTCGCGCGGCGGGTCCAGTGAAGGATTGGCTTTTCGTAAGGCGCGCGCGCGTCTAATCTCCAAACTGAAATTCGCGGCGAACCAAACCGCGCGCGGTTCATGGCAGGCAGTTCGACATGGCAATTGAGTTTAAAGATTATTACGAAACGCTCGGCGTATCGCGCGAAGCCGATCAGGCCGACGTGCGCCGCGCATTCCGTCGGCTCGCCCGCAAGTTTCATCCCGACGTCGCGCACGACAATCAGGAGGCGGAGGACAAGTTCAAGGAGATCAACGAGGCCAACGCCGTGCTGGGCGATCCCGACAAGCGCCGCAAATACGACAAACTGGGCGAGGCTTGGGACTCCAAGGAAGGGTTCGCCCCCTTCTCCGGCGTCGGTGAAGATTTCGAGTTTCATTTTGCGGGCACGGGTTTTAGCGATTTTTTTGAAAAGTTTTTCAGCTCCGACCAGACGAAAAGGGAGATAAAAAAAGAACGGAGAACGCGGCCCAGAGACGCGGGCCCATCGTCCCGCAAGGAGGAAGCTCCGCGCGACGGCGCTGGCAATCACAACAGGAAATCGGCCGGAGACGAAAGCGCGATCAACGGGACCGATGTTGAAGCGGACTTGATGGTGACGCTGGAGGAAGCGATCCACGGCGCCGCGCGGCCGATCACGGTGCGCCTCAAATTGCCCTGCACCGCCTGCAGCGCCGACGGCAGTCGCTGCATTGTCTGCAAGGGCCAGGGCTTTTTCATCAAAACAATTCACCATCAGGTGCGGATTCCGCCCGGTGTGAAGGAGGGGCAGAAACTGCGCCTGCGCGGCAAGGGCCACACTGGTCCGCACGGCGAACCTCAGGGCGACCTGTATTTGAACGTCAAGATCGCGGCGGATCCCGATCTCCGTCTTGACGACGGCGACCTGATCCACGACCTCGACCTGGCGCCATGGGAAGCTGTGCTGGGCACGGAGGTCGAGGTCACCACTCCGCGCGGGCGCGTCCGCATCAAAGTTCCATCGGGCATTCAATCGGAAGGTCGCCTTCGCCTTCCCGGCCATGGCGTGGTCGACGAAAACGGGCAGAACGGCGACCTGACGATCATCGCGCACATCAAGGTCCCCACACGGATGACCAAGGCCGAATACGCGATCTGGAAGGACCTCGCGACCAAGACCCACTTCAATCCTCG
>JBLHKZ010000332.1:0-5772 GCA_047618185.1 Limisphaerales bacterium
TTTCGAGCAGTTTCGCGACTTCGGCTTTAAGGTCTGCCTTGGTGGCTTTACCTTTGGCTTTCGCCTTGCCCTTCGGCGTCTTGGCCGCAGGTTTGACGGTCTTGGCTGCAGGTTTGACGGTCTTGGCCGGGGCTTTCTTGGACGACGTCTTTTTGGCCGACGTCATTTTGGCGGCGAGTTTGCTCTTGCCTGACGATTTGGTCGGCGCCGCCTTCTTGGCTGCGACTTTCATTTTAGGCGTCGCCTTCTTGGCAGGCGCTGCCTTCTTTTTTGGCGTCACTTTTCTGGTGGCGGGTTTGGAGCGTGAAGCCGACTTCTTCGCCGCGGGTTTCGCGGGGGCTTTCTTGGCGGCTTGACGGGCGGGCTTCGCCGCCGGTTTCCGGGTCGCTTTTGCTTTCGATTTCTTTTGAGGCATAAGTGCGGATTTTATGTGTCTTGAGACGCAGAAAAAACAGTCGGAAAGGGTGCCCGCCGAGGGCTGGGGCGTCAAGGCACGATACGAGAATTTTTATCAAACCGCACAATGTCGAAAACCGCGTGGAAAAGGGCATTTTTTGGCAATTCGATCGAGTTGCTAAGCGCTTGCCAGGGTTGTCTGACGGGTATATCGGCGCCCACATGGACCGATTGTTTGGGGCGCAGGTCCCTTATGCGATCGCTTGTCCCAGTTGTGGGGTGGACTGCACGGGAGCGGCGAACGCCTATATCGCGCAGTCTGGCGAACTTGTGGTCGAGGAGATTGTCGAAGATTTCGTCATTGAGAATCCTGGGGCGCTGCCGGCGGATGCGCCGCCGCCTCCGGTCCTTCTGGACTGGAGGGGCGAGGTCCGCTTCGATGATTGCCTCGGGCTGAGGCGTCTTTCATGCTCCGGCGCATGATCAGAATCGGCATTGTCGGGTGCGGGCGAATCCTGGCGGCGCATCTGCGCGGGTATCGGCTGCTTCGCGAAGCGGGCTTCGGCGACTTTCAAATCACGGCCTTGTGCGCGCGCAAGGAGGACGACGCTCGAATGTACGTGAAACGCGGCGAAGGCCCGCCGCAACGTCCGGCGGTCAGCGACATCCCAGGCGATCCGCTGGCGGTTGCCGATGAATATCTGTCGGATTTTCAGCCGGAAGTTGAAGTTGAGGTTTTTACGGATTACCGGGAGATGATCGCCAGCGGCCCGATCGACGCCGTCAATGATTTCACGATTCATTCGCTCCATCACCAGATCGCGGAAGTCGCGTATGCGCACGGCAGGGACCTGCTTTCCCAAAAGCCGCTGGGAGTGACTATTGAGGCGGCGGAGCGGATGTGCGATGGGGCCGTGGCTTGCGACCTCGTGCTCGGTGTATTTGAGAACGCCCGCAATCGGCCGACGACGCGGCATTGGAAATGGCTGTTCGAATCCGGTCGGGGCGGGGCGTTGCAGATGGTCCTGTTTGGCATCGTCGGCGCCTGGTGGGCCCCCAATCGCATTGTCGCGGAAACCCCCTGGCGCCATCGGCTCGACGAAGGCGGCGGGCTCAGCCTCGACATGGGCGTGCACCAGTTCGATATCGTTCGTTATCTGGCTGGCGAAATTAAATCAGTCACCGGACGCACGGCAATTCTGGAGCCGCGGCGAGTGACGATCGACAGACAAGGCGCGGTGATGGATCAAATAGAGTGCGACGCGGACGACACCTTCTTCGCGAGTTTCGAAACGGAGAGCGGCGTGACTGGAGACTTGCACGCGAGTTGGGGCGGTCACGGCGAACCGACAAAGATCGGACAGGGATTTGTGTTTTACGGTTCGAATTGCCGGGTCACGGGCGACGATGTCACTTTCGACGGTGAAGTCGCGCAAAGTCTGGCGGACGTTTACGCGGCTGAAGCGGATGCGGCGACGAAGGCAAAGGATTTCCCGTTTGGGTTGGAGGACGGTTTCGCGCTGAACCAGCTCGATTGGCTTCAGGCCGTGCGCGATCGGCGTGAACCTGAAACCAGCGGGTGGGAAGGATTGCGTGATCTGGCTGCGGCGTATGCGATCGTCGAATCGGCGAAGGCCGGTCGAACGGTGGACGTGGAGGAAGTGTTGAGCGGCGAGCTGCGTGAATACCAGCGGCCGATCGACGCGAAGTTTGGATTGGCGTGAATGAGAGGGACATCGTCCGTCTCCTGGCGCTACTTCAATCCAGACAGGTATTCTACCAGGTCGCGAATCTCCGAGAGGGTCAACACTCCCTTCATCGTCGGCATCGCGGAAGCGGGATTCGACCGGGACTGAATGGTCGACTTTTTCACGCGGACGGTTTCTCCCTGGAGATTGGTCAGCTCGATTTCGGATTCGGTTTCTTTCGCAACAAATCCGGAAAGCGTTTCGCCGTCCTGGAGCTCGAACTCGAAGGTTCCGAAGCCGGGGGCGATGCGGGCGGGGGGATCGATCAGCGCCGTGAGAATGCCGGTTCGATCGAGTTCCTTGCCGATCTTGGTTAGTTCCGGTCCGGCGTCGCCGCCGAAGCCTTTGATCGTGTGACAGCGCACGCATTGGATGGCGTGGGTTTCGAAGATGCGTTTGCCGCGTTTGGCGTCGCCGCCGGCCAGGGTCATTTGAAATTCGCCGTGCGGATCGCCTGTTTGCATGGAAGTAAGCAGCTTCTTCGCCTCGTTGTTAAGACGCGCGTTCTTGTGGGCCTTTGCGGCGAGGTAGAGGTCGAGCGTGTCGGGGCCGGCTTCTTTGTTTGTCCGGGCATTGAAGAACTGTGTGAGAAGATTCGCCGAAATCGGATTGTCGAAAGCGCCGAGTCGGCCGATCGCCAATTGTCGGGGCTTGAGCGTCTTTCCTGTCAGGAAAGCTTGCAGGGTTGTCGATGCGCGTTTGCCGTCGAACGCCGCCAACTGAATCGCGCCTTCGATCCTGGCTTCGGTCGCCTTGTCCTTGAGCAGGGCTTCGGCGACGCCGAGCGATTGGTGGATCCTTTTTCCATTCGCCCGATAGCGCTCGATCATGGCGAGCCTGATCGAGGCGTCAATTTGGGGAGAAGTTAGCCAGGATTTCACAGTGGCTGCGTCGAGCGCGTTGTGATCGGCCAACAGCCGTCCGGCGACAAGCATGCGCGCCGTCGCCTCTTTTCGATTGGCTGATTCAGGAAGGTCGAGGTCCGTGCGGAAAGACTTGGAAGCAGCGGCCAAAACGGTTGATTCCATTTTTGCGCGGCCACGACGTTTGAGCGGTCGATGATGCCAGGTCACGCGATCGAAGGGGGATGGCTCTTGCCATTTTTCAAGTGAACGCAGCGCTTCGATTCTCACGTCGTGAGCGAGTTCGGCGTTGGCTGTCGTCATGGCGACACGGTCGGCGCCTTTCGCGGAGCCCAGTCGGAAATTAGCGTTGAGAATGCGATGCTTGATTGGGAAAGGGACGATTGCGTCCGACATGATTGGCGAGTCGATCAGGTCGGCCAAGTCGCCCAGGCAGTCGGGGATGGGCAGATCGTGAATGGCGCGAATGGCCTCGAAGCGCAATTGAGGATCAGGATCGTCGAGGAAGATTCCGATCTCGGGCGAAGCATTCTGGCGGAAGCTCTGCAATACGGCGAGGCGGACGGTGGACGCTTCATCGCTGGCGAGTTTAACGACGCTGGCTTTCGCAAAACGAGAGAAAGCGAAAGCGACGGCATGGCGGAGATTGAAATCCTGGTTGTCCTTCTTGCGAAGCATGGCCGCGATTGGGGAAATCGAATTCGTATATTTCAGTTTGCCCAGCGCAATCGTCGCGTGGTAACGCGCCCTGAGATTGGGGTCGCGAAGCAACCTGACAAGATCGGGGGCGGCGTTTTCCAGTCCCAGTTCGCCGATGACTTTTGCCGCTTGAGCGCGAATCTCCGCGTCTTTGTCATCGAGTAATTTGATGAGTCCTTTTTGCGCAGTGCGTGGCAGGTCTCGCTGCAATCCCATTTGCCAAAGCCCCCAGATGCCATGCAGTCGCGGGCGGAGAATCGATTCGTTTCGGGCGGCTTGTAGAAAAAGCCGGAAGTTTTTTTGACCGCGTCGGGCGAGTTCGAACTGGCTGCGCTGACGAAGTCGTTGATCCGGGTGATTGAGTATGACGGCGAGTTGGTCGGTTGTGAAATCGGCGAAATCGCTCTTTATGACGACATCGATTGTTTGGACGGATAGCGTCATGGCCTGTATCGGATGAAACACCCGAACGATGCGACGGTCTCCCTCGCCGCCCCAGCCGTTGATCCAATCCGCGAGGTAGATCCGACCGTCGTATCCGAACTCAATGTCGGCGGGGAGAATGTTCCAGACGAACTGGTTGGTCTCGGTCATGCGATAGCTGGCGCCGTCTTGCGCCAACTTAAACTGATACACACCGCTGCGGGTGGAAGTTCCCCTGAAATCGCAGATGAAAAAGCTGTCGTTGTAGCTCTCTGGCAGGCCGACGCCGGGATAGTGAGCGAGGCCGCTGGGGCCGCTGGTGAGATGGGCGATCGGTGGATTAACCCAGGCCGGTTGGCCTTCGTGAGGCAGCTCCCAGAGCTTCTCGGTGAACCACGGCGGCTCGGTGTGATCGTGGCGTTGGGTCTCCTCTCGGAAGTTGCGCGTGAGTTGATAGGTCGCGTCCCAGCCGGAATCGCCGCCTTCGATGATGTGGATGACGCGACACTTGTCGACGCCGCCCATATCGTTGTCCACGGTGAACAGATCGCCGACGTCGTTGAAGGCGATTTCCTGAGGATTACGTAAGCCGATGTGAAACAGCTCCAGCCCGCTGCCGTCGGGAAAACAACGGAACACCCCGCCGCGCGTCGGGGCGGAAATCTTTTTGCCCTCCTTCGTCTTTACATCGAAGCCCCGGTCGCCGATGGAGAAATAAAGGCGTCCGTCCGGCCCCCAGGTCAGCCCGTGCAGATCGTGGCCGTAGACGCCGACGCGCACGCCGAGCCCGCGAACGAGTTTCTCGCGCGTATCGGCGACGCCGTCTCGATTGGAATCGCGCAGTCGCCAGAGATGCGGAACGTTGGCGAGAAAGATGTCGCCGTCGCGCTCGATGATTCCGGCGGCGTTGCCTTCGAGCGGTTGATTGAAACCGTCGGCAAAGATGTTGGAGACATCGACTCGCCCATCGCCGTCAGTGTCGATGAGTTGACGGACGATGTCCGAATGCCGCGTCAGCTTTGCCGGAGGCACAATGTGCGCCCAGCGATCGTACATGGCCTGCCGATCGGCCAGGGTCTTGCCAGCGTAGTCCTCCATCGACCACCAGCGCGACATGGTGACGCCCCAGGCGCCCGTGACGCGACGATGCGCCTCGGCCGTGTAAAGCCGCCCCTGCGTGTCAAAGCAAATGGCGACGGGATTGGAGACGTGTTCCGGCCCCGCGTAGATCTCCGCCTTGAAGCCGGGAGGCAGCTTGAGGCCGGCGAGGGACTGGCTGGCGCTGAAAGGAGCTGCGATAGAGTACGCGGCGGCGAGCAACCAAAGACTGGAGATGGCTGTCAGCTTGTGGAATGGACTGGAGACGTGGCGGCGCATAACGATTGAGGTGCGGAGTTTGGTGGCTTTTGGTGAGCGCGTCAAACGAGGACGCCGGTGAGTCATGAATGCGGCCGGTGGAGACGAATTGAATAGAGGTGTAATTCATTGTCGCCGAATTCGGCGGGCTGGTTGAAGGCGGGTATGATTGCGGATGGGAGGAGAAGCAGTTGAAAGTCTTCGAAAGGTCGGCGCACCTGGTTCTACGACGGCTTCCGGGGAGCGCGCGCGCCCCGCGTGCCCTCATTGGCGCCTCGCCGATGAGC
>JBLHKZ010000333.1:0-5740 GCA_047618185.1 Limisphaerales bacterium
CCTCCTCACCATCGCCCTCCTCACCATCGCCCTCCTCACTCTCATCCGACATGACTTCCTCCTCGACCTCGCTTTCCGATTCGACTCCGACATCCAGGGGATCGCGCAGAGAAACGAGGGGCTGAGCAGAGCGGAAAAGTCCGTTTGTGCTCATCGGGCCGCCGAGATAACGCACGATGACGAGACCGGACTCCGGACGGGTCGAGCGGCCCAGTTCCTCGCCCGCCCATGACGATCGATCGGGAAGGCGCGCGGTCACGAACTGAACGGAGTTTGAATCACCCTGAAAGGCGATCACGGCCTTATGATGGAAAAGCTGCCGGAGTTCGCCGGTCAGGCGCTGCATGACCAGTCGCGTCTCGCGAATGCGCTCGCTCGCCTTGAGCGCCTGCACGCGCAGATCCGCAGCCTGTCGGTAGAAATACAAGACGGCCAGCATCAACCCGACGGCAATCAGGATCGCAAGAAGCACCTCCAGCAGGGAGAACGCCGCCGTCCCCGATTTTTCGCGCGATGGGCAATTCGTCTTCATGGCGCTTCAAATACCGTCATATCGTTCGTGCTGACGGGCGCCAGTTCCGCCAGACGAAAAACGTGCCGCGGCTCCGCGTGACGAACGATCACTTCGACGTGTTGAAAACCGGTTTCGGCCTCGATCGAGGCTTCAGGCGTGGTGACGACCTGCCAGGTCCAGTTCGTGAAAGGCGCATCGAACGGCTCGGGATCGGCCGGCGCGTATGACCGCATTCCCACGCGCAACTCGGACATGGCGGTCACGGAAAGATTCACCGCATGCGCGCTGAGTCGCTGCCGCTCAACACTGCTCACCGCGGCGTTCATGCCGACCGTAATCACCCCCGCGGCGGCGACAAAGATCGCCAGCGCAATCACAACTTCAAGGAGGATGGCGCCGCTGCTTCCGCCAAACCGCGTTCTGTGTGCCCTTGGATTCATGACGAACTACGGGACGAAGTCCGCGGACCCGGACTCCATGAAGGAATCCTCTGTCGTTGACGCCGCTTCGAGTGACTCCTCGTCCAGAATCTCAATATTGTTTTCATCCAGGAGCTTCTTGCGCGTTGCGCCCGTGAGGCCAACCAGCTCCAGAAGGAACCGCCGTTGGTCGTCGGGATCGCGCGAAGTGACCAGCAACTTCGCCGAATCGCTCGAGCCATCGGGGAAAAACGCGAACGAGGCGATCTCAGTCGTTTCACCGGACTGGGTTTCGGAAGTTTCCCCGGATTCGAACGAGACTTCGGAGAGCGAGTCATTCGACGCCAACAGCGATGCTGCATCCTCCAGTCCGGTGTCGGGCTCCGTAAAAACCGTCACCGCGACAAGTTCATTCACGGTGTCCGCGATGGGCGGCAAGACGGTGAGATTCATGAGCGCGCCCGGTTCCTCAAAGGGTCTCGGCTCCCATTTGACCTGCAGGCGCGGCACGGACTCGATCCCCTCGCCCGATGCCTCCAATGTGAGATAGACCGGCTGCCCGCTATGGGCCGCATGCGCCCGGGCGAAGCCGAGAAGCGTCTCCAACCGCGCGAGACCCTCGTCCAGCTGACGATTGCTTTGAAGGCTTGAAAAACTGAAGACAACAGCTCCGGCAAGAATCATGAGCAGCGCGAGAGACAGAATCAACTCCACCAGCGTGACCGCCTGATCCGCGCGTTGCCGACCCGTTTTCGTGAGGATCATTTACATGAGGAAGGCGCTAGAGCTCGTCCGCCCCAATCGGGGCGCCGGTTTCATCGACTTCGGCGACAAGTGAAATATCGTCCTCAGTCTCCGGCTGGCCGTCCGGGCCGAGGGAGTAAAGCTTGAATGGCAACCCCCCGGCTCCAGCGTCTTCATCCAGGGTGGCATCGACGGGTTCGTAGCGAAGCGCGTTGCCCCAGGGATCCTCCACCACGGCTCCGGGCTTCAGATAGGGGCCCTGCCATTTATCGGCCATCCTCTCATTTTCAAAGGTCGGTTTTTTGGCGAGGGCGCTCAGCCCGCCTTCCTCCTCGGATGGGTAATGGCCCAGGTTCAGACGGTAGGTGTCGAGAGAGTTTGCCACTTGGCTGAGCAGCAGTCGGGTGGTGTTTTTCTCCGCTCCTTCCTGCTGCGGCAGCAGAAACGCCACGATCGCCCCCGCCAGCATGAGGATGATCACAATCACCAGCAGAATCTCGATCAAAGTGAAACCCGATGCGCTCCGACGCGCTATATGTTGTTGTTTAGATGCCTTCAGTATCATGATGTTGTGTTACTACTATCCATTAAGCTAAGAGCTTAGGACGCCCACTGACAAGTTGTAATTCAACTTATTGACATCGGAAAATCGGCCGCGGTCCTAAAGCAGGGCCCTGATCTGCGGGCATTCCGATGGACTCACCTGGCGGGAGATCCAGATCGTTTTCCGCCATTCGCGGTAGAGATCATTAATTTCCGAGGGAACTTGCCAGCGTGAAGATGGGCAGCAACAGACCCAGGGCGAGGAACCCGATGCCAGTGGCGACGGCGCAGAGAATGACCGGCTCGACCAGCCGAACCGCCTGATCGACCTGTCGATTGGTCCGCCTCTCCACCGTGTTCGCGATCTGCAGAAGGACCTTGTCCAGCTTGTTCGATTCCTCGGCCACGGAGATCATCGCAATAATCTGGTCGGGAAAGAATCCGCCGCTGGCAAGCGGGTCCGAGAGGGTGTTCCCGTCCCGCACGCTACTCGCGGCTTCGGCGATCTGAAGGCCGAGAATCGTCGAGCCAGTGGCGTTTCCGCTGATTTTCAGAGCCGAAAGCATGGGGACGCCATTGGCAAGCATCGTGCCCAGTATCCGGCAGAAACGCGTGATCGCAACCATGCGCAACGCGGTTCCAGCGACCGGAATCTTCAGCCGCAGTTTTTCAAAGAGCAGCCGGGTGGATTCGTTCTTCAGCGCGGACCAAAGAGCGGCGCCGGCGAAAATCATGCCGAGCGGAATCATAAACCAGAACTCGCGAACAAAATGGCTCGCGCCGAAAAGCAGCTCGGTCGGCAGGGGCTTCTGCGCGCCCTCAAGCAGCGGCTCAAAGCGCGGAATGAAAAACAGCAGCGCCCCCACCATCACCGACACCCCGGCGGCGGTAAGCATGGCCGGGTAGGTCAGGGCGCCCAGGACCTTGCCGCGCAATTCGTCCAACCGCTCCAGAAACTCCGAAAGACTGCGCAGCACATCCTCCAGAAACGCGGCGCGCTCGCCTGCCTGCACCATGCTTGTGTGCAACAGGGGAAACACTTCCGGAAACTCGCGAAATGCCTCGGTCAGCGTTCTGCCGTCGGCGACCTGCTTACGGACCTGCCGAAGCACCTGCCTGAGCTTCTTGTTCACGGTTGACCGAATCAGCGAATCGAGCGCCCGCAGCATCGGCACCCCGGAGCCGACCAGATCCGCCAGTTGCCCGTACATCAGCCCCACGTCCCGCGAGCGGACTCGAACCCTGGAATTGCCGTCCTCATCGCGAGCGTCCTTTGCCGCGCTCACAACGGAAACAGGAAACAGGTTTTGCTCCTCCAACACACGCAGAGCCGCGGCCTCGGTTTCGGCCTCCAGCTCGCCGGTCACGCGCCGGCCCCCGTTGTTCATCGCGGTGTATTGAAATTTGCCCATGTCTTCGCGTCCGAACCGCGGCATTCAGTCCCGCTCAAACCGCGGAGCAGGTCAGCACTTCGTCAAGGGTTGTTTCCCCCCGGCGCACCTTGATCCAGCCGTCCTCGCGAAGTAGCCGCATGCCCTGTTCGCACGCCTTGGCTCCAATCACGTTGGCCGCCTCCTGATTCACAATCATCTCGGCGATCTCATCGGTCATCGTCATCAGTTCGTAAATGCCCATGCGGCCGCGATACCCGGTCTTTCGGCAGCGCTCGCAACCTTCGCCGCGCCAGACTTCCTCGCCCTCTTTCAATCCGAAGTCCGCCGGCGTCTTGGCCGGATCGGGGCGGTACGAAATCTTGCAGTTCTCGCATATTCGCCGCACAAGGCGCTGCGCCATGGCGCCCGCCAGCGTGCTGCTCACCAGATACGGCTCGATACCCATGTCCGTCAGTCTCATCGCCGCCGAAGGCGCGTCGTTGGTATGCAAAGTGGACAAAACAAGATGGCCGGTCAGCGAAGCCTGTATCGCGGCCTGCGCCGTTTCGAGATCGCGAATCTCGCCGATCATCACCACGTCCGGATCGTGACGGAGAATCGCGCGCAACCCGGCGGCAAAAGTCATGCCGACCTGAGTGTTCACCGGAATCTGGTTTACCCCGGAGAGGTGATACTCCACCGGATCCTCCACCGTAAGCACCTTCAATTCGGGCCCGATAATCTCGTTGAGCGCCGAATAGAGCGTCGTGGTCTTTCCGCTCCCGGTGGGGCCTGTGACCAGCACGATCCCATGCGGACGCTCAATCAGCCCGCGGAAGATCCCGTAGGTGTCGGCGTCCATGCCGATCTCCCGCAGCTTGAAAAGAATGTTCGCCTTGTCGAGCAGGCGCATGACTACGCCCTCTCCGAAAAGCATTGGAATCACGCTGACACGCACGTCGATCTGCCGGCCGCCGACGTTGAACTTGATGCGGCCGTCCTGCGGAACGCGACGCTCGGCGATGTTGAGGTTCGCGAGAATCTTGATGCGGCTGATAATCGCCGCCTGGAACCGGTGCATCTGCGGCGGCACCGAGGCTTCCTGCAACACACCGTCAATCCGATAGCGAAGCGCCATCGTCGTCTCATACGGCTCGATGTGAATATCGCTCGCCCGCTCATTCACCGCCTCGAGGATGAACTCGTTGACCAGTTTGATGACGCTGGCCTCCTGCGCCATCTCCAGCAGATCGTCCTCGTCGCCCTCCACGCCGGCCACCTCCACGCCCTCGTCCGCCGCAAGCTCATCGAGCGTGTCGCCTCCGAGACCGTAATGAGCCTTGATGTGCTTTTCGATCTCCTCGCGCAGGGCCAGGACGGGCTGAATATCCAGCCCCGTCATCATCCGGACGTCGTCCAGCGCGTAGAGATCGAAGGCGTCGCTTGTGGCCACCTTCAGCGTCCCGTTCTCCCGCTCTATCGGGAGCAGCCGCTTGCGGTAGACTATCTTCGAAGGCAGCGACTGCAGGGCCGACTCATCGATCGTGAGGCCGTCCAACTCCAGAAAAGGCAGATGCAACTGCTCCGCCATGACCTCCAGTAATTGCCGTTCAGTGAGCAGTCCCCTATCGATTATCGCCTGATCGAGCCGAACGCCATCGGTCCTTTGAAGCGCCTGGAGTTCCTCCAGTTGCCCCTCATCCAGGAGTCTTTTGTCGAGCAACAGCTTGCCGAGAGTCATCGTAAGGTCGCCATCTTTGGCGGAAAAACCGACACAACAGATTTCCGTGCATGGAGACGCCGCTAAAAAGAAAGAACAAGCCTTTTCTGCAAACAGCCCGCTTGGGCAAATCGCAGGACGTCTGTGAATTCTCGCTCCATGCGTGAACGCCGGTTGAAAAGCGCCGCGCATACGATCAGGAATGACTGCAGCGTTTTATGACTGGGATTCCGAATCCGGCGCCATTGCCGCCGCAGCCCTGGCGCTTGCCTTCCTGCCCTGGCGCCGTTTTCCCCGATCCAACAGCCGGTCCGCATCAGCATAGCTGCGCCGCAAATCGATCTCCGAAAGAGCGGCCTTCATCGCCTTGCGATGTTTCTTCTCGATGGCGACCCGCAGCATCGTGCGGTCCTTGTGCGGAAACTTC
>JBLHKZ010000334.1:0-5682 GCA_047618185.1 Limisphaerales bacterium
GGGGCGTTGAACCCGGCTCCGGCGTAGGCTCGTCCATTCTCCCAATGAAACTTCCTTCGCTCATTCTGGCTTCCGCGTCGCCCCGGCGGGCGGAGTTGCTCGGTTATCTGGGCGTCGATTTTACCGTAATTCCTTCGGCCGCCGAGGAGACCGCCGACGGACATCTCACGCCAGAGGAGATTTGCCTGCTGAACGCCTATCGAAAGGCGCGCGCCGTTGCGAAGGAGCATCCCGATCGGTTGGTGCTGGGCGCGGACACGATCGTTTGTCTGGGGACAACCGTGTTTGGCAAGCCGGCGAGTCTGGCGGCCGCGCGTCGCACCTTGAACGCGTTGCAGGGCGTCGCTCATTCGGTGATCACGGGCATGTGTCTGATCCAGTGGGACTCGCATCGTGAACGGGTTTTTTGCGAAACGACGCAGGTGAGTTTTCGGGAATTGTCCGCGGGCCAGATCAACCGATATCTGGCCGCGATCGATCCTTTGGATAAGGCTGGGGCCTACGCGATTCAGGATCATGGCGAGATGATCGTCGAACAGGTGTCCGGCTCGTTCACGAATGTGGTCGGCCTGCCGCTGGGAAGACTGAGGGAGGAACTCGAAAGCTGGTCGGCGAAGTGAAATGACCGTATTTCCGGGAACGGCCTACTGTGCGGGGCCGGCGGGCGGGATGGCGGCGTCCGGTTTATTCGCCTCGCCGGAATTGTACGAAAGGCGTTCGCGGCCGGAGATAAAGACCCGCCCCTTTTCGACCATGATGGAATCGCCCTTGGTGAGCTTGCCGAAGTTCACGTCGTCGATGAAAAACTCGTTCTCCTTGATTGCGAATCTTCGATCGCCCAGCCGCCAGACATAGGCGCCCTGCAGGTGGAACCGGCTTTTGATCTTGTGGCCAGGCCGCACGCGAATGGTGTAGCCGCCCAGTCGGGACTCCGATTCCGGCACTTCATGTTCCTCAAGCGTGGGATCGCGTTTCTCGACCGGTATTCTGCCTTTGGCTTTTTCTCCGTTGATATACACGCTTCCGTAGGACACTAGGATCTCGTCGCTCGGCCTGAGGGCGCCGTAACTCTTTCGGTTCACGAGCAGGTCGTCCTGCCGGAGGATGATCTTGGTTTCGGCGCAGGTGTAATCATAGACCCGGTTTTTGCCGATCCCCGACGCCGTGCTGCGAACATGCGGCGAACCGGGCTCAATCGTGACGCGATGCGTGCCGATAAAGCTCACCGTCTTGTTCGGGCGCATTATTTTCCGCTCGTCGCAGCCGAACAGCGCGAGCGCGATCAGCGTCGTCGAAAGCAGTTTGATGAGTTGGTCGGGGCTGATGGCTTTCATGCGAAATATCAGGGCGCACTATCGCTCAATCTGGCGTCGATGTGACAGTCAAAAAAACACTGGCAAGAATCCGCGAGGACTCGGCGCTGGCGTTGCTCGAATCATTCTCGCCAAAGCGCCCTACCAGGCAAACTGCCAGCCGGCGGTGATTATCCAGTCAGTCTCCAGTTGCGGGCCTTCGAGGTGTTGCATGACCGGCAGGCCGCCTTCAATCGCGAGGCGATGGCCTTTGAGTTTCGTGTCTTGCGGAGCCAGAAAATTGACTCCGAACATGGCGTCAAGCCGGGTCCCGCCGCGACGATTCGGATCCGCCGTGGGAACAAAACCCGCGGCGGGAAAGCCGGCCCGTGAGTCGGCGCCGTCGAGGTTGCCCCAGGTTTTCGAATTCAATCGGAAGGAGAGACTCGACCATTTGCAAAGGCGGCGGGCGAACCAGCCCGTGCCGTTGATCTCGTTGCCGAGCGTGTAGTCGTTGCTGTTTTCCCCCAGGCGCGCAGTTCCCATGACTTGCGCTCCCCATGACCAGTTTTCGGTCTGTCCGGTGTAGGTGGCGCCCGGTTTGAAATCCACCGTGCCGGAGCCGAGTTGCATGGGATAGGGCAGGGGGGAGTTGGGTCCGCCCGCCGGCGTGAAGTCGGTCTCGTCGATCGAGCCCGACGGCAGGCTGAATCCCAGATTGGCGTGGAAGCCATGGCCGCCCTTGCTCCACAGCCGCGTGAGGGTCGAGAGGTTTGCGTCGCCGAGTCCCACGGATTCCGTGGTGAAGGAAATGCCCGGTCCCGGCGCGATGTGATCCATGGAGATGCGCTTGTAAGAAACGCCAAGCATGATCGTCAGGCGATCGGTCGGGGCGTACATGGCGCCGAACATGTGCGCTTCCATGGTCATCTCGGTCGGCACAATGGGAAAGTTGGCGTTGACCTGCGCGACTGACAACTGATCGGAGCCGCTGCGGTTGCCGGACATGAACATGCGCATGTAGCGGTAGGAGGCCATCCATTCGCCCTTAGCGTGGACGTGTTCTCCCATCACGCCGATTGGAGCGAGATCGTGGTCATGGACGTGGTCGTGAGCGCTCATCATGGCGGCGTGGTCGTGGACGTGTCCCTGGGCGTCCGGACTGGCGGCAGTCGGGTTCTTGTCAGCGGCCGTGGAGTTGGTGACAGCGATCAGGAGCGCGGCGAGCGCGCTGAATTGAATTTTCTGGTTGCGGTGAATCGTTTTCATGTTCTGCGAAATTTGTGAGTTGAATCTCAAGCAAGGTTTTTGTGCGGGGCGTATCCCGCTCGGGCAAATCAGGTTTTCTTTGGCAAAGCGTTCAACCGCTGAAAGTGTTCCCGCTCGGATTGAGTCCGACGCGGCCCGCGTTTCGTCGCTTTCGGGCGACAGTCTGCGGGACGGTTGAAGGGGATGGGAAGCTAGGCTAGGCGCGGGGGCGGCGTCGGAGGAGACGGCGATTTTCGCGAAAGAATCGCCGCTCCGAATTCGGGCAAGGGCTCGACGACGGGCGGGAGGAAATGAAATCGATCGACTTGCGCGCAGCCCTCCAATTTGGTCGTGCTCCCGGCGCTGGCCGGATCGTCGTCCGTGGACTGTCCCCGGGCCGCAGCGAAGCAGAGTTCGCAGGGATTTTTTCCATTGAAGGTCTTGATCGCCGATTCCTTCAATGAGTTAGTTTGGGCGAAGGAAACCAACATGCTGGTCCAGGCCGCCGATTGCAGGGCGATCCAGGGCAGACCGATCGAGACGACGAGCGTCAGGATCAGGGGCAATTGGAGGAGTCTTGGATTCACGGTCGGTTTGGTAGAAGGGCTGGAGCTGGGTGTCAATCGAGATTCGCCAATCAGAATTGGATTGGACGCATGTCATTTTCCGCGGGCAACTCCATTTGTCGTTCGAACGGGGATGATTCAGTCAAAATCCTTTGCGCCCACACGTAGCGCAGGCTTGCCGGGCGCCCATTGTTTCGTAAATCGTGCGCCCTGCCGGAGGCCCCGCTTTTTCCACGCTATTCTATTCCCGACGTTTTTTGACATGCGCCCAATTGGGTTTTACAACGGCCCTGTTGCGACGCAGACTCGCCCGGTTCCGCCACGCGGAGGATTCCCGATGCCCATGAGCGCTGAAGTAACGAATCACAGCGAGTCGCCGACCCGGGAGAAAGTTTCCGAGTCGCCGAATATCGACGAAATACTCGCGACGTTTGAGGCCGGTCATCTGGAACCGGAGAAGGCCTCCCTGTTGTATCGGCTCGGGCTGTTTGCGGTTGCCGTCGCGATGGTGTTTCTGCCGTTGATCTATCTGGGCCTCATCATGGTCACCGGTTGGGGTGTGTTCTATCACGCCATGAACCACTCCGATCTCATGTCCGGAGAAACCGGCGGCGGCGCGGTCCTCGCCTATCTGGCTCCGCTGATCATCGGGCCGATCGCGATCTTATTCATGGTCAAGCCGCTCTTCGCCCGGCGCGAGGAGGCCGAGGCGACACTCACTTTGAAGGACGGGGAAGCGCCCGCGTTGAAACTCTTCGTGCACAAGATCTGCAAGGCGGTCGGCGCGCCGCAGCCCAAAGAGATCGAGATCGATTGTCAGGTCAATGCGGCGGCGAGTTTTCGTCGGGGTTGGCTCAGCCTATTCGGCCAGGATTTGAAACTGATCGTCGGTCTGCCGTTGGTGGCCGGCATGAGCCTGCGATCCTTCGGCGGCGTGCTGGCTCACGAGTTTGGGCATTTTGCGCAGGGCGCGGGCATGCGGCTGACTTTCGTGATTCGCAACATTAACGCCTGGTTCTCGCGCGTGGTCTACGAGCGAGACCGCTGGGACGCCTGGTTGGAGGGCACGGCCAAGAGCGTCGATTTGCGCATCGGGATCGTGCTTTATCTGGCGATGTTTCTGGTCTGGCTGACACGCCGGCTGCTCTGGGTTTTGATGTGGCTCGGGCACCTGTTGAGCTGCTTCGCCCTGCGGCAGATGGAATATGACGCGGACACCTGGGAGGCCCGTCTCGCGGGCGGCGACCATTTCAAGAGCACGTCCGATCGGCTGCAACTGCTGGGTCTCGGCCAAAGCCGCGCGCTCGATCTGCTGGGCGAGACTTGGAAGGACAAGCGACTCGCCGAGAATCTGCCGGATTTGATTCGCGACGAAGCCGATGAATTGCCGGGAGATGTCGTCGCAAAATTTCAAGCCGCCGTTGGCGAATCCAAGAATGGCCTGTTCGACACGCATCCGGCCGATTCGGACCGGATCGCCGCCGCGCTTCGGCTGGACGCGCCCGGCGTTTTTCGAATTGAGGCTCCGGCTGCCGCGCTGTTTACGGATTGGGAAAAAACCGCCCGACGGGTCACTTTCGCTTTCTATGGCCAGGCGATCGGAGATTCCGTGGCCGACGATAATCTGGTGTCGAACCGGCAACTGAAAAGCGCCGGCCACAAGGCCGCGAACCAGGCGGTCGATCGGTATTTCTTTGGCAAGTTTTCGTGTCTGCGCCCGCTTTTTATGACGCAGGAGGACCTCGACGGGGACGAGCGCTCGGTGGAACAGGTCGTGGCGCAGGTTCGCGTTGTGGCCCAAAAACTCAAGGAGCTGACGGAATCGGCGGCCAGCGATTCCGCGCGATTTCTCGCTGCTGACCAGGCGCGCATCAACGCGTGGCAGGCGCATTCGTTGGTCGAGGCAGGGCATGCCGCCGCCGCCCGCGCCCTGGGCCTTTCAAGCGCGACGACTGAAAGCGTCAACCTGGAATTGGAAATCGCCGCGACCGAGATGCGGGAGTCCCGCCAGGCGCTCAATACGTTTGACGTCCTTGCCCGCGAAAGGCTGGTCGCCGCGTTGGGCCTTGTTCAACGCGACAATTTTCAACTTGGCTCTCCTGCTGAGACGGACGCGTCGCGCAAGGAGATCGAGCGTCTCGTCGCTGCGCTGACTGCGCTCAGGCCCGCGTTTCCCCAGTTGCTGCAACTGCGTGAAGCGTTCGCTGCGCAGCAGGCGTTGTTCGAGCAGCTCCGGGAGGAGAATGAAGAGGGATTCATCGCCAGCCTTCGCGACAATGCCGCCGTGCTGTCCAGACAGACGAAAGACATCCATCGGCAGTTGGGCGACGCGCCTTATCCATTTGACCACGCCAACGGTCAGATCACTCTCGCGCGATTTATGACGGTGGAGGCGGATCGGGAAATGGACGCAATTTTCCGACAGACAGCTGAGGCGGAAAGCGCGGTCGAACGCTTGATAAATCTTTACCTCCGCATCCTCGGCCACCTCGCCCTGATCGCCGAAAAAGTGGAGGCCGCGCTGGCCGAGTGAGTTCGTTCAGAAATTCCAACTTTTCCGTTTCCGCTCAGATAAG
>JBLHKZ010000335.1:0-5656 GCA_047618185.1 Limisphaerales bacterium
CAGAATAGTTCCGAAGACGGGGATGATCTCGACGATCGCGGGCACAGGGGAGGCTGGGTTCGGCGGAGATGGCGGTCCCGCGACGGAGGCGAAATTCAATTTTGTGATGTGCATTACGCTGAATGCGGCGAGCGACACGATCCACGTGGCGGACCTGAAGAATTTGCGTATCCGGGCGGTTGATCTGCGGCGGGGCACGGTGTCGACGGTGGCGGGAAATGGGAAGAAGGGCGTTCCGAAGGATGGGGCTCTTGCGATTGAAAGTCCTCTGGTTGATCCCAGGGCGGTGGCGTCGGACTCGAAGGGGAATCTTTATGTCCTGGAACGGTCGGGCAACGCCCTTCGAGTCGTGCGTCCGGACGGTCGGATCTACACGGTCGCTGGAAGCGGGAAACGGGGTCCCAAAGATGGCCCCGCCTTGCAGGCCGAGTTGGGCTCCCCGAAACATATCTGCGTCGATGATAGCGACAACGTCTTCATCGCGGACGACGCCAATGCGGCGATTCGAAAATACGATCCGCGGGCGAAACTGCTTACAACTGTTCTGGGGCGAGGGAAAAGCCAGCCGCCGATCTATTTGAAACGGCCGCACGGCGTTTGCTTTGAGAAAGGGAAATTGTATGTGGTCGATACGGGCAACAACCGAATCCTGCGGATGGATGCGCCGTAGTCCGCCTGTTTCATAAAAACGCATCCAGGCATCACCGAATGGGACGATTGGGAATCACAAAAAGGTTCGTGTTCATGGCGATTGCGGCCGGAATGGGGTTGGTGTGCGGCTTCGGCGCCCAATCGCAGGAGGCCCGTGAAAAGCCGAATATTCTGTTGTTCATGGCGGACGACATGACCTGGCACGACCTGGGCTGCTACGGAAACAAGGATGTTCGAACGCCGCATCTCGATCGATTGGCCAATGAGGGCGATCGCTACACGCATTGTTTCAATTCGGCTCCGATGTGCGCGCCGACGCGAATGAGCCTCTACACCGGAATTCATCCCGTTCGCAACGGGGCCCATCCGAATCACTCCAAGGTCCACGACAACATAAAGAGCCTGCCGCATTATTTGGGCGCCTTGGGATATCGAACGGCGCTGCTGGGGAAGCGTCATGAGGCGCCGCTCGCGAATTTCCCCTTTGAATTCCTGGGAGGCCGTCATCATGACAACGGCAAGGGTGTCGATCTGGAACTGGACAAGGTTGGGAGATTTATCGCGGATGCCAGGGAGCAGCCGTGGTGTCTGGTGGTGACGTCAAATCAGCCGCACACCCCGTGGAATCGTGGCGACGCCTCGGTCTACGCCGCCGACAAGCTGACGCTTCCCAAGTATCTCGTGGACACGCCTGAAACTCGCGAGGCGATGACAAAATACTACGCGGAAATCTCCTACATGGACGCGCAATTTGGCGAGTGCATGAAACAGCTTGAGGCATCGGGCAGGGCCAAGAACACCTTGGTCATTTTTCTGAGCGAGCAAGGCTCCAATTTTCCGCATTGCAAGTGGACGTGTTACGATTCGGGGCTGCGTTCAGCTGCGATCCTCCGGTGGCCTGCCAAGCGCTTCGGGTTCGACGAGAGCCGCGTGAAGGTTATCGGCGAGCCAATGATACAGTATGTGGATATTCTACCCACGTTGGTGGATTTCGGCGGCGGCAATTCCGCGGACTTCGATTTTGACGGAAGGAGTATCCTCAAGATGCAGTATTACCATGGTAAATTGATTCGTCCGCGTGAATTTGTGTATGGCGTGCAAACCTCGAAAGGCATCGGCGCAGGACCGGATGCGTATGGGATCCGCACGATTCGCGACAAGCGATTTCGATTAATCTGGAATTTGAACTGGGAGGGAGAATTTCAAAATTCGGTGGTGAAGAGATTTGAGCCTTACCAGTCGTGGAAACGGCTTGCAGATGGGGGCGACGACTTTGCGAAAGAACAATGGTCGCGTTATCGGAAGCGTCCGCAATACGAACTATACGACCTGGACGCCGATCCGTTTGAGATGGGGAACCTCGCTGATAACTCCAGGTATCGCGCACGCTTCAGACGCTTGAAGAAGGAGCTCGCAGCTTGGATGAAACAACAGGGAGACAAGGGCGCGCAAACGGAGGCTGAGGCATTGGAACGGAAAGCGAAGTCCAGATCGAAGTGACGACGCGGGTTGTTCGATTGCCGGTTGTCGGCGGAGTTGAGACTTTCAGTAAAAGAGATGCCGGGGAAATTATGGTTATCTACAATGTCTGGGCGTTGGCAGTGGTTGTGCCGGCGATCATGTTGTTCGAGGGCAATGACGACAAGGCAATGAAAGCGGCGTTTATCCTGATGATCCCTCTGGATCTGGCGTTGCGCGGCGCCATGGCCTATTCGAGACGGGCGCTAGGCAGTCAGGTCTGGATTGAGATGATGATCCTCCCAAGCTATGGCGTCGCGATTTTCTTTCTGCCAATCTGGGGGTGGGCGTTGTTGCTCGCCATTCTTTGAGGAACGATTGCGTGGGGAGGTTGCGGCGGCAGTGGACGTCGACGGGAAGCGCGCGCGGGGTGGCCGGGCGGCGGCGTTTCACGATCGAGTGAGGCTCTGGCGGGGGATCAACCTGCAGCAGCTGCGTCGGCGCACCGGATGCCGTCGATGGCTGCGCTGACAATGCCGCCGGCAAAGCCCGCTCCTTCGCCACAAGGGAACAGGCGCTGAACTTCAGGGTGCTGTAGGGAGGCGGTGTCGCGAGGAATGCGAACCGGAGAGCTGGTGCGCGTTTCAAAACCGACCAGATTGGCGGATTCGCTCAGGTAACCGTTCATCTGATTCTCGAAAATCTTCAATCCACGCCTCATTCGCAGAACGATCCAATCGGGCAGGAGTTCATCGAGCCGGGCCGGGTGTAGACCCGGGTGGTAGCTCGTATCGGAGAGCTCTTTTGAATCGCGTCTATTTACAAAATCGATCGCGCGCTGGGCGGGCGCGATTTGTCCGCCGCCGCCGGCCTGCTTGGCGACCGTTTCCAATTCGCGCTGGAAGGCCATGCCGGCGAGCGCTCCGTGTTCAGGCTGGAGAGACGCTGTGTCCTCCGGCTCGACCGTCACCACGATGCCGCTGTTGGCGAAGGGCGAGTCGCGCCGAGCCAGGCTCATGCCATTGACGACGATCTCATCGTTCTCGGTCGCGGCAGGCACGATGAAGCCACCCGGGCACATGCAGAAGGAATGCACGCCGCGATGGTTAATTTTAGTGGCGAGGCTGTAACTGGCCGCAGGTAGCAGCGCGGGGCGTTCTGCTCCAAAGGGAATACGGTATTGCAGGCTGTCGATCAGAGGCTGTGGATGCTCGATGCGGGCGCCGACGGCAAAGGGTTTGGACTCCAACAGAATTTTCTTCGCTGCGAGCAATCGATAGATATCCCGCGCGGAATGGCCGGTCGCGAGAATGACGGCATCGCCGACGAACTCGCGGCCGTCAGTTGTCGCGACGCCGCGGATCGTTCCAGAGTCGATCAGCAGGTCGGCGACTTTTGCCTCGAAATGCACTTCGCCTCCGGTGGCCAGGATGCTTTCGCGCATGGCCTTGACGACGTTGGGAAGGAGGTTGGAGCCGATGTGCGGATGGGCGTCGATGAGGATGCGCTCCGGCGCGCCGTGTGCGACGAGGGTTCGATAGACATCGGCGACGGGGCCGCGCTTCTTTGCTCGGGTATAGAGTTTGCCGTCGGAGAACGTGCCGGCGCCGCCTTCGCCAAAACAGTAGTTCGAGTCTTCGATGACGGTTCCTTTGCGGAGTATGGGGGCGAGGTCAAAACGGCGGGCCGAGGCGTCCTTGCCGCGCTCCAGGATAATCGGCTTGAGGCCTAGTTCCAGGCAGCGCAACGCGGCAAACATCCCGGCCGGGCCGCACCCGACAATGACGACCTTGCGCGCGTTCGGCGAAGCGGAAGGGTAGTCGGCCAGGGGCGGAGCCTCTTCCGGCAGTGATGCGTCGACGCCGACATCGAGGCGCAATTGGACTTTGATCTGGCGTTGCCGGGCGTCAATTGAGTGTTTGCGGAGGCGCAGTCCGAGGATGCGATCGGGCTCCACGCCGAGTTTCGCGGCCGCGGATTCACGCCACGCGGATTCGTCCTCCGAGCGTTCCAGAGGCAGAATGATGTCGATGGTTTCGATGCAGGGGGCGGCCATGGGCATTTCGTAACCGATCGGGGATGAAGACGACAGCAAATGTTGCGGCGGGGCGAGGTTTTTGGGCGCAGCTCAGATTGTCCCGCGTTCCAAATCTTGAACTGCGCCCGAGGTTCGTGACGCTTGCCATTCGGGAACACCGTGGTCAGGATTGGCGGCATGAATGCGAAAAAGGCGCTTTGGAAACTCCCCCCGGCTGCCCTCTGGATTGGAATCGTTTCGCTGTTTTTCGCGGCGGCGCTCCACGCCCAGGATGCGTCGCCGACAGCCGCTGAGATTCTCAAGATCAAGTGGGTCAATCCGCCGGAGGATCCCCCGACCGGCGTTATGCACGCCACGTTTGCGTCCAAGGCCGTCAACGCGGAGGTTGGCTACAATATCTACCTGCCGGAGGCGTATGAGAAAGAGCCGGATCGCCCGTTTCCAGTGGTCTATTTCCTGCATGGCAGCGGGGGGCACGAATCGCGCAACGTGGATCTTGCGGCGCATCTGCATCGCGCGATCGGCGAGGGGGAGGTCGGACCGATGCTGATGGTGTTTGTCAACGGCGGACGGAACAGCGCCTATCTGGATTCCGTGGATGGCACGGTCAAGGTGGAGACGATGTTCATGACGGAATTAATTCCCCATATCGACGCGACCTATCGGACGATCGCATCGCGCAAGGGGAGGGGGATTGAAGGCTTTTCGATGGGCGGCGGCGGGGCGTTGAGGTTCGCGCTGAAATTCCCTGAACAGTTTTCGAGCGTGATGGTTTACGGGGCTGGGGGCATGCGGGAATTGAAGACAATGCCGACGGCGGATGACATTCGCTCACGGGGAAACAAGCAACAAAAACTCCAGGCGAGAAAAGCCATCATGGGCGACGATCTGGAGGCCTGGCGAAAAACGAATAGCTTTCATCTTGCGAAGGAGAATCTCGACCGGGTACAGGGCGGGCTGGGTATTCGCATGTTGATCGGGACGGGCGATTTTTCGTTGGAAGGATCTCACGTCGCGCAGAATCGTTTCGCGGAGTTAAACATTGCGCACGAGTATCAACTCATCGGCGGAGTGAAGCACAACATCCGGGAGCTGTATCAACGGGAGGGCGTGAGAGGTCTGCGTTTTCACGAGCGCTGGTTTGAGCGCGCCGCCGCGGATCACTGATCCACGGACATGTTTCTCAAAATTCCAATTCGACCTGAGACAGAATCAGGCTCCGGGTTCGTCTTTGGTCAGGCCGCTCAAGAGTTTGGCTTTTCGCAATTCCTCGATGCTACGCTCGCTTTCGTTGTTGTGGACATAGAAGGCAATCCCATCATAGGGCCCGAATAAGATACTCAACGCGGTCCGATATTCCTCGGGCCGGACGGAGTATTGGATGTCAGTCAAATCCAGAACCTGCTCGACCTTCTGGGCTTCGGACAACTTGCCGGCAAGGTAGACCCGGATCACTAATTCGTCCGGCCATTCGTCATCGTCGATTCGGGGCATGTTTCTAAGAGTGTG
>JBLHKZ010000336.1:0-5651 GCA_047618185.1 Limisphaerales bacterium
GCCGGCGCCACCGCCAGGATGGCGATCAACAACGCGTGCATCCCCACCGAGGCCATCAGGCATTTCTTTTGCGTCTTGTTCATGGCCAGGCTTACTCGGGGTCCGTTCTCAACGAAATGCGAGTGATCGAGCGGCGCTCGCAACGATTAAGCACCGCCGCGACATGTCGATAGGCGCCGTCCCCAGCCCCGCGGATGTAGACGACCATTTTGGTGTTTTCCCGATAATCTTTAACCAGCGTCTCTTCGAGTTCATTGATCTCGATTGGACGGCCTTCGTAACGATATGCCCCGGACTCATCCACCTCCACCAACTTGATGTCCTTGCGCTCCAGGGGCCTGTCTTCCGGCTGACCGCCCACCGGCAGCTCGACTTTAATGCCATTCTCCATCAACGGAGTCGCGATCACGAAAATGATCAACAGCACGAAGGCGAGATCGAGCAGGGGCGTGATGTTGATGTCATTCAACGTCACCAATTGATTGCGCTGGGAGAATCTCCGCATGACTCAATCTCCGGTTGACTCAGACGCCCGGGTCGTCGGCCATCGAACGATCCCATTCATGGTTCGCCCCTCATTTCGTCAGGCTCGTCATCCTCAACGGGGCCGCCTTGGACCGGCTTGGACTCAAGCCGAGTCGGTAATAGGTTTTCGCCGTCATCCTGAAAAAACTCGGTTTCCATTCGCGACACCAGCACCTGCGCAAAGTTGTCCAGCTCGACCGTGCAGACGCGCAGATTGTGCACCAGCCAGTTGTAGCCAAACATGGAGGGGATCGCGACCAACAGCCCCGCGACCGTCGTCATCATCGCGGCCGAAAGCCCCGGCGCCATCGTCGCCAGATCCGCCTGTCCCGCCTGCGCAACCTGGCTGAACACGCTCATCACGCCCCAGACCGTGCCCAGAAGCCCGAGAAATGGAGCCCCGCTCACCGCGATACCCAACAGGATCAATCCCGACTCCAGCTTTAACGCCTCCTGCGACACCGTTCGCTCGAGCGTTCCCTTGACGTGCTCCATCTGCTTCAAAGAAACGGCGTCAGCGCGAGCATGCTTTTCACTTCGACGCAAACGTTGATCCAGTTCGACTGCTCCTTCTCGATAAATGGTAAACAACGGACATCCCTCCACCAATATCCGGCGATCGAAAATTCCGAACACCACCGGCTGTGCCTTGAACTCGATGTTGAAATACTCGTTAAGCTTCTTGGCGCGCCGGATCTGCAGCACCTTGGCCGCCATGACTGACCATGCAAACGCGGACAGGATGCCCAGGATCAGAATGATCCCCTTGCCCTCAATGGTGGCCTTTTCCCACACATAGGACAAATCCGCTATCGCCAGGATGTTTACAGGAACGTCGATCAAAATAGTCTTCGCGCACCGGTTTCCCCTCGGCGCGCATTGCTTCGATCCCTTCGAAGCCGTTGCAAACGTTTTTAGTTCTTGTCCGCGTTCGGGAGCCGAATCAGCGTCCCTTCCGCAAGATGTTCTTCGATGCCACGCGCGATCAGGCGCTCGGCCGCTTCCGCCGCGTTCTTCCCGAACAGACCCGTCGCCACCAACGTCTCCAGATAATTATGCACTGGGGGCGTCGTCGACACGGTGATCGTCACCGTCTTGACCTTATTCGGCAATCGAGGCATTTAAACGCCATTCTTATGGCATAGTTTTCGATGGTCAAGTGGTTTTCAGAACGATTATCGGCTACATCAAAAGAGCCCTTCGAACCCAAAACCCGCGCCCGGTCAGTCCTTTCCGCATCGATTGCCACTGGATTTTCTGACGGCAAAACGCCTAGTATGCCCCAAAGAAATCTCTTTCCTCAAATTTATGAATTCCAATCAAAGCCAACCAACCCGGCTTCACCGGAAGCTTCGCGTCTTGCTCGGAACGTTGCTGACGACCAGCCTGACGCTCTCCTCTCAAGCCCAACCCTCGGATCAATGGCCCGCCAAACGCGACCCCGGGCTCAAGCGGGAGAACTTGCTCGTCTACCGAACCGAGAGCGGAGCCATCAAGCCGGTGCGAACCACGGCGGATTGGAGCCTTCGCCGCGCCAACACTCTGGAAGCCATGCAGGCCGTCATGGGGCCCCTGCCCGGCAAAGAGAAACGCTGCGACCTCGATGTGAAAGTCGAGGAGGAAACCGATTGCGGCAGCTACGTTCGCCGGCTGATCACTTATTCATCGGAGCCCAATTCCCGCACTCCCGCCTACTTGCTCATCCCCAAGGCCTGTCTCGCGGGCAAATCCAGGACCGGCGGCATCCTCTGCCTGCACCCGACCGACAACAGTGTCGGGCACAAAGTCGTCGTCGGACTCGGCGGCCGGCCCAATCGACAATACGCACAGGAGTTGGCCGAACGGGGATTCGTCACGCTCGCGCCGGCCTACCCCCTGCTCGCCAATTACCAGCCGGACGTCCTGGGCCTCGGCCACAAGAGCGGGACCATGAAAGCCATCTGGGACAACATCCGCGGCGTCGATCTGCTCCAATCTCTGCCCTACGTGAAAAAGGAAGCCATCGGGACCATCGGCCATTCCCTCGGCGGACACAATTCAGTCTACACCGCCGTCTTCGACGAACGCATCAAAGTCATTGTCAGCAGCTGCGGACTGGACGCCTACACGGATTACTACGACGGACAGGAACGGGTCTGGTATCCGGAAAAAGGTTGGTGCCAGCTTCGCTACATGCCGCGCCTCGCCGACTACCGCGGGCGATTGAAGGAAATCCCCTACGACTTTCACGAACTGATCGCCTCGCTGGCGCCGCGTCACGTCTTCATCAGCGCGCCTCTGAAGGACAGCAACTTCAAATGGGACAGCGTCGATCGCGTTGTCGCAGCCGCCAACCCGATCTACAAACTCCACGACGCGGCGGGCAAGGTGCGCGTCGAGCATCCTGATTGCCCCCATGATTTCCCCAACGAAATGCGCGAGATCGCCTACCAGCTGTTCGAAAAGGTTTTGAAATGAATCCCGCAACCACGCCAGAGCCGCCCTATTACCGCTAAATGCATCAGACCTACGACATCACCCGCAGCTATCAGGAGAATTACGAAACCGGTCCCCAGTTTCCCTCGTCCCCGTCCTCGCCCTCGCCCTCTTCGCAAGCCACAAAAAATTTCCTCGGCCTGCCAGTTCACAGCCGCACCGGCATCGCGGCCGGATTGCTGCTGAACAGCAAATGGATCCTCGGCTACGCCCAACGAGGCTTCGACATCCTGACCTACAAAACCGTCCGTTCCTCCCAGCGGCCATGCTATCCAACGCCCAACTGGGTTTTCGTTGAAGACGACGGACAAACCGACGGCCCCGTCCACGTGACGACCGCGCCTTCAGCGGATCCGACCCAGATCAGTTCGGCGGTTTGTTTTGGCATGCCATCCATGTCGCCAGATGTCTGGCGGGAGGACGTGGCGCGGGCCAAAGCCGGGCTGGCCCAAGGACAGATCCTCATCGTTTCGGTCGTCGCCACACCCCTCGAAGGCTGGGGACGGGAACAAGTCGCGGACGACTTCGCCCAGTGCGCGCAATGGGCCGCCGAGGCAGGCGCCGACATCGTGGAGGCCAACTTCTCATGCCCTAATGTCTGCACGCCCGAAGGCACGATCTATCAGGACATCGAGCTCAGCCGCTTCATCGCCGCCGCGACCCGCGCAGCCATGGGCGGCAAACCGCTGTTGTTGAAAGTTGGGCATTTCCCACACGCCGATCAGTTGCGGCGCTTCCTGCGCGAATTGAATGGCGTCATCAACGGAGTGACTCTGGTCAACGGCGTCAGCCGCCCCGTTCTGCATCGCGACGGCCGGCCCGCCTTTGGAGAAAAATACGTCACCGCCGGCGTCCTGGGCCGCGCGATTCACGAACCTTCCCTTCAAAACATCCGCATCGCCAACGCCTGCATTCGCGAGGAGAAACTCGACCTTGCGATCGCCGCCGTCGGAGGCGTTTCACAACCCGACGATTTCGCCGATTTTTTCAACGCTGGAGCCGACGCCGTCATGCTCGGCTCCTCGCCGATGTATCTCCCCGACCTCGCTGCCCAAACCAAAGCCGAGCATCCCGACTGGTAATCCGGCCCCGCGCTACCGAACAATCGCGGCGTCCATCGCCAGCCACCAGGGCGCATAAACCGCCGCCATGAAAACGATCAGGCAGACGGCGTTCACGACCGCGCCGGAACGCTCTTTCGAAGGCCCCAGCGAGAGCAGCGCGCCCAAAACAATGCCAGCAATGAAACCGCCGAGATGCGCGGCCATATCACTTTCCGGATTCGCCCCAAAAAGCAGGAACAACATACACGCGCCGGCCATCACGCCAAAGATGCGCCGAACCGGCTTGGGACCCTTCACGATGTAGGAGAGCGACTCCAATGCCAGCAACCCCAACGCGCCCAGAACCATGCCCGAGGCGCCCAGCGAATGATAAGGTTTGTCGTAGACCATCGTCCCAAACCAATTACCCGCCGCGCCGGCGACGAAAGCCGCGAGCAACCCAACCCCCGCCCCATACCGCGCCATCGCGAGTCCGAGGAGGACCAAGCCCGTCGTAAAATTGGAGATCATGTGAGACCAATCCGCATGCAGCGTCACCGCCGTAAAAAGGCGCCACCACTCGCCTGCGGCAAACAGCTCGCTGTCCATCTGGCCAATTTCCTTCAGCCGATACCCGGGCCCGGAAACAAATCCATGCAGCCACACCAGAACCAGGCACCAGATCACGGCTCCTCGATGAAAAACCATGCCCGTGCTGGGAATCGTCTGCCGCCACTTGAAGCCCTTGTTCTCCTCGACGAACTTTCGAATATTGTCGGCCGACCGGGCGAAATCCGCCTCTTCCACCCGCAGCATCCACGCGTCCGTTTCGATGTCATGCTCGATTTCGTGCACGATCCCCTGACTGGCCAGCACCAGCCCGAAGTCCATCGCTTCGTCGCTGTTGCGCGCATGAATTGTCGGTTCGATCGTGGGCATTGTCCGGCGGCACAGTAGACGACGCGCCACCTTCTGTCAGCCGCCCGTGAAACTCCGGGGCAATCTCGTTTCACGTGACCGCTGCCCCCGCCTGAATTCACTCGACACTCCGGCCGGTCCGCGACCACATATTGGCCCGTGCGTATTTGCCTCATTTTCAATCCGACCGCCCGGGGCGACAAAGCCAAACGGCTTCAGCGCCACCTCGACGCGATCGGCTCGGAATGCGCGCTCAAGCAAACCCGTTCTGCCGGTGACGCTCGGACGCTCGCGGCCGAAGCCGTGCGCGAAGGCTTCGAAATCGTTGTCGCCGCCGGCGGGGACGGCACGCTGAACGAAGTCGTCAACGGCGTTGCCGACGAACCCGACGGCCTGAAGAACACCCGCCTGGGAATGCTGCCGCTGGGAACGATCAATGTCTTCGCCCGCGAGTTCGGTATTCCCCTCGACCTGCAACAGGCCTGGCAAACCGTCACGCAAGGCGCTGAGATTGAGATCGATCTGCCCTGCGTCACGCGCGATGACGCCGCCAATTCACGGCGCTATTTCGCTCAACTGGCCGGCGCCGGCGTCGACGCCCGGGCCGTGGAATTGGTCGACTACGGCCTCAAGAAAAAGATTGGCCCCCTGGCGTATGTCTACGCGGGAATCAAGGCCGTCGCCGCCGAC
>JBLHKZ010000337.1:0-5609 GCA_047618185.1 Limisphaerales bacterium
TCTTGCCGGTGCCGATCGCCCAGACCGGTTCGTAGGCGAGGATCGTTTCGAGCATTTGCTCGGCGCTCAATCCAGCGAGGCTGCCCTTGAGCTGTGTTCCCACGATGTCCTCGGTTTGACCGGACTCCCGGTGCTCGAGCAATTCGCCGACGCAGACGATCGGGCGAATCAGCGCGGCGTGCGCGGCGTGGGCCTTTTTCGAAACCAGCTCATCGCTTTCCTTCTGAAATTGTCGTCGCTCGGAATGCCCGAGAATGACGTAGCGCACGGAGAATTCCTTAAGCATCGAAGCGGCGATCTCGCCGGTGTGGGCGCCGATCCCGTTCTCGCTCATGTTCTGCGCGCCGAGTCGGATATCCGTCTCCAGCACGATCTTGGCGACGTCGCTAAGGGCGGTAAACGGCGGACAAACCACCATGTCGACTTCTCTGACGCTGGCGAGTTCCCGGGTCAGGTGGTTCACCAGGTCGAGCGACTCGGCAACCGTCTTGTTCATCTTCCAGTTGCCGGCGACAATGAGTTTGCGATCTTTTTCCATAGGTCAAAAGGGCGGGTAATCTAACGGAATATTCCGAAAAGGGGAGAAAAATGTTTACTTATCGGTCAGCGCGGCCAAACCGGGCAATTCCTTGCCTTCGAGGAATTCAAGGCTGGCGCCGCCGCCGGTGCTCATGAAGGTGACCTGATCGCCCAGGCCGGCCTGGTTTAGCGCCTTCACGCTGTCGCCGCCGCCGATGATGCTCTTGGCTCCGGCGGCCGTGGCGTCGACCACGGCCTTGGCGACTGCAAAGGTGCCGACCGCGAATCGGGGATCTTCGAAAATGCCCATGGGACCGTTCCAAAGGATGGTCTTGGCGGAGGCCAGTTCGGCACAGAAGGTCTTGGCCGTTTCAGGGCCGATATCGACGCCTTCAACCCCGTCGGGGATATTCTTGTCCGAATGGGTGCGTTCGTTCTTGAACGTCCACTTTCCGTCGACCTTGGAAGATTCGGTGACGGTGTTGTCGGTCGGCAGGAGGAATTTGACGCCCTTTTCCTTTGCTTTATCGAGAGCCTTTTGGGCGACGTCGACCTTGTCGCGCTCGACCAGGGATTCGCCGACGGTGTATCCCTGAGCCAGCTTGAAGGTGTAGGCCATGGCGCCGCCGATCAGGATGGCGTCGGCCTTGTCGAGCAGGCGGTCGATCACCTTGATTTTGTCGGAAACCTTGGCGCCGCCGAGAATGACGACGAAGGGGCGGGCAGGATCGTTGAGCTCTTCGCCGAGGAATTGCAGTTCGCGCTCCATCAGCAATCCGGCGCCGCATTGGCCGCCGCGCGCCGAAACGATCTCGGCCACACCAACGGTGGAGGCGTGCGCGCGATGCGCCGCGCCAAAGGCGTCGTTGACGTAGACGTCGGCGAGTTTGGCCAGCTTCTCGGCGAACTCCGGGTCGTTCTTCGATTCTTCGGCGTAGTAGCGGACGTTCTCGAGCAACAGGATATCGCCGGGTAGGAGGGCGTCGGCGGTCTTTTCGGCCTTCTCGCCGAGGCAATCATCGACAAAGGCGACGGTGCGGCCGACCAGATGCGCGAGACGTTCGGCGACCGGGCGCAGCGACATGGAGGGGACGCGTTCGCCCTTGGGACGACCGAGGTGCGCGGCCAGGATGATTCGGGCGCCTTTCTCGATCAAGAGCTCGAGCGTCGGCAGCGTCGCGAGAATGCGAGTCTCGTCGGTGATGACCATTTGGCCATCTTTCTCGTCGAGGGGCACATTGTAATCCACGCGGCAGAAAACACGTTTCCCGCGCACGTCCATGTCTTTAACAGTCAGTTTCGCCATAAATTAAACAGGCGCGGAGAATAGCGGACCGCAAATCCGAGTCAAAAGAATTGCGTGGCAAATCGACGCGCCCATTTGGCTACCTCAAACGATCGGCGATGGAGCCGGCATAACCGGTCAATTCAACGTAGGCGCGGCCGATCGGACGGCCCTTTTCATCGAGGGCGTCGCAGGCGCCTTCCCAGTAGGAAATGCCGCCGATGCGTCCGGTCAGTTCCTGATTGGGCATGATCGGTTTGAGGCGGATGCGCGTCGTCGACCCGGTGGCCGGATCGGGCGCCTGAATCGTGATATCGAGGGGATATTCCGCGCCGGTTGTGGGGCTGCGCCAACGTTCTTTGGCGGTCCAGCTGAACTTGTCCGGCCCGTAATGGCGAACCCGGCCGTCCTTGCCGATCCACGCCAGGGTGGAGAACGGATCGGGGCGGCCGGACTTCGTGCGCATGATGTAGACCATGATTTCTCGCCCGTCATCGAGTTGCACGCTCGCCCAGTCCCAGCCGACCTGATCCCTGTCGAGTTGGCTGCTGCTGATTTCGTGATCCATCCATGCGAGGCCGGAGACTTTCTCGGTCTTTCCATCGAGGCGGAGTTCGCCGGCTGCGGTGAGTCTGGGAAAGGTGATGTAATGGCTGGAGGCGTTTGGATCCGCTCCTTTCCGGGAAAGGCCGTTTTCTCCGAAAATTACTTTGGGCTTTGTGGGCGACAGTTTTAGATCGAACGCCGCCCGTCCGCGAATCGAGCCCAGCAAGCGCATGGATTCCGAGGAAGTCGCGTCGGGCGTTCGCTTCAGGGACCAATTGCCATTGCGGGCATCGAGGTCGTCCTGCGCCGCAGAGGCATCCCATCCGCCGCGGTTGATTCGTTCTTCGTGGAGAAACGTCCCGGTCTTCGGATCGCTCAGCGCCATGTGCGCCAGGTAGATTTGATCGTCGCCAAACGCGTTCTTGTTTTGGCTGGCGGAGTGAGCGGAGGGCGGCTTGAGGGCGCGGCGGAAGAAGGTGGCCTCAAAACCGAATCGTCGATTCGACGCGGTGAACAAGTGTCCAGTGATATACCACCACTCGATTTTAAACTCCGGGTGACTGCCGTGATCGCGGGGAAACGTAAAGGCGGGGTTGGGCTGAGGAATTCGGTAGCCGTCGGGCGTCGTGGGAGCGGGAGGGGATGCGGAAGCTCCAAATCCCAAGCTCCAAGCTCCAAGGAAGCACCAAAATCCAAGCGCCAATGCAAGGAAGGCGGCGCGAGGTTTTAAAATTTGGGATTGGTTCCGGTTGTGGCGTGTCGGTTGAGGGATTCCAGGCGCCGGATTGATTTGGGTTTCGTCGATGAAAAAAGCGGCAGAGGACAGCCGCAGTCCAAGACGCTGCCGCGTGGTCAAATGAGCGTCCGTGTTCCGACAGGTCTTGGAGTGCGGCTGTCCTCTGCCGCTTTGAAACGGGGATGCCGCGCGCGGGTTTGACATCTGACATCTGAAATTTGAAATCTGAGATTGGGCCTTCATTCTATTCTTCCTTATCCGCCGGGAGATTAGCTCCCCAATATCCAGCGGCGTAGGCGACGACGGCGCTGGTCAATAAAATCAGCCCGCCCAACGCCGCAAGTTGTCCGACCGGAACTTGAAAGGCCAGCGTCCAGCCAAATGACTGTTTGTTGATCACGAAGATCAGCAGGCGGCCCAGCGCCAGACTCAGGGCCAATCCGCCGACGCTGCCGACGAGCGCAATGCCGAGGCCTTCAACGGCTGTCGCGCGGGCAATCTCAACGCGCGACATCCCCAGCGCCTTGAGCGTCGTCAACTCGCGCTTGCGTTCGAGCATCAGGCCGATCAGGGCCAGCGCCAGCCCGGTGACCGCGACCGCCACGCCAATCCCTTTGAGCGCGTAGGTGATGGAAAAGGTCTGGCGGAAAATCGTGAGCACCTCTTCGCGAAGGCGCGCGTTGGTGCGCACAGCGATGCCGGGATTGGCCGCTGCCCAGCGTCGTCGGACCGATTCCGGATCGACGCCCGGTTTCAAATACACGGCCAGGTTGATCGCATGCTCGTCGTCGAACCACTCGACCAGATACTCGCGGCGCACGACGAGATAGCCGCGTTCGCTCGAGTAGTCTGCGAAGACGCCGACGATTTCGAGGCGGCGTTCACCCGAAGGAGTGGGGGCGTCGAGTGTGTCGCCTACGCTCTTCTTGAAGCGCTCGGTGAAACTTTCGCTGACGATGGCGGGGAAATTCTTTTGTGAATCGTCTTTGAGCAGGTTGGCCACGCCGCCGGCGGGCGCGTCGACCCACACGATGTCGCGGCGTTGCCCTGCTTGTTCGTAACGCGCGCCCATGAGATAGGCGCGTTCGCCATCGATCATCACCCGGTGGGCCTGGCCGATGTCCACGGCGTCGACCTCGGGATCGGCGGCCAGGGCCTTCCAGGTTTCCGGGCTAAGTCGATTTTGGCTGGAGGCATTCTGGATGCCCTGGGCGGCGACGAACAGATCCGCCTTCACGACGTAGCCGATCCACGATCGGATCGTGCTTTCAAAGCTGTGGATCAGAATGTTCATCCCGGCGGCCATGCTGATGGCGATGATCAATCCGGCGACGGTCAGTCGATGTCGACCCGTGGGTTTGAGCAGTTGGCTGGCGGCGTAGCGAATCACAGGAGAACCACCGCCGAGGGCTTTCATGGCGCGAGCCAGCCAGGGAAAAAATAGGCCCGCCAACATGCTGGAGCCAACAACCCAGCAACCCGCCGCCAGATAGCCGGCGAGGGGAAAACGCACGTTGCCTTCCAGTTCCAGCGGGGGCTGAAAATAGAGAATGAGTCCGACGCCGATGAACGCCGCTCCGATCACGGGGTGATCGAGGAGTTTGATGCCATCGACTTTCATGCCGCGTTGAAGGACTTGGGCCGGGGGCGTTCGGGCGGCGTCGCGCGCGGGCAGCCACCCCGCCAGGCAGCTGGCCCCAATGCCCGCGAGCACGGCCAGCAGGCACTCGGCCGGATCCAGCGAGGCGGCGCTGGCGGTGTTGCTGTAGTAGTGAACATTGATCGAGGCCCCGACGGCGCGCACGGCAATCTGGGCGCCAAGAAATCCAAGAGCCACGCCGCCGAGACTGCCGATGATCCCGAGGCTGATGGCTTCGGCGAGCCAGCCGAATTGGATCAGGCGCGGCGGCACGCCCAGCGACCTGAGGATGGCAATCTCCGAGCGTCGCTTCACCACCGCCGCTTCGAGAGCCTGTAAAATCAGGTAAACGCCGACGATCAAGGCGAGACAGGAAAGGGCGGTGAGATTCAGTCGAAAGGCCCGGGTCATGATGCGACCCGCGCTGCGTTGGGTGTTGGGTGTGTCGACCAGCCAGCGGGATTGCGCCGCCTCGACCAGCTTGTTTTCCACCTCGTCATTTTGGGCCGGTTGGCGCTCGGACGAGGCGAGACGCACTTCGACGCGATCGATCTTGCCGCGTTTACCCGAAAGAAGCTGCACGGCCGGCAGATCCATGAGCAGGAGATTCTCCGGAGCTTTCGCGCGAAATTCCTGATCGGGCATCACCCCGGCGATCTCGAACGAACCGAGTCGGTCATTGACGATGAGTTCGAGCGAATCGCCGGATCGCAGTTGGCGATTTGTGGCGAGCGTCTGGCTGATGAAGACGCGATTGGTCGCGCCGAGGAGATCGGTCAGCTTTGGGGCGGGAGTCGACGCTTCCCGGGTTGGTTCCGCCAGCAAGCCGCTCGTTGGCGGGGCGTCGTCTCGATCGTCGAGATAGACGAGATTCTGTAGGGCCA
>JBLHKZ010000338.1:0-5582 GCA_047618185.1 Limisphaerales bacterium
GCGATATGTTTCGCCTGCGTCGAAACGGCCAAAGGGGTTTCATTTGCATCGATCCGGAATCAACTTCGACGCGGCACGTGAAGAAGGTCATCTTCAACAGCAGACAGAGACTGACAATCGCGAAAATAATCCACTCGGGTTTCCCGAAGGGCCCCCGTTTCCAGTAACCAATGATGAACGCCAGGGCAACCATGAGCAGCCATTGCCGCCAAGGCTTCCAATCATAGGTGAAAGCATCTCGCTCCAGCATCAACTGCAGTCTGCATGTCGTTGTTGCCGAGGCCAAGATCGGATTGCAGGTCGCCGAGCGGATGCCAGCCCGACATTCGCTTGCGGGCCATACCCGCCGAGGATTGTGCGTCGATCCTGAAGGCGGCGCGCCGCTGGCATCCCTTCAGCAACTTCGATATGGGCTCGTGGGGAGGCCGGGCTCGCTTCGATAGCCTGGTCGGAACATAATCCCTCCATGAATCCACTAAAACGAATCGGCGTGTTCTGCGGCTCCAGTCCAGGCGGGGACCCGGCCTTTACGGAAGCCGCCAAGGCGGTCGGGACGGAGCTCGCCCGACGCGGAATCGGGCTGGTCTACGGCGGCGGCAATGTGGGGCTGATGGGTGTCGTTGCGGACGCGACGTTGGAATCCGGTGGCGAAGTTATCGGCGTCATTCCTGAAGCTCTGGAAGGAAAGGAGCTGGCGCATCAGGGCGTGACCGAACTTCGAGTTGTGGCGTCGATGCATGAGCGAAAGGCGCTCATGGAGGAGCTGTCGGACGGCTTTGTAGCGCTGCCTGGGGGCTTCGGAACATTTGAAGAACTATTAGAGATCCTGACCTGGTCGCAGCTGGGGATTCATCGCAAGCCCGCGGGCATCCTGAACGTATCCGGTTATTACGACTGCCTGATCGCGATGTTCGATCACGCGGTCAGTCAGCGCCTTTTGAGTTCGTCGAATCGCGAACTGGTTCTCACGGAAACGGAGATTGCCCCGTTGCTGAACTGCATGAGCGACTTTGAGCCGGGCGCGGCAGAGAAGTGGCTGGATCGGGCGACGATTTAAGCCGGAGGGCACGCCCTTAAGGTCATGTTGGATTGCGCGAAGCGGGATCCCGCTGAGACCATGCGCGTCAACTAAGGATTTTGCCCCATTGCGGGCATGTCGGACGCCGAGGGTGGCTTTGAGGAAACAGTAGTCCCCCCACGCTCGTCCCCGAAAGCGGCAGAGGACAGCCGCAGTCAAAGACCTGTCGGACCATGGATGAACAGAGGATAACGCGATAGCAGTCGTGGACTGCGGCTGTCCTCTGCCGCTTTTCAATGCGCAATCTCGCCAAGCTTGGACTGGTCTTTTCGCCCCGATGCGTAAGCGCGAAACGTTCGGGCGACGTCGTCGCGTACGAGACGGAAAAGGGCGAGTTGCTCGGCCTTGGCGCCCTCGAATTTGGCGGGATCGGCGAAACCCCAGTGATGCCGATTGACCTGGCCGGGAAAACTGGGGCAGGCCTGGTCGGCATTTCCGCAAACGGTGATGACGGTCTCCACGTCGCCGTCCAGAAACTCAGTCAAATGTTTGGAGCGATGCCCGGAAATATCGATGTCGATTTCCTTCATCACCTGAATCGCCATGGGATGAACGTAGCCCGCAGGGTTGGAGCCGGCGCTTTGGACATTCAAGATGTCGCCCGCAGCCTCTCTGAGAATACCCTCGGCGAGGTGGCTGCGGCAGGAGTTTCCCGTGCAGAGAATCAATACGGCGGGTTTGTCGTTGGCGTCCATGGTCGAAGGTCGGGTTGTTGTTGAAAACGGGCGCTGCTCTAGGCCGCGGACGAATCCGCAGTTGAGGCGCAGCAGGAGCCGGAATGCACACAGCGGCAGGAAAACACCGCGATCATCGCGCCCAGACACGGCGCGCTCAAATAGATCCAAAGGCTCTGCAAATTTCCGCTGACGACGGCCGGCGCCAGTGACCGGGCGGGATTCATGGACGCGCCGCAAATGGGACCGGCGAACATGGCTTCCAGCGCGATCACCGACCCCACGGCGATGCCGGCCGTGATGCCCTTTTCCTTGGCGCCCGTGGAGACGTTCAAGATCACGAACATCAGGATCGCGGTCAGAATCAACTCCAACACGAAACTCTGCGAATCCGCGCCCGCCGGGAGCGTGGCGCCAAGATTGACGTGTTCCACAAAAAGAAAACGCATTGTGAAACTGGCGAGAAAGGCGCCCGAAATCTGGGCGATCAGGTAGCCGGGAATCTCTTTTGCCGGGAATCGTCCGGCCGCCCAGAAACCCAGCGTCACCGCCGGATTTAAATGCGCGCCGGAAATTTCGCCGATCGCGTAGATCATGGCCAGAACGATAAGCCCGAAAGTGATGGCCACGCCGACATGGGTGATCGCGCCGCCGCTCACGTCGTTGATGACGATCGCTCCCGTGCCGGCAAACACGAGCGAAAAGGTCCCGATGAACTCGGCGATCTGCTTTCTGGTTTGTTCGCGCATCAGGTCCATAAGCAATTCACGACTGGGCGGCATTGACAAGTGAATTTCGGAATTTGAACAGGAGGCAACGGTTGGGCCGGGCGCAGTTGAGGAATTGGGAATTGAGTTTCGTATTGAAGCAAGCCCACCCGCAACGTCTCCCCGAAGGGGAAATGCCAAAAGGGAAGGGGCGCGTCAGTCCGGTTTCCCTCCTCGGAGCTGAGCTGAGCTGAGCTGTACCGATAAACTCCAAAATGTTCGCGTTTGTATCCCAACGGGATTCCGCCTCAAAGCCCAGGGTTGGGAGGCACGACCTACCCTGAGAATAGTGCGTAATCCCGTTGGGATAAAGAATAACACGGCTGCGGAGTGGATTAAAAATTCCTGGGCAAGGCTCAGCTCCCTGGAGAGGTTGCGGGTGGGTTTCCCGATCTCAATTGTCCCGCGGTCCCAATCTTGAACTGCGTCCGCGACAGCTGATTCCTCGCTTCAGACCTGGACCTGGCGGGAAAGACTCTCAGCCGAGACCGAGGTGATTCCGGAGCGCCCGTGTTCGTAGCCGATCTTCAGCGCGTCGCCGCGATTCAATTTGATCGGCTCCTTCAGGAGATGGACGGGATTCAACCAATGATTATCGGTCGCCGCCTTGCCCGGCTCGATCGTCAGTTCCACGCCTTCGGCGATTTCCAGTTCGAAATAGAGCAGGATGCCGTTGATGACGCAATCCTCGCGCGCTTCGACAACTTGCTCGAGATCGATGATCGCGGATTGGAGTTTGCCAAACTCAATCGTTGGAAAATCGGCCGCTCCGCAGGGCTTGGTCCATTTCTCGGCGGTCTCCGGCCGGGCAAGGAATTGCAGCTCGCCGCTTCGGTTCCATTCCAAAAGCGCGGAGAAATCGAATTCGTAGTTGCGCTGCCAGTAGGTGAGCGATTGGGGTGAGAATTGATGGCGGCGCAAGGGATCCTCGGGCACGAGCACGGGAACGGCGTGAATGCGGGCGGACCGCGGAAGAATCTTCCCCTCCGGCTTGAGATGGCGGCGGCTGGCGTCGAGAAAGGTTTCGATCGCGTGCTCGTCCAACGCGTCGTGGCCTAGAATTTCCCCCGTGATCAGGTCGGCGGGCTGAGGCAGGGATATCTCCGTCGAGCGTCCGGAAATTAGTTCGATCCGATCGCCAAAGCCATTTTCGGCGAAGAGCCGTTGGGCCGCTTCCCCAATTTCGCCGCGTTCGATCGCGTAGACTTTGGCGGCGCCGGCGCGGGCCGCCGCCATGGCCAGGACGCCCGTGCCCGTGCCGATATCCATCACGATGTCTCCCGGACGCACCTGCTGCTCGATTCCCTGCAAGAACGCCTTCGTGCGCGTCCGATCATTGAGCATGGCGATATGAATTGAGGCCTGGTCGAAACCGGTCAGTCTGCGCGACTCAGCTTGTGCTTCTTCGGGTTCGATCAGCGCCAGGATGGAGTGGAGCTCGGCGGCCAGCCGCAGCGCGTCGATCCATTCCTGGGAGCTCTGGAATCGCGGCTTTAATTTCGCAAGGACTTCACCCACCGAAGTGGCTTCGCGAAATTCATCGATCATGGCCAGCCCATGACGGCCGAGTGAGACGCGATCCGTTCTGGCGTTGGCGATCGGCTCGTTTCGGGCGTTAAAATCGATTCGCAGATCGGGAGCGCGGCAAAGAATCGTATCCGGGGTAATGTCGGTCATAGTGATCAATGTGAGAGGGATGCCGTCCTCGGCATCCCCGTTCTAGGGGTTTTTTGTCCGCGTTCTCGAACGCGAGTTGCGGCGCAGTCGACGCGCGAGGGATGAGGATAGTTTTCCGGCGGCGGCGAAGGGCGCATGAAGCCATGATGCGAGCGACCACTCCCGTTGCAGGTAGCGCGGAAATCCAGGGAACTTGAGAAGTTCGGGATTGTGCTCCTTGAGCATTTCGTATCGGCGCCAATGGAGGCGGAAACGCTGGCCGATGGAGGCGCGGTCCGGGGGGTGAATCCGGCGGAGAAAATCGAAAGCGTCACGTGCGGTCGGGCGTCGGCAATTCAGTTCGCGAATCGTCTCGTCAGGAATATTGGCAGTGAAATCGAATCGCAGAGTGGAGAGCGCCACGCGGATGGCGGAGAATTGTTCGAGCTCCGCTGCCCGCGTCATCAGCCGCTCCCAATCGATGGCGTACTCCGCTTCGAGAATCATCATGGCGTCGCCAATCCAGCGAATGGGCGGAACTTTCTCCCAGCGCAGTCCGTTGAGGCAGGTCGCCAGTAATTCATCGGTGGCGTCGAGGGCGCGCGTTGCGACGCCATTGACGTCGATGGCAATCGACGTGTTCCAGAAGGGCTTGTCGGCGTCTGCCGCGAGTCGCTCCGGAAAAATATGCCAGTGGAGATCCAGTCGTGTTTCCTCGTCGTTGGTGAAGTTCAAGGAGTGATGCGATTGGATCCATTCAGAGTTGAGTTCGGATCGGATGAAGGGGGGATGCCAGCCGTTCTCGATCAGGAATGCGACGGTCTCCTCAGCCTCGTCCGAGGGAATCAGGATGTCGAAATCCTCCATCGAACGGAGACCCATGTCGGTGTAGTAGCGGAGCAGGAGCGGGACGCCTTTGAGCATCATGGTGCTGGAGCCACGCGCATGGAGCATCTCAAGGGCCTGGGATGCGCGATTGAGGTGAATTTTGTTGCGCAGCCAGTTGTAGCGCTGGATGGGGCGGATCTCCTCCAGAGCTGGATGGTTCAGATCAAGGTCGAGCAGGTTGTCGCGGAGCAAGGGAAGCAATCTCCAGGAGGCCGAGTCGATTGGATGGTTCGCGCTGTGAGCCAGCCATTGTTCGAAGCATGCGAGCGCTCGTTCGTCCGGCAGCAAGGCGGCGTTGATCAGAAGACTCTGGGCGCGATTGGGCTCCCAGCCGCCGACGGTGAGTGTCGGCGGCGTCAACGGAATGGATCGCTGATTTCCGGTTTCGGGCATGAGAGCTGCGCGCGTTCGCGAGGGGAGTTATAGAGGATCGTCGTGAGAATGTCGAAGACGCGTGGGTGGATGTCGGACGTCGCTGAAAGCGGCAGAGGACAGCCGCACTCCAGGACGCTGTCGCGG
>JBLHKZ010000339.1:0-5570 GCA_047618185.1 Limisphaerales bacterium
TATGCCACTGCGCACTTTGGCAAGTGGCACATGGGCGGCGGTCGCGATGTGGATGATGCGCCTTTGCCGAAGGCTTACGGATTTGATGAATCGCTGACGTCGTTCGAGGGGTTGGGCGATCGCATCCTTCCGGGCGGGGGACTTTCCGATCAGAGCGCGAAGCTGGGGCGCGGCAAAGTCGAATGGGTCGAGAAGCACGAACAGACGGGGATCTACGTGGATCGCTCGATCGATTTTATTCGGCGCAACCAGGAGAAGGATTTCTACCTGCATCTTTGGCTGAACGACGTGCATGACGGCCACAAGCCGCGTGAAGATTACCTGAAGAAATATGAGGCCTTCAGCGACCGGCCTTTTCTTCAGCAGTTCTACGCCGTGCTGCATCAGATGGACGATGAGATCGGGCGTTTGATCGACGAGGTCGATGAGCTGGGGCTCGCGGAGAAGACGATGTTTGTCGTGACGAGCGACAATGGACCGACCGCCTGGCCGCGCTACTACAATCAGGGCTATGAGGCGCCGGGATCGACGGGCGGGATGCGCGGTCGCAAGTGGAGCCTGTATGAAGGTGGTGTTCGCATGCCGCTGATCGTGCGGTGGAAGGGAAAAGTCCCGGCGGGGATTGTGGATGAAACCACGGTCTCATCGGCGGTGGATTTCTTTCCGACCTTTTGCAAGATCGCCGGAGTGACCGCGCCGGATGCGGACTTCGACGGGGAGGACATGAGCGCCGCCTATCTGGGTAAACCGACGACGCGGTCGAAGGCTTTGTTCTGGGAGTATGGCCGGGACAAATCCTATTTGAAGTCGGCGCATCCGCTGGATCAAAGCCCGAACCTCGCGGTTCGTGATGGCGATTGGAAATTGCTGATCAATGACGATGGCACGCGGATGGAGCTTTACGATTTGTCCGGCTCGGATCGGGAGTATCACAACGTCGCGGGACAACATCCCGACGTGGCGAAGCGGCTTTCTGAGAGACTGCTTGCCTGGCGAAAGGCCCTTCCGAAACTGCCGGGCGCGGAAAAGGTGGAGGTGGCGGGCGCGTGGAAGACGTCCAAACTGACGCGCGAGTCTCGACTCAAAGGCGCCTCCGCTCCGAAGATTTCGGGCGCGATCGTGCGGGTGACGGCTGAAGTGACTGCCGACGGCAAGAATGGCGTGATCGTCGCGCAGGGCGGCGCGGCGATGGGCTACGCGCTGCACATTTCCAAAGGCAAGGCAGTCTGGGACGCGCGCGTGCGCAATGAACTCTCCAGCGCGACGGCGAAAGCAAAGTTGCCGAAGGGCAGGGTGAAGCTTGAGGCGGAGATTTCGATGGACGGAAAGATGAGTCTGAAGGTGAACGGCAAAGTCGTCGCTCAGGCCAAGGCTTCATCGTCCTTTCCGGCAGAGCCGGTCGATGGGCTGGAGGTCGGGCTGGACGACAAGGGCAACGTCGGAAATTACAAAGGCAACTCGCCCTTCGCCGGAACGATTCACTCACTCGAAGTGGCCGTGCAGGCGACGGCGGGCGAGGAGCAGGTCGGCGGTCGGGTGACTCGCTGGGCGGGAGACATGGATCCGAACCGGCCGTTGCCTGAGTATCCGCGTCCCCAGTTGACGCGCAAACGCTGGGCGAATCTGAATGGTCCCTGGCATTACGCGATTGCGCCGAAGGACAAGGGACGGCCAAAGAAAATCACTGGTTTGATCACGGTTCCGTTTCCAATTGAGTCGACCTTGTCCGGCGTGAAGAAGACGGTCGGGGCGGACAAGTATCTCTGGTATCGCAAGACCTTTGGCAATGTGAAGATGAACGACGGCGAGCGGATGCTGCTGCACTTCGGAGCCGTGGATTGGGAGGCCGTTGTTTCGGTGAATGGTAAAAAGGTCGGCGAACATCGCGGCGGCTACGATCCCTTTTCCTTCGACATCACCGACGCATTGAACGACGCGGGTGAGAACGAGCTGATTGTGCGGGTCTGGGATCCGACCAACGACGGTCCGCAACCGCGCGGCAAGCAAGTGAAGGATCCGCGCGGGATTTGGTACACCAGTGTCAGCGGGATCTGGCAAACGGTGTGGTTGGAGCCGGTCCCGGCGGTGAGCATTCGCGGGCTGAAATTTGCGCCGGACATCGACAACAAGTCGCTGGAATTGACGGTCGAATCGAGCGCGGCGGGTGAGAGCCTCGTGGTGAAGGCCGAGGCCTATGAATACGAGCGCAAGATCGGGGAGACGATTGGCTTCGCCGGTCAGCTTCTGCATGTGCCGGTTCCGGGCGCGAAGCTCTGGTCGCCGGATTCCCCGCACCTTTACGATCTTCGTGTCACGCTGCTTCGCGACGGCAAGGAGATCGATCGAGTCGACAGCTATTTCGGCATGCGGAAGATTGAGCTGGCAAAGGATTCGAAGGGGATCAATCGCCTGTTCCTCAATCACGAGCCGGTATTTCATTTTGGCCCTCTGGATCAGGGCTGGTGGCCCGACGGGCTCTACACGCCGCCGACCGAGGAGGCGATGATTTACGACATCGAGATGACGCGAAAGATGGGCTTTAACATGATTCGCAAGCACGTGAAGGTGGAGCCCGCGCGTTGGTATTACTGGGCCGATCAAATGGGCGTCCTCGTCTGGCAGGACATGCCCAGTGGCTTTTCCGGCGACGCCCGCGGGCCGGGGCATTTGAAGAAAGGCGCGGAGAAGGATCTGGATTTACCGGCCGAATCTCGCGCGATTTTCCGCAAGGAATTGAAGGCGATGATGGACGCGTTTCACAATCATCCTTCGATCGTCGTCTGGGTCCCGTTCAACGAGGGCTGGGGCCAGTTCGAAACGACCGACGTGCTGAATTGGACGAAGCGTTACGACCCGACGCGGCTGGTCGACGGCGCCAGCGGTTGGACTGATCGCGGCAGCGGCGACATGATCGACATGCACAAGTATCCGGGGCCGGGGATGTTCGATGTCGAGGCGAAGCGCGCCTCTGTGCTGGGTGAATACGGCGGTCTCGGTCTGCCTGTCAAAGGACACCTCTGGTGGAACAAGCGAAACTGGGGCTATCGCACCTACGAGACGCGCGCGGAGCTGATGTCAAACTACGCTGCCCTGATCGAGCAGTTGCCCGCGCTGATCGAGAAAGGCCTGGCCGCCGCCGTCTACACGCAGACGACCGACGTGGAGGGCGAAGTAAACGGGCTGATGACCTACGACCGATCGATCCTGAAATTCGATCCCGAATGGATGACGGAGCAGGCGGATGAGTTGAGGTGAGGTTGCGCACGTTTGGCCAAGGGGCTGTATTTCGCCCACAAGTTGTCAAAGCGGGCGGTCCTGAATCCCAACGGGATTCCATGAAAAGAAGGGTTGGAGTTTTGTTTCCTCGGAATACCGAAAACTACTGTTTGTGAAATCCGGCGTTTCCGGGAGATCGGACAAGGCTGTGTTGGATCGTGAGGTTATCAAGCGGGTTGTGGAGGAAGGCGGTGAACTGGCCCTCGCGGAGGTCCTGCGCCTGAGAATCAGATATTTCAGCGACGGAGTCGCCTTGGGTTCGCGGGGATTCGTGAACGGGGTGTTCGCGGAATTTCGGGATCGATTCGGTTCCCGGCGCAAGACGGGCACCAGGTCTCTGCGGGGAATACGCGTTTTCGACACACTAAAGTCGCTGAGAAATCTTCGGACTGCGCCGTTCGGTTAAGGTCCTCGGTCTCCGTTCTACAAAAAAAGCCCGGCTCCGATTGTTCGGGCCGGGTCCTCTGATTTGAAATCTCAGATTACAGATTTGAGATTTCAGAACTGAGATTCAAGATCTCAGTTCCCCTCTGAGTCTTCGCCTACTTCTTCGCGGGGGCGAGCGCGGGCCTCATTTTCCCAGCTTTTGTGGTCGGCGTCGCATCGGCGCTGAGGTCGCCGAGGGCGTATTGGATGCCGTCGAGAAAGTGCTTCAGCACGGCGGGATTGGCATAGGTCGATTCATTGTGACCGAGATTGGAGAAAAAGACGCGACCGCCCTGAAACTCCCTCAGCCATGAAACGGGAACTTCGCGCGGGCCCTTGCCATAATCTTTTTCGTAACGCTTGAAGCGCTCGTTATCGAGCACCTTGCTGACGGCGTCCTGGCTCATGTCGAGCGAGACGAGGATGCGAAGGTTGTCATCGCCTGCGTAGGTGGCGGGCTTGTACTGATAGATTTCATCCTTGTGCCAAAAGCCCTTTCCAGCGAAGGCCTTGTTGAGGGGGTGCGTAGGATCGTTGAGCTTGAAAGCCCAGGTTCCGCCGGCGGTCCAGGGATGCCCATTGAACTGTCCGCCGATCATCGACGCGGCGAGCTTCCATTTGTAGAAGCTGTCGCCGGCGGCGTGAATGCCGGCGATGCCCTTGCCGCTCTTGACGAAACCCATCAGGGCGTCGCGCTGGGCGTCATTCTCGAATGTCACAGACGTGGTGTTGTTGAAGATGACCGCATCGTAGTTGGCCAGATTCTCTTTGGTGAACACGCTGTATTCGTCCGCGAAATCGGTTTTCCAGGCGCGGGCTTTCCTGCCCATTTCTCCGAGGCAGTAGTTGCCGTGCAGGATGGAGGTGTGGATGAAGGTTTCGCTGCGCCAGAAGACGAGGACACGACGATCCTTCTTTGGCTGCACGGTCGATTTGCCGGGGAGCGCCTGTCGGATGGCGTTCTTTTGTTGAGTGGTGGGCGGCTTGAGGCGCGCGGCAGCCCGTTCTTTCCAGGTCTGCGGCTGCTTCTTTTTTGCCTTGGCCTTCGTATTGGCTTTGGCTTTCCCCTTGTCTTTCTGCTGGGCGAGAGCCGCGCCGCTCAACGAGGCGAAGGCGGCGGCGATGATGAGTAGAATAGCGGTCTTTTTCATAGTCTTTCGTTTCGGTGAATCTGGATTAGCGGTTTAAAGAATTGGCGCGGCTTGTCGAGCCTATTTGAGCGCTTGGACACGGTAGAGGACGCGACGCGACATGCCATTCCGCACAGGTTAGCGTCTCATTTCGCTCGCGAGGCGGTCGCGCATCTTCTGGAATTCCTGCAGGCGTCTTGCGTCGATTTTTGCCAGGTTGGCGCTTTCGTTTGGATCGAGCAGCAGATCGAACAGGAATTCGCCATTCGCCGGCGTTTGCAGGTATTTCCATTTACCTGATCGGATTGCCGACCAGGGTTTGCGCTGGAGCTCTTCGTGCGATCCCAGCTCCCAGAAGAAGGTGCGGTCCTGCCAGTTGGCCTCGTCGAACAGGGCGGGGCTCAGGTCGCGCCCGTCGAGTTGGATGTGTTCAGTTTCTACACCGGCGAGTTTGCAGAAGGTGGGAAAGAGATCGATCGACCAGGCCATGGTGTCGGAGGAGGCTCCCGCCCTGATCCGGCCCGGCCAGCGCATGATGCAGGGGACCTTGATGCCGCCCTCGAAGAGCGTGGCCTTGTCGCCGCGCAGGGGGAGGTTGCTTCCGCCGTAGGTGGGGTCGCCGCCGTGGTCGGTGAGGAATATCACGAGCGTGTCCTTGTCCAGTTGGTTGCGCTTGAGCGCGCCGAGGACCTTTCCGACGCCGTCGTCCAATGCCACGGTCATGGCGGCGAACTCACG
>JBLHKZ010000340.1:0-5544 GCA_047618185.1 Limisphaerales bacterium
CCGTTGGCCACGATCTCGATCGGCCGCGCGCCCGGAGCCATCAGCTCCTTGCCGGCGTCGATGCCCATCAGGTGGTAGACCGTGTGCGCGAAGTCTTCGATCGAAACCGGATTGTCCTCCGGCTCCGCGCCGGTGGCGTTGGACGTGCCGTAGGCGAGGCCGCGCTTCACACCGCCGCCAGCCATGGCAACGCTGAACACTTTCGGCCAGTGGTCGCGACCCGCGCGGTTGTTGATCATTGGCGTGCGGCCAAATTCGCTGGAAACGGTGACGAGGGTTTCGTCGAGCATGCCGCGCTCTTCGAGATCCGAAATCAGCGCCGCAAAGGCCTGATCGAAGGAAGGCATGGTGCGCTCCATCGCGCGTTGAATGCCGTCGTGCATGTCCCAGCCGCCGTAGGTCATGGTGACATGACGAACGCCGGACTCGACCAGGCGGCGAGCCAGCAACATGCGCTGTCCGGCCTGGTTGCGGCCGTAACGATCGCGCATCTTTTTGTCTTCCTTGGTGATATCGAAGGCTTCACGCGCTTCCTTCGAGCTGATCATGCTGTAGGCCCGCTGGTAAAACGAGTCCATGCCGGTGAGGGCGTCGGATTTCTCCAAGGCGCTGAAATGGGAGTCAACCGCCGAGCGCATGCTGCGGCGTTGGGCGAAGCGATCCTGATCGATGCCCTTGGGCAAATTCAGGTCGCGGACCTTGAAGCTGCTGCTGGCCGGATCACTGCCGAGGCTGAACGGACCGAACGCCGAGCTGAGATAACCCGTGCCCGCGAAGTTGTTCGGCTGGCTCGGAATGCAGACATACGGCGGCAAGCTCTTACGCGGTCCCAACTCATGGGACACCACGCTGCCGAAGCTCGGGTATTTCAACGCCGGGCTCGGTTTGTAGCCGGTGAACATGTTGTGTGTGCCGCGCTCGTGAGCCGCTTCGCCGTGAGTCATCGACCGAATGACGGTCAACTTGTCGGCGATGCCGGCGATCTTCTTCATGTATTGGCTGAAGTGGACGCCGGGAATCTTGGTCGGGATGGAGCCCACTGGGCCGCGATACTCGATCGGGGCGCCGACCTGGGGATCCCAGGATTCCTGATGGGCGCAACCGCCCGGTAGGAAAATCTGGATGACGGACTTGGCCTTGGCTTCGATCTTCTTTCCCTGGGTCATGTTCGCGCCGACCTCGGCGCGAAGGATATTCGGGAGGCTCATGCCAAGGGCGCCGAGGGCGCCGACAAAAAGGAAATCACGACGATTGGGGTTCCAGGAATGATCGGAACCGCCGCACCATTGTTCGCGTTTGATTTTGCTCATATACGAGTTCTTTGTATTTTTGTTTACGTTAGCTGAGGATCTTGAACCGTGATTTCTGATATCCGCAACAGTTTTTTTGGTCGGGTAAGGACTGACAAAACGAGAAATTCGAGGGCTGAACCGGGATAAATCGAGACAAACCACGCCAACCAGGCGTTGAATGCGTCTGCGTCTGAATTGTTTTGCCAACGTTTTATCACTTGAATATCGAGCTTTTTCGCTCAAATTCCCGTATTTCCCCGCCGGATGACGGAGAACACACACCGTGTTCTCCAGCAGCCAACAGCCTGAAAATCTCTTTTGCACATTAGAAAAAGCTGACGGGAGCGCCCATGAATGAATTCAAAAAAAGATTTAGTCCGGACCCCGATTGGGAGTTCTGGATTGATGTCGGCGGCACTTTCACCGACTGCCTGGGGCGATCACCCGAGGGCGCCATTCATGCCCATAAGTTGTTGAGTTCTGGCGCATATCACGGTGTTTCAACGGTCGGCTCGTCATCGGCGTGCATCCTCGATTCGACCCGTCGAAACGATCCGGAAGGCTTCTTCGAAAATTATCGATTCGATTGCCGATTGTCGGCTTCAAACCCCAAAAGTGAATTCACATCGGGACTGATTCAACGCTTCGACAAGAACCGCGGCGCCATGGAACTGAATCAGCCCCTGGATCTCGCGTCGTCCGAGTCGGCAGTGCTGCGCTACACATTGACCTGCGATGACGAAGCGCCCGTCATGGGGATTCGTTGGCTCATGAGCAAGCGACTTTGCGATCCGATCGGTCCTGTCCGCGTCCGTCTTGGCACGACGAAAGGAACCAACGCGCTGCTGGAGCGACAGGGCGCCCGCACCGCGCTGATTACGACCCGCGGCTTTCGCGACACGCTGAGGATTGCCAGCCAGAACCGGCCCCGGCTTTTCGATCTGCGCATCCGCAAGCCCGAGGATCTGTATCAGTCGGTTATTGAGATCGACGAACGACTCGACGCCAAGGGTGGCGCTCTGCGGGCGCCGGACGAGGCCGAGATCCGCCAGCGACTGACGGGGCTGGCTCGGTCGGGAATCGATTCCCTCGCAGTCTGCCTGCTTCACTCCTACCGCAACGGAGAGCACGAACGGCTGATCCAGCGCGTCGCCCACGAACTGGGATTCGCTCACGTCTCCCTTTCCTCCGAGTTGAATCCGCTTCCAAAAATTGTCTCCCGCGGGGACACAACCGTCGTCAACGCCTACCTCACGCCAATTCTGCAAAACTATCTCAAGCGGATATCAGCTTCATTGCCCGAGGCCGACCTCCAGCTCATGACCAGCGCGGGAAGTCTCGTCGCGGTCGATTCCTTTGTCGGAAAAGACTCGATCCTCTCCGGTCCGGCCGGCGGCGTGGTCGGAGCGGCCCGGTTTGCGGAATCCGCCGGTCGTCGAAAAATCATTGGCTTCGACATGGGCGGCACGAGCACGGATGTCTGCCGCTTTGACGGTGAATTTGAACGCCGCTACGAGATGGGCTTCATCGACAAGGAAAGCGGCGGCGCCATCCGTGTGGCGGCGCCCATGCTCTCGGTGGAGACAGTCGCGGCGGGCGGCGGATCGATCTGCTGGTTCGACGGACAAAAGCCGGTCGTCGGACCGCGATCAGCGGGAGCCAATCCGGGACCCGCGTGTTATGGCCAGGGCGGTCCGCTGACGATCACCGACGTGAACCTCCTGCTTGGGCGCGCCATCCCGGACCGCTTTCCCTTTCCGCTGGATCGAGCCCCGGTTGAAGGGCGGCTCGACGAGCTGATTCAGGAGATCCAGGCCGTGTCAGGCCGCGTCTATTCGCGTGCGGCGCTGGCCGCCGGTTTTGTGGCGATCGCAAACGCCAACATGACAGCGCCGATCAAGAAGATCTCCATCGCCCGCGGCTACGACCCGAGGGAATACGCCCTGGTCAGCTATGGCGGCGCCGGTTCGCAACACGCCTGCGCGATCGCCGATGAACTGGGGGTGAATGAGATTCTCTGCAGCCAGTTCGCCGGAGCGCTGAGCGCGCTTGGCATCGGCCTGGCGAATGTCGCCAAATTTGCCGAACGAGCCATCGGCCAAACATCCGACGACATTTTCAGCCCGGACGGTCAGGCCGGTTTGAACGATCGATTCGCTGAGCTCGATCGACAATTGAGGGCTGAGCTGGTTGCAGAAGGCGTCGACGAAACGAAGATCCAACCTGCGCGCAGGCTTTTGGACATGCGTTACGCGGGACAGGAAACGCGCATCACTGTCATCGAGCCAGAAGACAACGACTATTGCGCGGCATTCACCCAGGAACACAAACGGCTTTACGGTTTCGACTTTCCAGGCAGGACGATCGAGATCTACGCCGCGCGCCTGGAACTGGCGGCGGAATCCGCCTCCCTGCCGAAAAGCCCCGGCGAGCCGGAGAGGCGCGCGCCCGGGCCAGATCGGACAACCGAGGTTCTCTTCGAGGGCCGCGCTCACCCGACCGGTGTTTTTCTTCGCGAGAATCTGAAGCCCGGCGATGAAATCGAAGGCCCGGCCATCGTCGCCGAAGCCATCGCGACCATTGTCGTCGAGCCTGGCTGGTCGGCGCGGATCAACGCGCGGAATGACATCATCCTGTCTCGTCAGAACATCTCGGCCGGTGATGGAGCAACTGACTTCACGAGATCCGCGGAGAACTCCGCCGAGCCCGACCCCATCGAGCTCGAACTCTTCAACAATCATTTCGCGTCCATCGCCGAGCTCATGGGCGCCACCCTCGAAAAGACCGCCCTGTCGACCAATGTGAAGGAGCGACTCGACTTCTCCTGCGCGATCTTCACGCCGAACGGCGATCTCGTGGTCAACGCGCCGCATATTCCCGTGCATCTGGGAGCCATGAGCGAGTGCGTGAGATGCCTCCGCGAGGATGTCGGCCCGTTCGAACCCGGCGACGTCTACGTGACCAACGACCCCTATCGCGGCGGCAGCCACCTGCCGGACGTCACAGTGATCACGCCGGTATTTGTCCTGCCAGGCAAACCCACCTTCTTCGTCGCCAGCCGGGCGCATCATTCCGAGATTGGCGGCGTCACGCCCGGCTCCATGCCGCCATTCTCAAAAACGCTCGCCGAAGAAGGCGTCCTCATTCGTCGATTTCGTTTCGCGAAAAAGGAAGCCTCCAGCGAGGCGAAGCTGAGGGAATTACTCTCATCCGGCCCCTACCCTTCGCGGTCGGTCGACGAAAACATCGCCGACATCAACGCGCAAACGGCAGCCAATCAGGTCGGCGTTCAGATGCTCCAGGAAATGGCCCGCCGTCATGGCTCCGACAAAGTCCAGGCCTACATGGGTCACATTCAACGCGCGGCCGAGAACATGATGCGCGCCGCGTTGCTCAAGCTGCCCGAAGGCAAACGCCGCTTCACCGACACGCTCGACAACGGATCCGTCATCACCGCCACAGTTACGATCCGCCATTCCAAGAACTCTCAACTCTCAACCACTCTCAACTCTCAACACGGCGAAGCCGCAGCGACCGTCGACTTCACCGGAACCGGACCGGTCATGGACGGGAATCTCAACGCCAACCGCGCCATCGTCATGAGCGCGTTGATCTATTGTTTCCGCTGCCTGATCGAGGATGACATCCCGCTCAACGCCGGCGTGCTCGCCCCGATCGAACTCATCCTCCCCGAGAATTGCCTGCTCAACCCCACGGCCGATCCAGATCCGGCGAAATGCCCGGCCGTCGTGGGCGGCAATGTCGAAACGTCTCAACGCATCGTCGATGTCATCTTCGGCGCGCTGGGCGTCGTCGCCGCCAGCCAAGGCACCATGAACAATTTCCTGTTCGGCCGGTCCGGCGAGAAACCGTTCGGCTACTACGAAACGATCTGCGGCGGCGCGGGGGCGGGACCGGCCTTCAACGGCGCCGACGCCGTGCACACGCACATGACCAACACGCGCCTGACCGATCCCGAAGTCCTGGAAACGCGCTATCCGGTGCGGCTGCTGCGCTGCGAGATTCGCAACGGCTCGGGCGGCGCCGGCGTGCACAAAGGCGGCGAAGGCATCCTCCGCGAGATCGAGTTTCTCGAACCCGTCGAAGTTTCGCTGCTCACCAATCGCCGCACGACGCGCCCCTACGGCCTCGAAGGCGGCCAAAGCGGAGAGCCGGGGAGAAACTCACTCAAGCGCGTCGGCGATTCCGATTTTCAGGAACTGGCCCCCGCCGCACAGTTTGCGGCAGAACC
>JBLHKZ010000341.1:0-5532 GCA_047618185.1 Limisphaerales bacterium
AAGGTTTTCGAAGTCCTGGTCCAGCTCCGCCGGTTTCTCTACAACGTCCGCATCCTTCGCGACACCACCCTCGGCATCCAGCTGATCGCCGTCGGCAATCTGACCGTCGGCGGCACGGGCAAGACACCCGTCGTGGAAAAGTTCGCGCGCGCGCTCCAGGACAAGGGTCGCAAGGTCGCCATTCTCTCCCGCGGTTACCGCTCCAAACCCCCGCCGCTGCGCACACGGCTTCTCAATCGCCTCCTCTTCAGACAGGACAGCGCCCCGCCCCGAGTCGTATCCGATGGCAAGTCCCTGCTGCTCGATTCGGAATCCGCTGGCGACGAGCCCTACATGCTCGCCTCCAATCTCAAGGACGTCGTCGTCCTCGTCGACAAGGACCGCGTCAAATGCGCCCGCTACGCCGTTGAGAAATTCGGCTGCGACATCCTGCTGCTCGACGACGGCTTTCAATACTGGAAGCTCAAGGGCGTCCGGCGCGACATCGTGCTGATCGACTGCCAACAGCCCTTCGGCAACGAGCACATGCTCCCTCGTGGAACGCTCCGTGAACCGCCCCGAAGCCTCGAGCGCGCCTACGCGATTTTCATCACCAAGAGCGACGGTGAAACCGCCGCCCTGCGCGCACGGATTGCCAAACACAATCCCAAGGCGCCCATCATCGAGTGCGTCCACCACCCCCTCTATTTCGAAGACGTTTTCACCGGCGAACGAAAAAAGATTGGCTTCCTGAAGGGCAAGAAGATCGCCTCGCTCAGCGGCATCGCGTTTCCCGAAAGCTTTGAGGGGAGCCTGATCGCGCAGGACGCCAAGCTCGTCTATCGCCGGCGCTTCGCCGACCATCACCGCTTCACCCAGCAGGAGATCCTCAACTGCATCAATCGCAGCAAGAAGCGGCAGGCCGAGGTAATCATCACCACGCAAAAGGACGCCGTGCGCTTTCCCAAGATCGATCGACGCGACCTGCCTATCCTTTTCATGCGCGTCGAAATCAAGATTCTCAGCGGCGCGCGCGACTTCTCCGAATGCGTCCGCAAAATCTGCTTCGACTGACCGATGGACCTCCTGCTCTACGTCCCGGCTCGACTTGTCATCGGACTGGCGCAATTACTGCCGCTGGGCGTCGTCGCCCGGCTCGGTCGCGCGATCGGAGCGATCGTCTATTTCGTCGACGGCCGCCACCGCACGGTCGCGCTGCGCAACCTCACCGAGGCATTCGGCGAGGAGAAATCGGAGCGTGAGATTCGGGCGTTGGCCAAAGAGAATTTCCGACGAATCGGAGAAAACTTCGCGAGTTCGATCAAAACCATGACCATGAGCCAGGCGGAAATCGAGAAGGTTCTCAGCGCCAGGCATATCGAACGCGCCATCCCGCCGGATGAACCCAAACCGCACAAGAGCCGCGTTTTCGCCGTGGGGCACTTCGGCAATTTCGAAACCTATGCCCGCCTCGGCAGTTTCGGCCTTGGCAGCCGTTGCGCGACAACCTACCGCGGACTCCGTCAGCCGGGCCTCAATCGACTTCTCCAGGACATGCGCAACCGCTCCGGGACGCTCTTCTTCGACCGACGAACGGACGCAGCAAAACTCAAGCAGGCCATGCAGGAGGGCTCGATCATGCTGGGCCTGCTCGCCGATCAGCACGCCGGCAATCGCGCGCTCCGCCTGCCCTTCTTCGGCCGAGAGTGCTCCGTCAGCACGGCGCCCGCGGTCTTCGCGCTGCGCTACAAATGCCCGCTTCATATGGCCATTTGTTTTCGAACCCAACTCGCCCGCTGGCAGGTCGAATTCAGCGCCCCCATCCCAACCCACGAAGACGGCAAGGCCCGCTCGGTCGAGGACATCACCCGCGACGTGAACCGCCATTTCGAAGAGGCCATTCGCCGTGATCCGGCAAACTGGTTCTGGGTGCACAATCGTTGGAAACCCGCCAGGAAACGCTCCAAAAAGCCGAAACAAGAAGAGGGTGATTCCGCACCCGATGTGGCCACGGAAGCGGCGGCCGATTCGCCATGAGCGCGACGAACGCCAGACTGGACCCCGCGCCTTCGAGAATCCTCATTCGCGGCGTCAATTGGCTCGGCGACGCGGTCATGACCACGCCCGCGATCCAGCGTCTCCGCGAGGCCTATCCCGAGGCGCACATCACTCTCCTGACCCACGAGAAACTCGCCGACATCTGGCGCTCACATCCATATATCGACGCCGTCGAAACGTTCGGTGAAAAGGACGGCGCCTTGGCCATCGGCCGCCGAATGAGAGCGAAGAAATTCGATCTGGGCGTCGCGCTGCCCAATTCCTCACGCACGGCTCTTGAACTTTGGCGCGCGGGCATTCCGGAACGCCTTGGCTACCGCGCGCCCTGGCGCAACCGGATGCTGACTCGCGCCGTTCCGCGCCGCACGGATATCACGCAGATGCGCAAACGGACTGAGGCGGAGATTCGCCGTTTGATCGATTCGAACGACGCTGGCGAGACCGCGATCACGCCCGACTCTCACCACATTCATCACTACCTTCATCTCATGGCGGCGATCGGCGCGTCGCCGGAGCCAACCGCGCCGAAGCTGGCGCTTGCGGACGAGGAAGTCGGGACGTTCGCCGAGACATTCTTGCCGACCAATTCGAACGTCGGACGCCGACGTTGGCTCGGACTCAATCCCGGCGCCGAATACGGCCCCGCAAAACGCTGGCCGGCCGAGCGCTTCATCGAAGCCGCCGTCAAACTACAGAAAGCGACCGGCTGCGGCTGGATCGTCTTTGGCGCCAATGGCGACGAAAACGCGCAACGAATTGCTGCTGAACTTGCGAAGCAAACCAGCGCGGACGCCGTTTGCGATCTCGTCGGAAAAACATCACTGCTGCAGCTCTGCGCGGGCTTGAAATATTGCGCCGCCGTGTTGACCAACGACTCCGGCCCGATGCACGCCGCCGCCGCGCTGGGCACGCCGGTCGTCGTTCCTTTTGGAAGCACTTCGATTGAACTGACCGGCCCCGGCCTGCCGGGCGATTCCTCGACGCACAAGCTCCTCTCCGCCGACGCTCCCTGCGCCCCTTGTTTTCTCCGCGAATGCCCCGTCGACTTCCGCTGCATGAACGACATCGCTGTCGAGCAGGTCGTAGAGGCGGTATTATCGACCGTCCAGCCTGTCGCATGAAGCGCCGCGTGAATTTCACGTCTCTCAACTCACTCCGTCTCTCAACTAGCCTCGCCTTCCTTGCGCTGCGTCCGATCCTGTTGAATACTTCCCTCCGTGAAACGTATTTCGGTCACTGAACTGACGGATCGACTGGTCGCCTCCTACGCCAAGGTGGGCGGCATCAACCATGTCGACGGAGTCAACCTGCCTTCCAAGACCACCATCTCGCACATCTCCTGCCAGCTGCTGCGGCTACTTTTCCCCGGATTCTTCGACGACAAGCCGATCCATTCCTCCGAGCTCAAGATCGAAACTGCGCTGCTCCTGGACGAGGTAAAAAACAGCCTGGAGGACGAGATTGCCAAGAGCATTGTCTATCGCGCGCCGGGCGAAAACACCGCCGCCGATCCGAACGAGTTGGCCGACGAGATCACCTGTGATTTCCTGGGCCAACTGCCGGAAATTCGCGAGATCCTCCAGACCGATGTCGACGCCGCCTACAATGGCGACCCGGCCGCGATCAGCCGCGAAGAAGTTATTGTCGCCTACCCCTTTATCGAGACCATCGCCATCCAGCGCATGGCTCACGCGCTTTACCAAAAAGATGTCGCGCTGCTACCGCGCATCATGACCGAATGGGCCCACGACCGCACCGGCATCGACCTGCATCCCGGCGCGAAGATTGGCAGCCATTTCTTCATCGACCACGGCACCGGCACGGTCGTCGGCGAAACCTGCGAGATCGGCGACCACGTGAAGATCTATCACGGCGTGACTCTGGGCGCGAAGTCGACCTCGCGCGTCGAGGAGCTGCGCGGGTCCAAGCGGCACCCGACCATCGAGGATCACGTGACCGTTTATCCGGGCGCGACCATCCTCGGCGGCGACACCGTGATTGGCCAGGGCAGCACCATCGGCGGCAACGTGTTCATCATGGACAGCGTCAAACCCAAGTCGCTCGTCATCTACGACGGCCTCGACATGCGCGTCCTCGACAAGGACAAGAAACCGCCGCCCAATCAGGATTTTCAGATCTAGTTTATTTGCACAGGAGGAAACGGAGAGAACGGAGTCGGAAGGCCCGATCTCCAAACGAAGCAAGGGAGCAACAAAGACGCCCCCCGCCCGAAGGAAGCGTAAATCCGGTGGGGCAAGAGTCCCCGCGAGCCCAAATGAGTATTCCGAAGGAATTACAGCAATATCCCTTCCCCACCCCGAACGCGCCGTCCAGTGAAGCCGGCCGTTAGTCGTGATTGCCTTTTCCACGACGCGCGCCAATATCCTCGCATGATTCGCCCCTCATTCGTCCTCTTACTCGCCCTCGTCCTCGTCCTCGGACTCCCCTGCCTTCCCGGCGCGCAATCGTCCGCCGACGCGTCTCCCGTCCACTGGCCATCCTTCCGAGGTGTGCGCGCGTCGGGAGTCTCCACTGGCGGCGAGATCCCCGCAAAGTGGAATGTCGAAACGGGCGAGAACATTGGCTGGCGCACTGACATCGCCGGCCTCGGCCTCTCCAGCCCGATCATCTGGGGCGACAAACTGTTCGTCACCACCGCCGTCGCCGAAGCCGGCCGGGCCAAACTCGAAGCCGGCCTTTATGGCCGAATCGCCGCGGCCGACGACGACGGGCCGCAATCCTGGCGCCTGATCTGCCTGGACAAGAAGACCGGCAGGATCCTCTGGGATCGCGAACTGCACCGCGGCAAGCCGACGATCAAACGCCACACCAAGGCCAGCCACGCCAACTCCACGCCCGCGACCGACGGCAAGTGCGTTGTCTCCTTCCTCGGCTCCGAAGGTCTGCACTGCGTCGATCTCGACGGCAAACTTCTCTGGAAAAAGACCTTTGGGACGCTGGACTCCGGCTACTTTCGCGTAAAAACCGCGCAATGGGGATTCGCCAGTTCGCCGACGATTTACGCCGGGCGCGTCATCGTGCAATGCGACGTGCAGGGGCAATCCTTCCTCGCCTCCCTCGACATCAAGACCGGCGACGAAATGTGGCGTACCCGGCGCGACGAAATCCCCACCTGGTCCACCCCCGCGATCATCGACGCACCCGGCGGAACGCAGATCGCACTCAACGGATTTCGCCACACCGGCGGCTACGACTTTGCAACCGGCAAGCAAGTCTGGAATCTCCAGGGCGGCGGCGACATCCCCGTGCCCACGCCCATCTCCGCGCACGGCCTGACCTTCATCACCAGCGCACACGGCAGACTCTCGCCGATCTACGCGATCCACCAAACCGCCACCGGCGAAATTTCCGCCACGGAAAAGGACGCCAAAGACTTCGCCTGGAAAATCTCGCGCGGCGGCAACTACATGCAGACCCCCATCGTAGTCGGCGATTTGTTATTCGCCTGCAAGGATCAGGGCATCATGTCCTGCT
>JBLHKZ010000342.1:0-5495 GCA_047618185.1 Limisphaerales bacterium
GTGAAAGGGTCAGTCCCGGAAAACAGGAATTGCTGCTTGCGAGGCTGCCGCATTTGGCCTTGAACCCCGATCGTAGGGCTGAAGCTCTACGCTTCGTGCTGTCGGGCTTTCAGCCCGGGTTTAGCCGGTAGCCAAGCACAATACCGCCACCCTCAATTAATCACACGCGTTCACTGGGTTTCGCGGCAAGCAGCGCAAGCGATCCAAGAACGGACGTAGCAGCCGAGGTGACGAGGGTCATATATCCATGAAACAAATCAAATAGGAGCCTCCTGACCTCGGCTGCCACAAAGTTTCTGGTTTACGCCGGCGAATTGTAGTCTGTGCCGTCCCTAGGTTGTCGCCAATGCGCATGTGGGCCGCGCTTCCGTGGCCAGCCCCACAATTCTAAACGATGACGATAGCCGCTAGGGTTCCGTACGCATGGCGTGTTTTTGGGAGGCTTGCGCCAAAGCGAAGGCAGACAGGATGCCTGCGTTACGCGCGGAAAACGTAAACCCCCCGTTTTATGCACTCTTCAAATCGCTATGTTTTTTGACATTCCGAATCCGACCTCTTCACAAATCCAACCCCTTTAAACCCTTCACGGCACGCTCGTCGCGTACGCGGTGACGGGCCGCATCAAAGTCTGAAAGGGTCACATGAATGGGCCAGTTCCGGTGATCCGCAACAGAGTTCTCGGCTCTTGATACAACTCGTTTTTAACGACTCTAGCCTCTGCCATCCCTTCGGGATTCGATCTGAACGAATCGATTGATTTGGGCCGCCGAGGACGGCATCCCTCTCAACACGGAGACGGACGCCGCTGAGTCCCGCGACTGCGGCGATCCTAGGTGTCCCATTTCCCAGCCTTTTCCTCTGGTTTTGAGCGCTTTTGGGGATGAATTGAATGTTCCCAAACGGGCGAAAATGGCGCTACATTCCTCCTCGCGGTAAATTGCAGTCGTAACTCTGTAGTCATGTCATCTTCACTCAATCCCCTTATTGCCGAAAAGCTGGAGGAATTCAGCCTGCGTTGGCGCCGGCTGATTCTGATGCGCGGCCTCGCCGAAGGGCTGGTCACGCTCCTCGCCTGCGTGACGGTCATCGCCATCGTCGACCGGCTCGTCATCCTGCCCGATCTCCTGCGCTACACCCTCAGCGCGGTCGCCTATCTCGCCACTCTCGGCGTGTTTTGGTGGAGCTGTCTGCGCTTCCTGTTCAAGGCGCCCAATCCCCGCGACATGGCGCGCATCATCGAGAAGACCCGTCCGGATTTGCGCGAGGATCTGATCTCTGCCGTCGAGCTGGGCGAGAACGAGGAAGAGAACTATTGGGATTCGGAGGCTTTTCGGGATTTGCTCCAGACCAACGTCGCCTCCCGGATGGAGGGCGTGGACGCCAATCAGCTGCTGCCTGGGAGTTTGATTTCGCGTTGGCTGTTTGGCGCGATGGGCGCGGTCATGGTGTTCGCGATTCTGTTCGTCCTCCCGGGTCTGCGATTTTCGCAACTGGTCGCGCGGGTGATGATTCCCATGGCCGATGTCGAACGCGTCTCGAACATCCAGATCAAGATTCTCAAGCCGACGCAAACCGAGGGCCTCGTGCCAACCGGCGACAACATTCCCGTGCTGATCGAAATTTCGGGCGAAATTCCCTCCCGCGTCGTGCTGGAAACATTTCATGAGGGCGAGCGCAGCGACCATCAGAAAGTCGCCATGACACTGGTCGGCGAGCGCCAGTATTCCGGAGCCATTTCCGCCGACACCGAGTCCGTCGAGTATCGCTTCCGAGCCGACACCGCGATCACGCGTAAATATCGCATCGAGACCCGGGCCCGTCCGCACGTGAAGACCTTTGAGAAGGTTTATCATTATCCGACCTACACCAAACTCGAGTCGGAAACGGTCATTGATGAAAATGGCGATCTCGAAGCGCTGAATGAAACCGTGGTGGATCTCAAGATGAAGATCGATCAGCCGATTTCCCACGGCGAGCTTCACCTTGAGTTGAGGGGACGCAAATTGACGAACATCCTGATCTCCGCTTCGTCCACGGAATTCAGCGTTCGCGTAGCCATGCACAGCGCGGGAACTTACCAAGTGCACCTGGTTTCCGAAGAGACGGGCTTCAACAATGAGTACAGCCCCTTCTACGAAATTAATCCCCTGGCGGATCTGATTCCCTCCGTGGTGATCGAGCAGCCGACGCAGGACCTGATCGTCCAACCCGACGACGTGATTCAAATCCTTGGCTCGGCGGAGGACGATCTGGGCCTGACCAATGTCAGCCTCGTGATCACGCAACCGCGCCGCGCGCCTCGGACGATCCCGCTGTCCCAGGAGAAGGCGAAATCGCTCAAGGTGGGCTATCGCCTCGACCTGCTGGAGATGCAGGCGATTGCCGGCGATCAACTCGTCGTCAAACTGGTGGCCTGGGATTTGCACGGCAGCCGCGGCGAGTCGTCCAAGTTGAATCTGCAGGTCAGTTCGCCGGGCTTCGACGCCAAGCGCATCGCGGCGCTCAAGGTGAAGCGCAACCTGCACAGTTCATTGAAGAAGCTTTCCGAAGAGGCGGAGCTGTTGCGCAAATCGGTTCAGGACGAAGCCCTGCCCGCATTTAGCGGCGACGACGAAGGTCGGAAGAATCAGACCGCGATCAATTCGCAGGCCGCGTCCGCGAAGATGGAGGAGCAACTCGAGCTCGTCCGCGCCCAGCTCGCCGAATCCCTGGCCGCCTCCGAGAACGGCCGCGAGGCCGAGGACATGAACCTGGCCGCCCGCGCCTTAAGCGAACTTCAGCATGAGGAATTTGCCCGGACCCAAAGCGGCGTGGACACGCTCCAGCTCGGCGCCGCCGCGACTGAGAAGGTCGCCACGGACGCCGCCGAGGCCGCGAAGCAAACCGCCAGCAAGGCCCGCGCGCTGGAGCAGCGTTTCAATGAGATGCTCGCCGCCGAAGAGGCCGCCAATATCGTTGAGAATCTGGCCTACCTCTCACGGGAGCAAAAACGCATCAACGACGCCGCGCGCAAGGAGGCCGCCGAGAAAAACGAGCTCGCCTGGGAACGCCTGGCGCGAAGGGAGAACGCCGCCGTGAACGAGACGCGCATGGTCGAGGAGATGATCGAGTCGTTGAGCAAGAACATCTCCGCCTCGCAGGCGCGCAAGACCGAGAAACCGATGAAGACACTGGCCGACAATCGGACCGAGTTGGAAAAAGCGTTGAAGGCTGACGACGCGGGCAAAGAACTTGCCAAGCCTGCGGAGCGGATGCGCAACGCGACCCGGTCGGCCTTCGTCGGCATGCAGTCGCTGGAGCGGGATTTGTCCAAACGAGCCGCCAATGCGCGTCGCGACCTTGCGCGCTCGGCCGGCAAGCCTTCGGAGAAAGTTCAACAGGCGCGCAAATCCGCCGAAACTCTGGCCCGCGACAACAGCGATGACGCCGCGCGCGACAAGGCAAACGAGGATTGGCGCGCCGCGGTGGCGCAGCTCAGTGACGCCGCGGATTTCGAAGAGAAGCGGCCCGACGCGGATTCACAGTATGTCGCCGACGCGGCCAAGACCGCCCAGGCGATGAGCGCGTTGCGAGCCTCGACCGCCGGCGAAGATCAGGGCAAGGACGCGGTCGATCCGTTGAAACAGCTGGAGAAGGCCTTCCTGGCCCTGGAGACCGGACACGAATTGCGCGGCATGACCGAGAACGCCAAACAACTGGCCGCGCAGGAGCGCTGGGAGGCCGGCGATCCCAAGGCGTCCACGACGCGACCGAAGGACTGGAATCACCTGGAGGAAAAGATGCGTGCAGCCGGGAAGACGATGCAACGGGCCGGCTTGCCGCGGGACGCCGTCAACGCCATGTCCGCCGCCAACCGCAAGCCGAGCACGAAGGCGATCGATCGCGAAATGGCAAATCGTGAAACCGCCCAGCGCAATACCTCAGTCGAACGCAAGCCGACGCCGTTGGGCGAGGATTTCACCGAGCTCAAAGCTGCTTTGACCGACGCAAACCGGAAGGCCCAGCCCGCCCTGACCGAAGCCCGCAAGACCCTGGGCGAGTTGGCGCCCAAGATCAGCGAGATGGCGGAAGGCCTTGCCCGCGCGGCGGAGCAGATGGAAAGCACGACGCGCGAGGAGCAGGCCCAGGTCCCCGAGTCGGGCATGGCGCCGCAATCGGACAAGCCCGCCGAGTTGCTCGCCCGGCAGCAGGATCTTGGTCAGCAGGTGGACGCCCTGAAGGACGCGCTGCGGCGCGACGCCAACGTCCAGGACATGGGCGCGGAGACTGGCCGCGCGACCGCGCGCGACGCGGATGACGCGGTGGCCCTGTTGGCCGATCCGCCGGGCAAGGCGGAGGACGCCCTGCGCGAGTCGGCCAAGACGCCCCAGGCGGCGACGCGCAAGCAGGCCATGGCCAATGCGGCGAATCATCAGCAGGAGTTGGCCAAGCGCCTGAATCAACTCGCGAAGCATTTCGACGCCGCTGAAAAAGGCATGACCGAAGAACTGGCGCAGAGCCGCGAGGAATTGCGCGAGGCGGAGGAGGAGCTCGGCATCAAGAGCGGCCTCGACGAGGAATACCGCAAGGCCGAGGAGCTGGCCGAGATGCGCAACAAGACTCCCGAGGAATTGATGGCGCAGTTGGAGGAGGATTTGAAAAATGACCCCGAGATGCAGCGGGAACTCGGTCTGATCGCGGACCGAGAATTGATGATGGCCTTCAACACCGTTCAGATGTCGGCCGAGCGGGAAGGCGAGATCGTGGCGGAGCTCGACGAATCCGTCGAGTCGGAGAAGCAGATGCCAGATCTGGAAAACCAGGTGCGCAAGCTGGCGGAGGCCGCCAAAACCATGGCGGAGCGAGACGTGCCCCGGATCAACGCCGAGTCCCTGGTCGCGGGCGCCGATTCGCAGGAGCAGATCACGGTCGCGAGGGACGCATTGAAATCAGCGGCCGCCGAGGCGCCGAAGAATTTTGCGCAACCGCCCGCGGACCTGGCGAAGCAGATTTCCGATTTGTCCAAACCGCTGGAGCGGGCAAAACAGAATTTGATGAGCGCCGCGAACAAGGCCGGTGAAGTCAAACGGGACGCCTCGCCAACCAGCGCCGAAGCCGGCGCCGCGCACGCCGCCCAGGAGTTGGCCGGTCAAAAGGCGAATGAGGCCGGCAAGCTGGCCGCCGAGGCGCGCAAGCTCGGCGGCGATTTGAAACGCCAGGCAAACCAACAGAAATCCGCGCGATCCGACGGAGCGACGCAGCAACAAAGAATTCAGAATCAGCTCTTAAGCGCCGGCAATGACATCGCACGCGCGGGGCGACATGAATCTCGTCTGGACACGCCTGATGGAAAGGCGCTCGAGCAAATCGGCAAAGACACCGAGCAGGTCGCCAATACCAAAGTTCTTGAGGCGCAGAAGGTCCTGGCCAATGAAAACAACGAAACCGAGCAGGCAAAACAGGCCGTCCAATCCGCCGAGCAGGCCATGGAAACTCAATTGGGCAAATTGCGCGAG
>JBLHKZ010000343.1:0-5467 GCA_047618185.1 Limisphaerales bacterium
GTTTGCGCCCAACAACACGGCATCCGCATCGGTCCTCATCGTCGACGGGCCGGACAACGTGGAGGAGTTTATCGCGTTTCCGGGATTCAGCGGATCTTTCTCCAGCAATCCGACCGTGGCCAACGACACGGCAACGGATTTTGGCTTTATAAATTTCGAGGATAACCCTTCTGGAGCCACGACTGCGGGAGGGTTTCAGGTCGACACAGCAATGTCGCAGAACGGTCGAGGCTTGGCGTTTGCCTCGAGTGAAAACTCCGGTATGCGCAACGATGTCGACATTTCGCCGGGCGACTACACAACGGCGGCGCACATGATTTCCTTCTGGTTCAGGTTTAGCGCGGCGACTGCGGACGGGACGGACAACCTCGGTCAACTGATCCAAGTTTACAATCAGGGCACGAGCAGCGTTAACGATTTTGCCTATTTGATAAAGGTTGGCGTGGATGCCGTTGGAACGCACGGAATGCAACTCACCAGCTCGTCGCTTGACACTGCGTTTCCGCTGAATGGCATCTTGGATTACCCTCTGGAATTCATTCCCGTCACGCCGAACGAGTGGCACCGTTGCGTCATTCAATACACGTCCGCCGCCGACACCATGGCGACAGACGGCGCCTTCCAACTTTGGATTGATCCCGCGAACGGAGCGGCGGCGCCCCAGATGTCCTTCCCAGACGGGCGTTTTAAGATCGCGTCAACGCACGGAGCCGGGCCCTTCGGACGGTATGGATTTGGACGTTCTGTCGGCTTTCCGATCGACGCGGCCGGTCCCGACATGTTCATCGACAGCGTCGGCTCGTGGGACGGATTTGGCACGGCCGGCGTCAACGATGTTCAGGCGGGCGTTGATTTCCTGAATTCCTCGATTCCCAATCTCGCGATCGCCGCGGTCTCGGCGTCGAAGGCGGAGGGGAACTCGGGTAATACAGCCTTTGACTTCACGGTCACGCGCACCGGTCCCAACGATGTGGCGACCACGGTCGATTTTGCCGTGACGGGTTCCGGGGCGAACACGGCGGCGGCCGCCGACTTTGGCGGTGCTTTGCCGTCAGGATCTGTCTCGTTTGCCGCCGGAGAAACCAGCCAGGCCGTGACCATCAATGCTAGCGGCGACACGACTGTGGAGCCGGACGAGGGATTTACAGTCACGATTTCCGTTCCGGGCGGGGGAGCCGTTATCAACGTGCCGACCGCCACCGGGACGATCCAGAATGACGACCAGGAATTTGATTTTGGCGACGCTCCGGACCCGGCCTTTCCGACCCTGCTGGTCAGTGATGGCGCCCGGCATTCTCTCTCGGGTCCCTTTCTGGGCGCGTCGCGAGATGCGGACGCCAACGGTCAACCCGATTCCAACGCAACCGGCGACGATCTGGACGGGAACGACGACGACGACGGTGTGACGTTCACGACCGTCCTGCGCGCCGGGGACACCGCCAACGTCACGGTCAACGCCTCGGCGGCGGGCGGGCGGCTCAACGCTTGGATCGACTTTGACGGTGACGGCAGTTGGGCCGATGCAGGCGAGCAAATCTTTACGGATGAAGTTTTGGTTCCAGGGAACAATCTGCTGAGTTTTTCCGTGCCGGCGAACGCAGCGATCGGCGACGCATTCGCGCGTTTTCGGATCAGCACGCAATCAGGGTTGGCCTTCACCGGAGTCGCGCCGGACGGGGAAGTCGAGGATTACCGGGTCACGATCGCGATGAATGCCGTCCCCGTGGCGAACGCGGGCGGCGATCTGACGCCGGTGGTCGGTCAAACGGTCAGCCTGATGGGCGTGGGGATGGACTCCGATATGGGCGACGCGCTGTCGTTTGCCTGGGATTTTGATTACGATGGAATGACCTTCAACGTCGACGCGGCCACGCAGAATGCGATGACGGGGTATCCCTCGCCTGGTGTTCGCGTCGTTGCGCTGCGCGTTACCGACAGTTTGGGCGCGTTGCATATCGACATGGCGACGGTGAGCGTCGGCAAGGCGAACACCGCGACTACGTTGTTATCCAGTCCCAATCCATCGGATTCGGGAACGCAAGTCACGCTGATGGCCACCGTAACGGTTTCGAATCCCGGGGTTGGAACGGCGACCGGCGCCGTTGTTTTCAAGGAGGGGGCCAACACGCTGGGTTCGGGGACTCTTAATGGTTCCGGCGTCGCGACCTTGAACTCCAGTCAACTGCCTGTGGGCGCGCTTTCCCTCACGGCGGAATATCAGGGAGACGCCAATTTCAACACGAGCGCATCGACTCCGCTTTCCCACACGGTCAACGCGCTGCTGGATTTCGGCGACGCGCCGGATCCGCTCGTTTCCACGGCGGGACAATACCCAACGTTGTTGGCCAATGATGGCGCGCGGCATCGCATCGTCGCTGGAGCCCCGCGACTGGGGACGGAGATTGACGCGGAAGCTGATGGTCAGCCGGATCCAAGCGCCTCTTCCGATGACGGGACGGGTTCGCCCGACGATGAGAACGGCGTGATGATTCCGACGCTGGTGTTGGGGGCGACGGCCAACATTCAGGTGGAAGTGACAGGCGCGGCCGGCAAGTTGGACGCCTGGATCGATTTTAATCAGAACGGCGTTTGGGAAAGCCCAGCCGAGCAAATCGCTGTGAATATGGCCGTCGGGGTCGGCATGCACACGCTGATCGTTCCCGTGAATCAAGCGACATCGACGGGCCCCACCTTTGCGCGATTCCGCGTCAGCACACAGGGGGAGTTGGCTCCGACGGGCGAGGCTGCGGACGGCGAGGTGGAGGATCACAGGTTGATTGTGATTGCCGCGGCCCCGCCGACGGCCAACCACATCGCATCGCCGAAGCCAGATGTTGGCGGGGATGTGGACCTCGTTTTCTCGGGAACGCCGGGCGTGTTTTATCAGGTTCAGGCGTCCAGCGACCTTCAGCTGTGGATCACCATCGTGACAGTCCAGGCGGACGGTAACGGCGTTGTCTTTCACAAGGAATCGGGCGTCGGCGCCATGCCGGTCCGTTTTTACCGAGTCTTCGAACCCGCCGAGGATTAGCGCGGCTTTTCGGTTGGGTCTGGCTTTGGACGATCATGGCAAATGTCGCAATGGAAGCGGATGCGTGGAAAAAGCGCCTTGCGACGGAGAAAGGCCGATTATCGAAACGAGGCTCTTTTGGTGTCTTGTGTTTCACTGAAATTCCCCTTGCAAGGATTGGGTTGCTCCCTATTCTCACCCGCCTGCCCGAATGCCGCGTGTGCGGTTCATTCATTTGAGGCTGAGAAAAAACCGTTAATGAACAACAAAACCCTTAACCTCCGTTGCCGCACGCAACGCGCGGTACTGGGCAATGGAGCCTCTGCAAGCGCGTCTTCGCGCCCGAGTCTCCGCATCAAAAGATAAGGAAAGCATCACTATGTCCGCAGTCATGACAATGGAAGAGGCCATGAAGGGCCTCGATATGAAATTCGGCGCCGGCGAGATCGTCAAAGGCACCATCATCGAAGTTCGGCCCAAGGAAGTTCTCGTCGATATTGGCTACAAGAGCGAAGGCGTCATCGCCGGAAATGAATTTGACGACATCAAAGCGGTCGAGGTCGGCCACGAAATCGATGTCCTGATCGAGCGTCTCGAAGACAAGGACGGCATGGTCGTGCTGTCCAAGGAGCGCGCCGAGTTCAAACAGAACTGGGACAAGATTCTCACCATTTGCAACGAAGGCGGAACCATCAAGGGGCGTGTCAAGGCAGTCGTCAAAGGCGGCCTGCTCGTCAACATCGGCGTCGAGGCCTTCCTGCCCGCGTCGCAGATCGACGTCGCGCCGCCGAAGAATCTCACCGCCTACGTCGGCAACACCTACGAATTCAAGGTCGTTAAGATCAACCAGGAGCGCCAGAACATCGTTCTGTCACGCCGCGAGTTGATCGAACAGGAACGCAGCGAGCGTCGTTCGGCCCTGCTTGCCGAAATGACCCCGGGCGACATCCGCAAGGGCACGGTCAAGAACATCACCGACTTCGGCGCGTTCATCGACCTCAACGGCCTGGACGGACTGCTGCACATTACGGACATGAGTTGGGGCCGCATCGGTCATCCCTCCGAGTTGGTCAAGGTCGGCCAGGAGATCGACGTCGTCGTGCTCGACATCAACAAGGAAAAAGAGCGTGTCAGCCTCGGCCTCAAGCAGAAGATGACCAACCCGTGGGAAGAGATCGAAAACAAATTCCCGGTTGGCACAACGGTCAAGGGCAAGGTCGTCAATCTCGTGCCCTACGGCGCGTTTGTCGAACTCGAGCCCGGCGTCGAAGGCCTGGTGCATGTCACCGAGCTTTCCTGGACCAAGCGCATCGCCAAGCCCTCGGACGTCCTCACCAAGGACCAGGAGATCGAGGCGGTCGTGCTCGGCATCAACCGCGAGGAGCAGAAGATTTCCCTCGGCGTCCGTCAGCTCGACGCGAATCCGTGGGACGAAGCCATGGCCAAGTATCCTCCGGGAACGACCGTCAAGGGCAAGATTCGCAACCTCACCAGCTACGGCGCCTTCATCGAACTCGAAGAGGGTCTCGACGGCATGATCCACGTTTCCGACATTTCCTGGACGCGCAAGATCAACCACCCGTCCGAAGTCCTCAAGAAGGGCGAAGAAGTCGAAGCCCAGGTCCTGGAGATCGACAAGGACAACCAGCGCATTTCGCTGGGCGTCAAGCAGCTCTCGCAGGATCCCTGGGAGAACATTGACAACTTCTACAAGGTTGGCGATCTGGTCTCTGGTCAGGTCACCAAGCTCGCGAGCTTCGGCGCCTTCATCGGCATGGAGCACGACATCGACGGTCTGGTGCACATCTCTCAGGTGAGCGAGGACCGCGTCGACAAAATCAAGAACGTGCTGAAAGTCGGTCAGGATGTGAACGCTCGTGTGATCAAGATCGACAAGGGCGATCGTCGGATCGGTCTTTCGATCAAGGCCGCGGAATACTCCGAAGAGCAGCTCGAAGCCGAGCAGGCCGTGCTCGACGCGCTCAAGCCGGGCGAAGACCTGGTGGCGCTGCAGCACGCGTTCGACGCGGCGGACGAAGCCGTCAAAGAAGACGACGAATAAGCTGCGACTGCCTGACAAATATTGGATAACGCGCGGGCGGGCTGGAAACAGCCCGCCCGTTTGCTGCCCGGGACGAGAAGAGATAAAGTCGACGGATCATGAGGAATCATCGGAGCAACCCACCCCTAACTCCTCCAAGGAGGGGTTAGGGGTGGGTTGGCCGGAACGGAGTCGATCATTGTCTGGTGATAAAACCGAGGCATTCGTCTGAATTGAAGCCCTTTTGGCTTGCGTCCCGAATCGCGAACCCCGATCACATTTCTCCCTGATGAATATTTACGAAGAACTGAGCTGGCGCGGCATGGTGGCCGATTGCACCGACGCCGATGCATTGTTGAAACTGCTCGAATCGAAGTCCGTCACACTCTATTGCGGATTTGATCCGACGGCCGACA
>JBLHKZ010000344.1:0-5427 GCA_047618185.1 Limisphaerales bacterium
TTTCTCGATGGCGTCGGCGAACATGCGGCCGAGCTTGAGTTGGCCTTCGGTGTTGAAGTGGATCTTGTCTGGGCGGCAGGGGAGTTTGCCGTGCGCGAAAGTCACGACGTTGGGGATCTTGTCGGCGGCGTCGAGTTGGGCCTTGATCACGCTGCCGGCGCCGGGGCGGTTCTTGCTGATGGGGCCGGCGTAATTCTCATATTCCTCCCGTGTCACATAGGCGGCAATAAAGGCGGGCAGGTCCGGCGCGTCGAGATCCTTTCGGAGGGTGATGATCATCTTCTCGAAGTTCGCCAGGTATTCATCTGCAAGTTCGGCTGAGCGCATGTCCTTGCCGCCCTGCTTCCAGGCGAAGCCGGCGAGTTTGAAGTCGGAGACTTTGCGCGCGGCCTGGACGGCGTCGGTGATGTCGCGATAGAGATTTCCCTTGCGGCCGTCCTTGGTGCGTTGGGCGGATTCGAAGGTCCAGTCGGGTTGGAAGGAGAGAATGCCGGTTCCGCCAATGGCGACTTTGATGATGCCAATGGTGTCGTTGGGCCAATGTTCCGCGAGTTGATGGGCCATCGCCACGTCGGGTCCGAAGTTCTTTTTCGGAACGAGATACTGCCAGCGTTTGTTGGCCCAGATACGGATGCGTTCGTGGGGTTGATTGAAGGGAGCGTTGAGTTCTTTGGCCTGCCCCTGGCCGGTCATGTTCGATTGCCCGGCGAGAATGAAGACGCGGAACTTGCCGGTTTTCGAAATGGGCGCGGCGCCGGCTCCCATGGTGTTGGCCTGGTTGTAGCCCTGGCCTTGCCTGGGCGTCTTGGCGGCGGCCTTCTTTTTCAGATCGGGCAGGCCGTAGAACTTGAGGGCGTTTCGGTAGAGCAGTTTCTCCATGACCGGGCGGCCTTTGGGAGAAAAGTGCTCGAAGATGATCGCCTTGTATTCGGCGTAGGTTCCGCCGCGCAGGGAGACGGGCCAGTTGCTACCGTAAATGATGCGATCTTCGCCGAAGGCATCGTAGACGACATCGAGGATCGGCTTGTAATAGGTGAGGTCCTTGGGGGCGGGTTGTTGATTCGAGCGTTGGAAGAGGCCGGAGACTTTGCAGTGCACATTGGGATGGCTGGCGGCTTTTTGAACGGCCTTGACCCAATCCGGATCGGCCGGCTTGCCTTCGATGATCAGGCCGGTGACATGGTTGATGAGGATCTTCAGATTTGGGACTTTTCTCGCGATCAGATCGATGTCCTCCAACGAGAAATTGGCGAGCAGGACGTCGAGGGTCTGATCCAGACTTGCCATCAATCGCAGGTCTCGCCAGACGGCCTCGGTGAAGAATTCGTCGTCGCCGGGACGCTGGCGCATGCGAATGCCGACGTAGCGTTTGTCTTTTGAGAAGCGCTTTAGATGCCCGGCAAACTCAGGTGTTCCGATCGGCAAATTGCCAACCACGCCGATGTAGTGTTTGGGCTGGCCTTTGACGAGGTCGAGAATCCATTGGTTGTCTTCGACGCGATCGCTGGCTTCAACGATGACTGTCGCGGTGATGTTGTTCTCGCCGGCAACTTTATTGAAATCCTTCGGAAGAATCGGACGGTAGAGAACCTTGTCGTCGGGCGGCGGCCAGGCGACGCCTCCGGGGCGGCGCGGATCGTAGAGATGGATGTGGGTGTCGACGATCGGAATGTCCGTGAATTGTTTCGGGGAAGGCGAAGAACTCGCGGATTTACGGTCGGACTTTTGGCCCGAGGGCTGAACCGCGTCTTGTTTTGATGCGGTCTTTAGCCAGGCAATGAGTTGTTGGCGTTCTTCATCGGAGGGTTGATTGGCGTCTTCGGGCGGCATTTCGCCGGCGGCGAGACGCTTGATCACTTCGCTCCAGAGCGCGGGGTTTTTGTGAACTGGCTGGTCGTAGAGCGGGACTTCGAGATTGAAGTCGCCCTTCTCGTTTTCGGTGTCGTGGCAGCCGAGGCAGAAGTCTTCGACCAAATTTTTCTTCGAAGCGGCGGCGGACGATGATGGGGAGGATAGTCCGAGGACGAGGGCGAGGAGGAGGACGATCAGCGTGTCCCTACCGCGCATTCTTGTATATCTTGGAAGATCTCGCATAGCTGGAAGTTGCTTCGACTATTTCACGGCCGATTCGCGTTCGCGCTTCTTGTTGTGATTCGGTCCCTTGACGTCCCGGTCGTCGACGGCGAAGCCGAAGATGAGGGCGCCCATCTCATCGGTCGATTGCAGACCCCATTTGATCAGGCGCGGCGGAGAGTGAGGATTGCGCGGGTTGTCCGCGCTATTGTCGTAAGTGATCTCAGACTTGATGACGGTTCCGGCCGGTAGCGAAATCGCTTCCTTGTAGTAATACTGGCCCTGCCAGTTGAAATTCCAGTCGTTGATCTTGAAAAGTTTTTTGACCGTTCCATCTGGCAAGGTGGCCGTGCCGGTCATGGTCTTGCCGATGTAGTGGGCGTGCCCCCAGGCGGCGATGAGATCGGCCTTGATGGGAAGCCGATAGACATCCGTGATCTTGAAATTCTTTTCGCCGGGCGGGATGCCTTCGCGCAGCGCGCTGCGATCGCCGTAGCCGCGCGGGACGAGCACTTCGTGGAGTTGGCGTTTGGGTTTTTCCTTCGCGAAGTAGATTGCGGCGGTCATCTGTTCCTCCATTTCCTTGCCGGCGGGATGGAAGTGACCGGCCAGGATCAGGTCCGCGCCTTTGGGCAGGCGGCGGGCGAGGCCGTAGGGAAGTTTTTCAGGAAAGGCTCCGACCGCCCAGCCGCCGAGATCGACCTTATTGAATCGCATGCCGTTGAATCCGGGACGACCGTCCTGGCCATCAAGCGTGCGCGCGACGCCCTGGGTGTCCGCGTGGTAGAGCACGTGATGGACGACGGGGCGGGAGCTGGGGCGAATCTCGATCGCGGTCACCCACTTGTCCTCGTCGAGATCCAGAGGGATGACGAAGTTGCGATAGATGTCCGGCCCGTCCGCCGGGACGGTGAAGGGCTCGGTCATTTGCACGACGAGGTCGGGTTTGCCGAGTCGCCAGCCTTCGGGAAAGGTCGGCAGTGGGGGAGTCTTCTTGGAATCGCCTTCGGGAGCGCCGTTTTCTGCCCACTTGCCAAGCAGCGCGATGTCGCGGTCGGTGAGTCGACGCGTGTGGCGGAATTCGCCGTAGCCGGGCTCGAGATGCCACGGCGGCATGAAGCGATTCTCGGTGACTTTCTGAATGAGGCGAGCGCGCTTGCTGACGTTCCGGTAATTGGTGAGCGTGAAGGGGCCGGCTTCGCCTTTGCGATGGCACTCGACGCAGTTGCTGAACACGATGGGCGCGATGTGCTCGGAGAAGGTGACTTTGGCGGGCAGGGTTGTTTCGGCGTTGGCGAGCGGCGTGAACGCGGAAATGGACACGGCGAAGGCGGCGGCGAATGCTTTGAGAGTTCGGGGGCGCCGCTGTGATTCCTTCCGAATACTGATTTGGGCTCGCGAGGACTCTTGCCCCACCGGCTTTTGGATTCCTTCGGCAGTGGCGGCTCGTTCACGAATCGGAGCTCCATGCCTTACACATGACGCTGCTGGTTTCGTTATTGCTTCGAAAACTTGAATTGCGCCCGATCGAATCTTCATCTGGCTGAGACTATTTCTTTTTCCGGCCTCGAGGTCGAGTTTGTTTGCCGTCGGGGGCGGGGATCCACGTAAGTTGCGGCCACCAGGTGTCGGCGTTGGCTTGTTTGGGGCCGGGATTGCTGCGGCCGTTTTGGACGAGATCGGTTATCTCGCGGGTGAGGCGTTTTGCGATGTCCAGCTTGTCGGTGATCAGGTTGGCGTTCTCCCCGGGGTCGCTCTTGAGATTGTAAAGTTCGTGGGCGGGTTCGCCTTTCTTCGGTTTCGTCGTTCCGTTCGATCCGCGTCCAAGGTTGAGTTTCCAATTGCCGTCCCGGATCGAAAACATGCCAGCTGCAGAGTGGTGCATGAGCGGCGCGCGGAGCGGTCGTTCGTATTTCATTCCCAAGAAGGCGGGCATCAGGCTGAAGCTGTCTTCGCCGGCGTCGGCGGGGAGCTTCGCGTCGACGAGATCGGCGAAAGTCGCGAGGAGGTCGGTTTGGCAGACGGGGTCTTTGACCTGGCTTCCCGCGCGGATTTTAGCCGGCCAGCGGACGATGAAGGGCACACGGTGTCCGCCCTCGTAGAGATCGCGCTTGCCGCCGCGAAACGGGGCGTTGGAGGAATGGCCGAAGCGTTCAATGCGATCCTTGTAGGTGTTCTCCCCGCCATTGTCGGCGGTGAAGATGACGATCGTGTTGTCGGCGAGATTGTGCCTGTCGAGAGATGCGAGGAGTTGGCCGACACGGTAGTCGGTTTCAATCATGAAGTCGCCATAGTGGCCGGCCTGGCTTTTTCCGATGAACTCCTTCTGCGGGCAGACCGGCTTGTGCGGCGAAGTCAGCGGGAGGTAGAGGAAAAAGGGTTTTCCCTTCCTGGCGTCGGCCGCGGCTCCGTCGATCCACTTGGTTGCCTTGTCGAGAAAGATTCGCAGGACTTCGGAGTCGACGAAATCGTCGGCGACTTCGAGCGGCTTCCTGCGGCCTTCAGCCTTGGTCGGACGCTCGGTTTCATACGGCGGCATGATGCGATAGCTGGCGCGATCGCCTTGAACCAGGCCCGGCTTCTTGGCCGTCCAAAGATTGGCGGGCTTGAGGACGCGGTCCTGTTGGAGATAGGTCAGGACGCCGTAGTTCATCGAGGCGGGGATGCCGAAGAAATGGTCGAATCCTTTTTCGATCGGTCCGTCGGTGAAGGGTTTCGACCAATCGCGCTGGCCGACCTCGCCGTCGAATTGCATGCCCAGGTGCCACTTGCCGATCATGGCGGTGGTGTAGCCGTTGTCGCGCAGTAATGAGGCGAGCGTCATGCGTCCGTTTTCGATGAGGCATTCGCCCTCGGCTCCCATGACGCCGCGTTTCAGTCGGGACCGCCAGCTGTAACGTCCGGTGAGCAGTCCGTAGCGGGAGGGAGTGCAGACGGTGTCGCTGCAATGGCCGTCGGTGAAGGTCAGCCCTTCGCGGACGAGGCGGTCGATGTGGGGCGTTTGGAATTTGGAGTTCGGATTGAGCGCGCTGACGTCGCCGTAGCCTTGGTCGTCGGTGTAGATGATGACGATGTTGGGATGGGCGGCGGCGGCGTGGAGCTGCGCGGCGACGAATAGGAATGTCGCGGCGAGTATTTTAGCCAGCTGAGGAAAAGTACGATGCTTCATGGGGTTATTGATTTGCCTGACGCTTTGGTTGAGCCGGCGAATCTTTAGTCCCTTCGGGACACTGATTTGGGCTCGCGGGGACTCTCGCCCCACCGGGTTTTGGTTGCGCTGTCGCTGTGATTGCGCGCAAGGGGTTAAGCAAGCGCGACCTAAAGGTCTCGGCTACGGTGATCGATTCGTTCTAG
>JBLHKZ010000345.1:0-5345 GCA_047618185.1 Limisphaerales bacterium
CTGATGCTGGCCGAAGGGACGCTGTTGGCGGCGGTCGGCGCCGCGATCGGCGCGTTGGGCGCGGTCGGCTATGCCCGGGCGTTGTTGCACGGTCTCGCGACGATGTGGCGCGACGCGGTTGGCACCTCGGATCTGCATTTGCATGTCGTGCCTGCGACGCTGGCCGTCGGGGTTGTCGCTTCTATTCTGGTCGCCATGTTCACGATCTGGCTGGCCTTGCGAAAACAGGCGCGGCAGCCGGCGCGGCGGCTTCTGGAAGAAGGGGCGGCCACGGATTCGGCTGAGGCGAAGGCCGGCAAGAGTCGGGCGGGGACGATCGGCGCAGTGTGCGTCGTTCTTGCCCTGACGATGCTGGGGTTTGCACTTGGCCAGGGCGATCTGAATCCGGGGATCTTCTTTGGCGCGGGCGGGCTGTTGCTGGCCGCCGTTCTGGCGTTCGCCAGCGCGTGGCTGACGAAACTCGACCGGTTGGAAACAGTTGCGCGACCGTCGATCGCTGGCATGGGGCTGCGCAATGCCGTGCGCCGCCGCAAGCGCAGCCTGGCGACGATCGGCATTCTGGCGAGCGGAAGCTTCCTGGTCGTCGCGGTGGGCTCCTTCGAACTCGATGCCAATCGCAACGCTGAAGAGCGCTCTTCAGGCACGGGCGGCTTTGCCCTGCTGGGCGAAACCGCGCAGGCGCTGGTGCACGATCTGAACACCGAAAAGGGGTTGGACGCATTCGCGCTCGATCGAAGCGATCTTGAAGGCGTCGCGTTTGCGCAGTTTCGCGTGCGTGACGGCGACGAGGCCAGTTGTCTAAATTTGAACCGTGCGCAAAAACCGCGCATCGTGGGCGTTGATCCGGCGGCGCTGGATTCACGCGGGGCGTTCACCTTTGCAAAAGTGATCAAGGGCGCCCCGAAGGAGAATCCCTGGCTGGCGTTGAATCAGCCGACGGACGACGGCAGCATTCCCGTGATCGGCGACATGGCCTCGCTGATGTGGGCGATGGGAGCCAAGAAGGTCGGGGACATCATCGAGTATCCGGATCCCGACGATCAGGGTCGGCCCATTAAATTCAAAGTGGTTGGCGCGCTGGCGAATTCGATTATGCAGGGCAGCCTGATCGTGGCGGAGGATCGATTCCTGGAGATCTTCGCGAAGGAGGAGGGATATCGAATGTTCCTGATCGACGCGCCGTCAGAAAACGTGTCCAAAGTCTCCAAAACTTTGAGCCGCGCACTGGAGCGAGAGGGGCTTGAGCTCCGGCTGACGACCGAACGGCTCGCGCAACTTAACGCCGTGCAGAACACTTACCTGACCACTTTTCAGATCCTTGGCGGGCTCGGTTTACTGTTGGGCAGCGTGGGATTGGGCGTGGTGGTCCTGCGCAATGTGCTCGAACGGCGCGGCGAACTTGCGGCGCTGCTCGCGGTGGGATTCCGCCGCAGCGATGTGCGTTGGCTGGTGATCAGCGAGCATGGCGCGTTGCTTTTGATTGGACTGCTTGGCGGTGTGGTTTCGGCATTGGTCGCCGTGTTGCCCGCGCTGATGTCGCCGGGCACGGAAGTTCCATACGGGACGCTGGCGATTACGTTGTTGATCGTGTTGGTGAGCGGCGCGGTCTGGACCTGGGCTGCGGCCAGCGTCGCTTTGCGCGGCAAGATTTTGAACGCATTGAGAAACGAATAATGAAGTCTTCACATTTCTGGCGGGCGATCGGCAAAACCGCTGTGGTTTGCCTGGCTCTGACCTTCACTGTTGGCGGCGTTTTGGCCGCCGACGCGAAGAAGCCGCTTTATCAAATTGATTTCGAAAAAGAGGACGTTGGCCAGGAGCCGTTGGATTTTCTGATCCTCGACGGCGCGTTCACCGTGGCGCAGGAGCAGGGCAACCGCGTGCTCATACTTCCCGGCGCGCCGCTGGAATCCTTTGGCCTGTTGTTCGGCCCGACCGAGCGGGATGGCGTCGAAGTGCGCGCGCGCATATTCAGCTCGCGCAAGCGGAGGCTCTTTCCCTCGTTCGGCGTCGGCCTGAACGGCGTCAGCGGCTACCGGTTCCTTTGCTCGCCGAACAAGGCGGAGATCGAGTTGAAGAAGGGCGACGAGGTGAAGAAGGCGATTCCGTTGAAATGGAAGACTGACACCTGGACGCAATTCCGACTTCAGGTCGTCAAGGTGAAGGACGGGCAATGGAAGGTGCGCGGCAAGCTTTGGGAGCAGGGAACGAAAGAGCCGGAGAAATGGCAGATCGAAATTGAGGAGACCGAGGAGCCGCTGCACGGAAAGGCCGCTATCTGGGGAACGCCCTACTCCGGGAAGACGATTAAGTACGACGACTTGAAGGTCGTCGCGGTTGGCGGGAAGTAGGCGGGACGGAGGGGCGATTTAAAAGCGGCAGAGGACAGCCGCAGTCCAAGACGCTACCGCGTTATCCAATGCTCGTTCAAGTTCCTACAGGTTTTGGAGTGCGGCTGTCCTTTGCCGCTTTTCTTCAAAAGACCCCAAGGCGTTTTCATTGAAAGCCCTTCTAGTTGGTGAAATTCAGAGCGCGTGATTCGCTGGTCAGATCACCCCGTGTATTCCCCGGCTCCATTCACAATGCGGCAGAAGAGCGGCTGGATTTTGCGTTTGGTGAGCTTCTCGTAGAGCGCCGCGATGGAGGTCGTGAATTCCTGAAGTTGGGAAAACTTCACGAGATTGACGGTGGCGCCACCGAAGCCGGAGCCGGACAGTCGGGCGCCGATGCAGGCGGGATGGGCGCGGGCGAGCTGCACGAGGAGATCCAGCTCGCGCGAGCTGTTACGAAAGAACTCGCGGCAGCTTTCGTGGCTCTGGAGGAGGTATTGGCCGAATTGCTCGATGTCGCTTTCCTGCAGGGCGTGATCGGCAAAGGCCACCCGCTGATTCTCTCCCACAATGTGGTAGGCGCATTCGTACTCACGTTGGGTGAGCCTTTTACGGCGCGTGGAGAGGTAGCGCGGCTCGACCGAACGCAGCGATTTTGCCCGAAGGGCGCGCGCGGCGGACACGCAATGTTGGCGGAGTTCCCGATGCAGGCGGGCTTCGCGCGAGCGTGGGACGCCGGTCTCGCAGACGACGATCGCGAGATCTCCGATCAGAGGGATCAGCTCCGTCGTTTGATGCATGATATCGACCGAGACGATGTGAAATTCTTTTCCGCCCAGGGAGACGAGTGGATCGAGCAGGCTGCATTGCGTTCCGACGAATTCAGTTTCGGCGGTCTGGCAGAAGCGCGCGATTTGGAGCGCCTCGGCGGGTTCCAGTCGCGGCAGCTTTCCCTCGGCGCGTCGCGGAGGCTGCAAGACTCCGGTGTCGCTGACGCGGTAGGGATAGAGCTCGCGGATGGCGAGCGACGTGGCCACGGTCAGGGCGGATGAGGCGCCAAGCCCGGAGCCTCGGGGGATGTCGCTGTGAACGCAGGCATTGAAACCGCTGAAATGGACGCCGTGTTGGCGGAGTCGGTCCAGGGTTCCCTTGATGAACGCCGTCCAGGGAGCGTCTTCGCTGAACTTGATCGAGGTAATCCAGAATTTATCGCGAGTCTTGTAGGCGGAGCTGGTCAGTTCGATCTGGCCGTCGACGCGGGGCGAGACCGCCACGTGGACGGACGGGGCGATGGCGACGGCCATGGCGAGGCCCTGATTGTAGTCGGCGCTGTTGCCGAGCAATTCGATGCGGCCGGGGGCGCGGACCGTGTGGGTGGGCGAGTAGCCAAACTTCCTTCGAAAGGCCAGGCCCGCGTCGAGTGGTCGGCGACGTTTTGCGGTCGGTTTTTTTTGGGACTCGTTCAAGGGGGATGAGAGGCGAGGTTCCTGGCTAACCGGCCTTCTGGTCGAATTGTTGAGCGAGGTTGAAATCTTTCTCGGTGAGACCTCCCTGGTCGTGCGTCGTGAGCGTCAAGGTCACTTTGTTCCACCGAATGTCGATGTCCGGATGGTGCCAGGATTTTTCCGCCAGTCGCGCGATCTTATCGACGAATTTGATCGCGGCGGGGAAGTCCTTGAATTGAAACGTGCGAACGATGTTCCTGCCCTTCCGGCTCCATTCGGGAGTCGATCCGAGCGCTGATTTAATTTCCTTCGGAGACAGTTTTGCCATGGCAGAGAATTGCCATAATGGAGCGAGCCGGTCACGTGGAAACACGCTGCAGGGTTCGCGGGACTTGAGGCGGCATCCGTCTCGACTTGTGAGAGGGATGTCGTCCTCGACGTCCCAAACCTCGGCGTTCCAGAACGACGAGGCGACTTACTGGTATTTCAAAGGGCCGTTTCCGTGCGGGTCAGCGTTTGTTGAAAGACTGCATTGGTGGAGATGCCGGGACGCCCGTCGTGATATCGGTCGATAAATCGCGGATAAGCTGCTGGAATCATTATTTTTCCGGGTAAAGTGAATTCGAAAACGGGCTCGAAATATCCTCAGATGGATGTTTTTCGACCAATTGATGAATAGATCGATCTATTTTGGGGTCAAGGTGTGCTTAAAGTGAATGCAGAATTGAATGTGAATCCGGCGAAATACTGGATTGGCTGATTTGAGTCGAAGGATAAATTATGAGCGCTGAACGGCTGTTTTGCTATGGTTCGCTGCAGATTGCGGAGGTGATTCGGGAAGTAATTGGCCGAACGCCGAAGTCGGTAGTCGCGATGCTGCCGGGCTATGAGATCTACCGCCTTCGGGACGCGATCTATCCGGCCGTCGCGCCAATGGAAGGCGCTTTGGCGCCCGGGGCGCTTTATTCCGACATCACGGAGAAGGAGTTGGCCCGGCTGGATGTGTTTGAAGGGGAGCCCTACGCTCGGAAGATGGCGACCGTCAGGTTGGAGGACGGGTCTTCGATCGGAACCTGGCTTTATCGTCCGCCTGCCGCCAAACGTCATTGGCTCACGAACGAGCGCTGGGATCTGGAGTCGTTCAAACGCGCCGGGTTGAAGCAGTTCATGCAGCAATGCTTCGGGGAAAGCGCGATCGCTTAACGGCCGACGCGCTTGCGGATTCAACCTTTCAAACCGGTCACGCGATGGGCTGAGAAATCGCCCGCGTGCATGTCGAGGCTGCGGATGCTCTGCGTCAGATTCATTTCCTCCTCGCGACGCCAGATGAATCCGCTGGCTTTGCTCACCGCGCGCTTGACCAGGGTGCGCCTGATGGGCGGATCGTGTCGCCGTGCTTCAGGCCGCCGGAACCGAGCCGCTTACTGTTTATGAAAGTGCCGTTGGCGGAGTTCGAATCTTCGATCCGTAGGCGATCGTCATCGAAGAAGAGCTTGCAGTGTTCTCGGGAAATGTTGGTGTCGACGATTGGCACATCGGCGGCCTGGGCGCTCCCGGGTATGATTGCGGA
>JBLHKZ010000346.1:0-5333 GCA_047618185.1 Limisphaerales bacterium
ACCTACGTCCGCAGCTCAACCGACGATCCCGCGAAGATCAACGTCGACGAATCCTGCAAAGCGTTTCTCCGCGGCGACACGACCATCAGCCTGGGGATCTTCGCCGATGTCAAAGTGAATGGATCCTACGTCATGGGCGACACATTGAAAACCGAGGGCAGGGCGGTGGAGGCGGATCTGCGAGTCGCGGCTCCGTCGTGGGTGACGCCCAAACGCGCCATCATCTTCTTGAATGGCGTCGCCGTCGCCGAGCAAATCGTCCCGACGACAAAGGGAAAACCGACCGACACGCAATTGCGCTTCAAGCTGCCCGCCCCGGCGCATGACGCCTGGCTGGTCTGCGTCATCATCGGCGACGGGGTGACCCATCCGAGCTGGGCGACCAAGGCGAAGTATACCTTTGCCGCAACGAATCCCATCTACCTCGACGCGGACGGCGACGGAGCCTGGCGCAGCCCGGCCGCGACTGCGAAAATTCTGTTGAATCAGCCGCCGACGGCCGACTTCCAGGGCGCCTTGCACATGGCGCTGAAGCAGGAGGACGGAATCGCCGTGCAGATGATCGCCGAACTGCGCACGCAAACGAGCGAAGCCGAGCGGGCCACGTTTGACGAAAAAGTTCGCAAGGCGTCCGCGAAGCGCGCTGTCTTGAAAGAGTTTCTTCGCTATCTCCCAACGGGAAAAAAATGAGGCCGCCGTTGCGATTCATTTTCTGCTTTGCGCTTTTCGCCGTTGGCCCTTGTTCCTCCAGTGCGGGAGCGCAGACGGCCGTCGTTATGCCAGGGCATCACCTGCGGTCAGCGATCTGGTTTTCCGCCAGGTATTCCTACGACGAAGGTCCCATCGCGCCGCCTTCGTCCAACATCGCCGTGCGCCATTGCACGATCATGAATTGCTACGGCCGGGCCGTCGCGTTTTATCACACCACCGACAGCGAAGTCGTCGGCTGCCGCATCAGCGCCATCAACGACGAGGCAATCGACTTCGATCATTTTGCGCTGCGGTTTCGGGCGATCGGCAACTGGATCGACGGCGCGACCATCGGACTGGAACTCAACGACGCCTCTCACTGCGTGCTGCGGCACAACACGATCCAGAGAGTGCGCATCGGAGCAAAAATCTGGTGGTATTCGAAATTCGATCCCGAGGGGCTGAACGAACACAATGTGATCGAGCACAACACGATCGGACCGGTCGAGGAAAAGGCGATTTTCATAGGCAGGAACTGCCACAACAACCGCGTCGCGCATAATTTCCTGTCCGGCGATGTCAGCGTGGTAGAAGCGTCGAATATCGTCGTAGCTAATTCGCGTTAGATCGATTTGAAATGGAGTGCCTGGGAAGAGCCGGAAATGACGGATCGGCTCGGTGGGTCCCGCAGTCGCGTAACTGGATTGGGCGTCGGACGCACGTTGGCGGCGATCCCTGACTCACGTGTCGGTCGCCACGTCGTCCCACTCGGTGTTCTGAAAGCAGGTCAACCACTTCAGAGCGTGATGGCGCTCCATGACGACTCCCGGGTCGAGTCCGCCAGGCGGAGGCTCAGCCTTAATGCGAGCGTCGGTCGTGGCCCAGTGGCAACGATAAATAAAATCCAGTTGATCGAGAATCTCTGAAGCCGGGCGCAATTCCGCAGCGAACAGCCGGTCGGAGGGCAGCCCCATCGCCGCGCCGACTTCGTCGACCGTTCGAGGCTTCATCGGCTCGCCGATCTCCTCGACCATTCCCAAGACCCACAGCAGCGCCCAAAGCGATTCGAACCGCCAGGCGAACTGAATCTTTGACTGGCGATCGGGAAACCACTTTTCAAGGAACTCCGTTTCCGCGGGACTGAGCGCGTTTTCGTAGCCGACCAGAAATCCACGAGCCTTGCGCGCGCTCACGCCGCCGGGGACGGCCCGACAGGCGGTCGCGTAGAGCGCCATGCAACGATTCGTGATGTCATCGCGCTTCCGGAAGCGGACCTCGGGCTCGCCGGGGACGGGCGGCAATTCCGCCGGAACCTCAATACGCCTTTCGTGCAGCGCGACACAGCTGCGTTCCTGGCGTTCGACGGAATCGGGCCAGTATTCCAACCGGCCTTCGTCGCGCGCGCCGTTGGGATTGAGCAGCAGGCGCAGACTCGGATCGTAGACGCAGTCATCGCGAAAAATCAGGCCTCGGCCTTCGTCGGCCATGCGCTTGAGAAACGCGTCGACGGAGTCGTTGATCCCCGGCTCGGCGATGGTCCCATAACAGTGGCGAACGAGATCGAGGCGATGCAGCAGCGCATAGACGCGCGCATCCGACTGCCCGCCGCTTTGCATCACATAGCCCCGAAATCCATTGAGATGCTTTCCCAGATCCTGTTCGGACTGATTGACCGTCAGCGATCCATCGGGCCAGACAAGATTGATCGATTCCCACTCGTCTCCCTCGCCATCCCCTTCGATTCGTGCGGCGGGAGCCCATGATGCTATCTCCTCGCGGCTGAAACGACGGGCGCGCGTGCTGTAGATGGTCGCAGGTTCGGGCATGATGCGGGGTCGAGAGCGGGTCTCGACGCGTCAGTCCTCTTCAACGATCCAGATATTGCGGTACTGCAGCGGATTGCCGTGACCCTGAAGTCTGATCGGGCCCGGAGCGCCTTCGGGATCCTTGCGACTGCCGCCGGTCTTGCCCGTGATCTCCAGATTATCGTGAATGACCACGCCATTGTGTTTCAGCGTCATGAAGGCGTTCTTGATCTTCTCGCCGTCCTTAGCCATCGCGTTGCGAAAGGTGACGTCGTAGGTCTGCCACGTCAGCGGCGGCAGGCACATGTTCACCAGCGGTTTGGCCTTGGTGTAGACGCCGCCGCACTCGTTGTTCACGCCTTCCAGTCCAAAGGAATCCAGGACCTGCACCTCATAATTATCGACCTGGTAGAAGCCGCTGTTACCGCGACCCTGACCCCGAGCGTCGGGACGAAACGGCAGCATGAATTCAACGTGCATCGTGTAGTTGTTGAACTTCTTCTTCGTCCGAATATCGGAGCCGTCGGTGTTGAGAAGCTTCGTGGCCTCGTCCAGGCGTCCGCCTTCAAAGGCATCCTTGTTGGAGCCGTCGAAGAGAACGATCGCGCCTTTGGGAGGCCTGGCGCCCAGCGTCGGGCTCTTCCGGACATTCTTCTTCAATTTCGTTTTCGCACCGTCTGGGGAGACCAACGTCATGCGCGCCGACTTCTTCCCCTTCTTGCCCCGCAGCGCGATCGTCGCCGACCAGCTCTGCTGGCCTGCGGGCGGGTAGTCTTTTGAGGCGGAGAACTTCTCCGGCTCTTTGGCGAGATAGCGACGTTCGCCCTCGGCCGGCTGAAGGGCGACCTTGCCGTCCTCCAAGGCGCCCGCCATCAGACTGCGGCTTTTGCCATCCCATCCCGCGCCCGGCAGTCCGCCGGGATAAACCACCGCGTGCAAGGCGCCCGAGCCCAGCGCGATAACCTGCACGCCGATGTCATCGCCGGCAAACTCGCCTTGAAACGCAAAATCGGCCGGCAGGGTTTCATCCGCGGCATCCGTCCAGGTCGGCGATTTCCCGCCCGCGGCATGGATGGTGGAAACGACGAATATCGCAAGAAGAGAAACAAACGCTCGAAGCGGAACACAGGTTTTCATGGGCGGCATTGTCCAGCCACCCCAAGTCATCGCAATCCTAAAGATGGTTGGAGCGCCGCGAGGCGATGGCGCTCATAGGCCTGGAAACACGAGGGGATGACAGAATATTGAAAGCCATTATTCTGTCTTCGACTATTCTGTCAGCTCGGATGCGGGCGCCGCGCGCTTGTCGTTCAGCGCCCTGATTTATTGCCGTAAACTCTGCCGTCGCTGCGCTTTTCGTTGCCGCGCCCGGGACGAACATGCTATCGCATTCGCCAACATGAGAAAACTTGCCGTCCTGATCCTCCTCTTGCTCGCGCTTTCCGCAATCGGTCAAACCAACACCGCTCTCGATCAAATTCCAGATCTGAAGGAATTGCCTGATTCCACCGCGGCGTTGCAAAAGCGCATCGACGACAACGGCGGCAACCTGCGACTGGGCGACGACGACAAGATTCTGCGCATCACCAAACCGTTGGTCTTCGATCTCAAAAAACACGGCGCCATCGCGGTCAAGGCCGACGGCGGCGCGACGATCGTGATGGACGGACCGGGGCCGGCGCTGAAACTGATCGGATCTCACGAAGGCTCGGCCTCGCCCACGGCGTTCAAGGCCGCGACCTGGAACGAACGCATGCCGATCGTCTCCGGCATCGAGATTCTCGGCGCTCATCCGGAGGCCGACGGGGTGGAGCTCTTTCAGACGGTCGGGGCGATCGTGAGCCGCGTCTCGGTGCGCTGGTGCCGCCATGGCATTCACCTCGTCACGCGCAATCGCAACGTCCTCGTCTCGGATTGCCACCTCTATGAGAATTCCGGCATCGGGCTTTTCCTCGACGACGTCAATCTCCATCAGATCAACGTCGCTAATTCGCACATTTCCTACAATCGCCAGGGCGGCATCGTCGTGCGCGACGGCAACGTCCGCAATCTCCAGGTCGCGGGCTGCGACATCGAAGGCAACATGCCCGCCGACGAAACGCCCACGAAGACCGCCAACATCCTGATCGACGTTTCCGGAACGCCGGACACGCGCTCGAAGTCCGTCGCGGAGATTTCCATCACCGGCTGCACGATTCAACACTCGGCGAATTACTCGGGCTCGGAGGACAAGACCAACGCGCCCGGCGGCGCCAATATTCGGCTCGCCGGCAAGGAGATCTATCCGATCAATTCGGTGACGATCACCGGCAACGTGCTCAGCGACACCACCACCAGCATCGACATCCACCACGCGTCCGACGTCGCGATCGCGGCCAACAACTTCTTCGCGCCCAAGCCGGTCAATCTTCGGGTCGCCCACGGCAAGCGCGTCGTGGTTTCGGGTAACACCTTCAATCCGCGTCAGTTCACACGGCCTGGAACAATCGTGTTTAGTGATTCCTCCGACTGCGTGATCGCGAACAACACCCTGCACAAGTTCACGACGCCCGACGGCGCGCTGATCCTCGAGCGCTGCCAGGGCATCTCGATCACCGGCCTCGTCCTGAGCGACTGCGGCTCCGGCATCGTCCTGCGCAACACCTCCGACACGACCATCGCCAACTGCCGCGCCAGCCGGACCGCCGAAGGCGCCGCCGACCTTTCCATCGACGCGAGCAACCAGAACATTCTCCTTATTGGGAACAGTTTCAGCGGGAAATCAGAAGTCGCGGCGACCGCCGTAAAGTCCAGATAGCCGGCGCATCGCGAGTTTGAGGTCAATCGCCCAGGAGCGCG
>JBLHKZ010000347.1:0-5328 GCA_047618185.1 Limisphaerales bacterium
GCGTTCCTGTCGCGACGATCTTGCCGCCGCCTTCGCCGCCCTCGGGCCCGAGATCGATGACCCAGTCGGCCTCGGCGATCAGGTCGAGGTTGTGTTCGATGACGATCACCGAATGGCCGGCGTCGACGAGGCGTTGGATCACGTCGACCAGGCGTCGCACGTCCGCGATGTGCAGTCCGATGGTCGGCTCTTCGAGGATGAAGAGCTTGCGTTTCATTCGCGGATCAAGTTCGGCAATGTTCTCCTTCAATCCCGTCAACAGGTGAGTGACGAGTTTGAGTCGTTGAGCTTCGCCGCCGCTCAGGGTCGGGCTGGGTTGGCCCAGCTTGACGTAGTCAAGCCCGGTGTCGCAAAGCGCTTCGAGCGCGCGTTTGATGCGGGGAAAGGGGGAGAAGAATTCGAGAGCCTCTTCGACGCTCAGATCCAGAACCTGCGCGATGTTTTTGCCGTTGAGTTCGATGTCGAGCGTCTCGGGATCGTAGCGGGAGCCGTTGCAGGTTTCGCAATTTACAAAGGCCGGCGGCAGAAAGCTCATTTCCAGCTTGATGGTTCCGGCTCCCTCGCATTCGGGACATCGACCCTGGGCGCTGTTGAAGGAAAATCGTCCCGCCTGGTAGCCGCGCAGTCGCGCTTCAGGGATTTGCGCGAACAGCTTTCGAATGTCGTCGAAGAAGCCCACGTAGGTCGCGGGAATGGAGCGCGGCGTTCGGCCGATGGGAGCCTGGTCGACCTCGTAGACTGACGCCAGAGATTCGAATCCCGCGATTTGGCCGGCGTGCGAAGCGACCTTTGACTTCTTGGGTTTGCCCTTGCGTTCGATCGCCTCGGTCACCAAGGGGAGCAGGCATTCGCGAATCAGGGTGCTCTTGCCCGAACCGCTGACGCCGCTGATGACGACGAATCGGTTGAGCGGAAAATCGATGGAGACCTTTCGCAAGTTGTGCGCCTTGGCGTCGGTGAGCTGCAACCTGGGTTCGTCGTCCCGCTTCGAGACAGGTCTGCGTTTGCCGCGTGCGGGAAAAGACTTCTTCTCACTCAGGCAACATCCGGTGACCGAAAGCTTGTTTTGCATGAGCTGCTTGAGCGTTCCGCTGGCCACGACTTCGCCGCCGTGCACTCCGGCGCCTGGTCCGAGGTCGATGATGTGGTCGGCGTGGCGCATGGTGTCCTCGTCGTGCTCGACCACGACCAATGAATTGCCGCGAGCGCGCAAGGTCTTGAGGGCGCCGAGAAGTTGCTCGTTGTCCCGCGCGTGCAGTCCGATGGTCGGTTCGTCGAGAATGTAGAGCACGCCGCTGAGATTGGACCCGAGCTGGGCGGCAAGGCGAATGCGCTGCGACTCGCCGCCCGATAGGGTTGTGACGCTGCGTCCCATCTGCATGTAGCCGAGCCCGACTTCGCAGAGGAATTTTAACCGGGTTGCAATCTCGGGTGCGATGTCGCGGGCGATTTGGGCTTCGCGGCCAGTGAGTTTGAGTTGTTCGAAAACCTCCCGAGCCTGCTCGACGGTTGCCTGGGAAAAGGCGTCGATCGTCGGCGCGCCTTTGGAGAGTTTCGATTGGAGGCCTTTGATTTCAAGCTTCACCGCGCGGGCGACGGGGTTGATCCGCGCGCCGCTGCAGTCGGGGCATTCCTCGCGTTCGTCCTCCTGGCAGCTGAACCACGATTCTTCGATGGCCTCCGCGCGAGCTCCACGCTCCACTTCGGGCAGGTAGAACGTCTCGCCAAAGCCGCGGCAAGTGGGGCACCAGCCGCGCGAGGAGTTGTAACTGAACATCTTTGGGTCCAGCTCATCGAAGGCGCGCTCGCAATTGGGGCAGGCGCGCTCGGTCGAGTGGATGGACTCCACTCCCTTCTTATCGATGGCGAAGAGAACCCCATTGCCGAGCTTCAACGCTTCGTCGATCGCCGCCTGGGGATTCTCGAATTTTTTCGATGCGTCGGCCGGGGAGCGCTTCGATTTCCCCCCGATCGTTCCCACGACGATTTCGACATCATGTTCTCGAAAGCGATCGAGTCGAAAGGTCTCGGCTGTGGAATAGAAGGTCTTGTCCGCGCGAAGTTGTTCGAATCCGTGCTTTGCCGCCCAGGTCGCGATCTCGGAATGAAAGCCCTTGCGATTGCGGATGACCGGCGCAAGGAGTGTCAGCGCGCCGCGTGTATTGGCCTGTGAATCGAGCTGGCGGCCGAGTTCGTCCCGGCTTTGCGCTTCAACTGCGATGTCGCAGTCGGGGCAATGCTGCACGCCCATCCGCGCGAAGAGCAGTCGCAGGTAGTGGAAGATCTCGGTGACGGTCGCAACCGTGCTCTTGCCGCCCCCGCGAGTGTTGCGCTGTTCGATGCTGACCGTCGGCGGAAGGCCGGCGATGAGATCGACGTCCGGCCGCGCGAGTTGCTCGACGAACTGCCGCGCGTAGGCGTTCATGGAATCGAGGAATCGTCGTTGCCCTTCCGCAAAAAGCAGGTCAAAGGCGAGCGTGCTTTTTCCCGATCCGCTGACCCCGGTGATGACAACAAACTTGTCGCGAGGAATGGCGACTGAAATATTTTTCAGATTATGCTCGCGAGCGCCATGGATGGTAATGGAGCTGGCGTCTTCGGCAAGTTGGGGGCGTCCGTCAAACACGGGGAGACTGTTAGCGCTTCTTGGGGAAATGACAATCGGGGAGAGTTGGAAAGCGGGAATTATTGAAACTAATTTTCAAAGAGCGCGCGGTGATGAATCTGAACTGCTCTATCAAGTTCGAAGAACCCAACCCTAACCCCTCCTCGGGGCTGTGCTTGACCCATAAGTTTTCGAATCGGTCGCCTTCGAATCCCAACGGGATTCCGCCCCAAAGCCCAGGGTTGGGAGGCACGACCTACCCTGGGAACAACGTTCAAGAAGCATTTTCAACGCCGAAGGTGTTGCGCCAATCATCGGCGATTTGGGCGCAACCCCGTTGGGATAAAAGGATGCGAGGCAGCGCCGCAGATTGCTAACTTGTGGGTAATGCATAGCTCCTCGGGAGGGGTTAGGGGTGAGTTGCGGTTCACGCCGCATTGAGCCGCAGCGTTACCTCAAATCCTCGCGGCTGGAGATTGCGGCAGCGGACGCTGCCGTCGCAGGATTCGATGCAGGCGCGGACGATGGCGAGGCCCAGCCCGGCGCCGCCGGTCAGGCGCACGCGTGAATCGTCAGGTCGGAAAAACGGATCGAAAATTTGTTGCACGGATTCCGCGGGGATACCCTTGCCGCAATCCGTCACGCGAATCGACACCCAGGCGTCGTCCCGCTCGGCATCGATGACGATGGGGCCATCCTTGGCCGCATAGCGGATGGCGTTGCGAATCAGATTGCCGAGCGCCCGATCGAGGAATTTCGGCTCGGCCATGACGACGATGGCATCGTCCACTTCGATCTTCAGTTCGGCATTCTCCTTGCCTTCTCGGCGGACGACTTCAGCGACGGATTGAGAAAGGTTTACTTGATCGAGCTTGATTTCCTCGCCTTGCAAGCCGGCCTTGGAGAAGGAGAGCAGTTCGTTGATTAAACCGGACATTTCCTGAACCTCCTCGTGCAGGTCGTCGACGTTGGCGCGGAGTTCTTCATCGGCCTTGCGTTCGAGAATGCCCAGCGCCAACTGGATCCGCGCGACTGGCGAACAGAGTTCATGAGCGATATCGCCGAGGAAACGATTTTGGCCCTGGACGAAACCGTTCAGCCGCGAGGCCATGTGATTGATCGCGGCGGCAAGTTGGCCGAGCTCATCGCTGCGATCGGCCGGTGCGGAAACTTCGAAGTCGCCCTCGGCGATTGCCTCGGTGGCGCGAATCATCTCGGTGATCGCTCGATTGGCGCGACGGACAAAGGGAAACCAGATGATCGCGGAAAACAGGATGGCTCCCGCGCCAACCCAGATCAGGGACTGTTCGCCGGCGCCGGGCTCTTTCCCCGCGCCCTGGTGGATGAACCAAAGGAAGACCAACGCCTGGACCGTCAGACTCGCGGCCAGGAGGCCAAGCACCTTCCCCAGAAGTTTGAATTGCGGGCGCATCGGAAGGCGTTACGTCCCCTTGGATTCCGGACGCTTCATCAGGTAACCCACGGCGCGGATGGTCTGGATGTATTTGGGATTCTTGGGGTCGTCGCCCAGTTTTTTGCGCAGCGCGGAGATGTGAACGTCGATCGAGCGGTCGAACACGTCGTAGTTCCGGTCGCGGATCTCGTCGAGCAGTTGCTCGCGGCTCTTGACGCGGCCCTTGGCTTTGACGAGTGAGAGGAGAAGGTCGAATTCGACGGGGGTCAGAGTCAGCATCTCGCTGCCCATGGCGGCGGTGCGGTCGTCGGGGCAAAGGCGCAATTCGCCGAGAGTGAGGTAGGTGAGCGGCTGGGTGTCGTTGGCGTTCCTGCGGCGGACGGTCCGTCGAGTCACGGCGCGGAGTCGCGCGAGCAATTCACGCGTGGAGAAAGTTTTGGGCAGATAGTCGTCGGCTCCCAGCTCGAGTCCGACGATGCGGTCGGCCTCGTCGCCGCGCGCGGTGAGCATCAGCACGGGCGTGTCGGATTCCTTGCGGATTTGTTTCAGGACTTCGAAGCCGTCCTGGCCGGGGAGCATGACGTCGAGAATGATGGCCTGCCAGTCGTCCGATGCGGCGGCGTCGACGCCCTCCGGGCCGGTGTGCACGGCGGTCACGGCGTAGCCGAGCGGCTCGAGATAATCCCCAATCAGCCGGCAGAGTTTCTGGTCGTCGTCGATGACGAGGAGCCGTTGTTTCTCGTCGGCCGGGCCGGCCGTGGTGGATGTCGATGCGGTCATGAGGTCGTCGTTTTCTGTTTTGTCTGCGCGAGCATAGCGATCATTCAGCGGGAGGAGGGTAAGTTTTACAATCCCTTTACTGGTTACTGTACTGCGGAAGATTTACACGAATGCTTAAGAATTGGCGCGGATGGTTCTATGTCGTGAGGGGAGAAAAATGAAAGCAGCGCCTCAGCGCGGGATTGATATTTTTCCAGCCTCGCTGGGACGAAGAGCGAAGCCGTCCTTAGCTGTCGACGCGGAGCAGGCTCCAGAAGAGGAATGCGGCGGTCCCGAAGATCGTCATAAATAGGCCCTGATTGCGGGTCGTTTCGTCGTAGGTGGGGTATTTCTGGCCGGTGGGATCCGTCGTCTTCATACACCAAAGAAAGTAGCCGATGCCGATTCCGATTCCGTGGAAGACCATGCCGATTATTCCGCCGCCAAAAGCGAGCATGAATCCCAGCGGAAGAAGCCAGGGAGCGGGGTGTTCTGGCGTGCGGATTCGTAAGAGGCTGGCCGTGCGTTTCGCGTGGAGTTCCTCGTTTGT
>JBLHKZ010000348.1:0-5294 GCA_047618185.1 Limisphaerales bacterium
CACCTACAGGATCCGGCGGTCACCGTGATCGCCCCGGCGGATGGAACCTACATTGTTCAGGTTCGTGAAGCCGCCTATGGCGGTGGACGCTACAGCTACTACCGGGCGCACATCGGCAGCTTTCCGCGGCCTCAGGCCGTGTTCCCGGCGGGCGGCAAAGCGGGCGAGACGATCAAAGTGAAATTTCTGGGAGACGCCTCGGGCGATTTCGAACAAGAAATCAAGCTGCCGGCCGAGCCGACCGACGATTTCGGCATTGCCGCCGTTCGCGACGGCGTTGTTTCTCCCTCTCTCAACGCCTTCCGCGTCTCGCCTTTCGACAATGTTTTCGAAGTGGAGCCGAACAACGATGTCGCCACGGCGACTAAGACCGCGACGCCGGTTCCGGCGGCTTTCAACGGCATTATCTCGGAAGAGGGCGATATCGACTACTTCCGTTTCAACGCCAAGAAAGGCCAAAGCTTTCATGTTCGCGCGCACGCGCAGAAAATCCGGTCGGGCCTGGATCCCCTGTTGTACATTTATGATGGCAAGGGCAAGTATATCGCCGGCAACGACGATTCCGGCGGAGCGGATAGCTATTTCCGATTCACTCCCGCGGCCGATGGCGAGTATGTCATTCGGGTGTCCGATCATCTCAAGCGCGGCCGCCCCGACTTTACTTATCGCCTGGAGTTGACGCCTTTCCAGCCGAGCTACGCGCTGAGCATCCCGCATGTCGCGCGCCGTGATTCTCAGACTCGTCAGGCGGTGGTTGTCCACAAGGGCAACCGCTTCACCACCATGATGAATGTCAGCCGGCAGAATGGGTTGCGCGGCGACCTGAAGTTTCATATTCCGAATCTTCCCAAGGGTGTGAAGCTGATCTCCGATGTGATGCCTGCGAATGTCACCTCGTTCCCGTTGACCTTTGAAGCGACCAAGGACGCGGCAGTGGGAGGCACGTTCGTCTTCCCTGAAGTCCTGGCGATCGCTGACGGCAAGGAATCTCCGATTGCCGAGGGCGGCTTGAACCAGCAGATCGATCTGGTGCACGCCAGCCCCAACGCCACCGTCTACAAGATCAAGACCCTCGACAAACTCCCGATCGTGGTGGCCGCAGAATCTCCCTATCGGATCGAGCTGACACAGCCCAAGGCGCCGATCGTGCAGTACGGCATTCAGTACCTCGAGGTGAACGTGATCAAGAAAGAGGGTTGGGATGGTGACGTCTACGCCTTCTTCCCGTTTCGCCCGCCGGGAGTTTCCGCGAGTTCCTACATAAAAATTGCGAAGGGACAGACCAAGGCCAAATATCGGATCGACGCCCGCTACAACGCGCAAGTTCGATCATGGAAGGTTTGCGTGCAGGGACGTTCGGCTGTGGGCGGCGGCGAGCTTTGGACCGCATCGAATTTCATCGATCTTGAAATCTTGCCCCGACTCGTGCTTGGCAAGTTCGAAACCGCCTCCTGCGTCATCGGCGACGAGGTGACCTACAAATGCAAGCTTGACCACAAAGTTGAATTCGACGGCAAGGCCAAGCTCACGCTCTACAGCCTGCCGGCCAATTGCACCGCCACTCCCGTTGAGATCACCAAGGATTCCAAGGAAGCGGTCTTTACGATCAAGACGACGGACAAGAGCCGAGCCGGCGTCCAGAAGACGGTCTACTGGCGCATGACGGCGCAAAAGAACGGCGAACCGATGGATTTCATCGGCGCCACCAGCGGAAGATTGATCATCACCAAGCCCAAGGTCGAAGAGGCCGAAAAGAAGGACGACAAGAAGAAGGTCGCTCTCGCCAAATAGGGTGAAGCCCAAAGCCGCCCGCACATTTCAACAATGACAAACGTGTCTATGAAAAGCATGAGAATCAAAGCGCTAATTGGCATCCTGTGCCTGACGTCCCTGTTTGGCGCGCAAGCGCGAAACGCCAAGTTGACGGATCTCAAGGTGATGCCGCCGAATGCCAACCTCACCACCTTGCGTGATCGGCAGCCCGTCGTGATCCAGGCGATTTACGCCGATGGCATTACGGAGGATGTTTCAGCTCAGGCGAAGTATACTCTGGCGGACCCGAAACTGGCCAAGTTCGAGAATCATGCTCTCTACCCGATCGCCGACGGCAAGACGGAGATGAAGATCGAGTTTGGCGGACGCACCCTCAAGCTGCCGGTGACCGTCGCCAAGGCCAAGGAAGACCGGCCGATCAGTTTCAAACTCGATGTCATGCCGGTTTTCATGAAATCCGGCTGCAACTCCGGACCTTGTCATGGGTCTTCGCGCGGCAAAGACGGCTTCCGCCTTTCGCTCTTTGGCTTCGACCCGGATGGAGACTACGATCGGCTGACGCGTGAGTTCATCGGTCGGCGCATCAATCTGGCCTTGCCCGAGGACAGCCTGATGATGGCCAAGTCCGTCGGTTCCGTGCAACACACGGGGGGGGCATTGTTCACCAAGGACTCCGAGTACTATGACAGTCTGCTTCGTTGGCTCAAGGCCGGCGTCCCGAAGGATGCAGCGGATGTCGCCAAGGCGGTCAGCATCGAAATCTTTCCCAAGCAGGTTGTGCTTGAGGGCGAGGGAGCGAAGCAACGTCTGACGGTGCGCGCCACCTATTCCGACGGCACGGATCGGGACATCACCCATCTTGCGGCGATCGTTTCGAACAACGACGTATCCGTGCTGGTTTCGACGGACGGCGTCCTCACGGGCGGCTCGCGCGGGGAGGCGTTCATCCTGGCGCGTTACGACACTTTTGCGGTGGGCACACAGGTCCTGGTCATCCCCAAGGGGCTCGAATTCACCTTTCCCGACGTCAAGCCGAACAACTACGTCGACGAGCTGGTCTACGCCAAGTTGAAGAAGCTGCGCATCTCCCCGTCCGAGCTCGGAGCCGACTCGGTGTTCCTTCGCCGCGTCTACCTCGACATCATCGGGAAAGTTCCGACGCCCAAGGAAATCGCGGAATTCGAGGCCGACATCAGCACCGGGAAACGCGAGCGGGTCATCAGCGAGCTGATCGATCGCACCGAGTTTGCCGATATGTGGGTGATGAAGTGGGGCGAGCTGTTGCGGGTCCGCTCTCAGCCTCAGAACGGCGGCTACTTCAGCGTCAAGAACACCAAGATGTATTACGATTGGCTGCGCGAGCAGATCGTCAACAACGTGCCGGTCGACAAAATGGTCAAAGAGCTGTTGGCCTCCTCCGGGCCGACCTTCAAGAACCCGGCGGCGAACTACTACAAGCTCGAAACCCAGATTCTGGCGACGTCCGAGAATGTCGCCCAGGTCTTCATGGGCATGCGCATCCAATGCGCGCAGTGTCACAATCATCCCTTCGACCGATGGACGATGGACGACTACTACAGTTTCGCGGCCTTCTTCACTCAAGTGGGCCGCAAGCGCGGTGAGGATCCTCGCGACACGATCGTCTACAACAGCGGCGGCGGCGAGCAAAAGCACCCGGTGACGAAGAAGAACTCCAAGCCGAAATTCCTCGGCGGCGAGTATCCTGAAATCAAGGCCGGGCAGGATCGCCGCGCCATTCTGGCGGAGTGGATTGCTTCGCCGAAGAATCCCTATTTCGCCCGCAACCTCGTCAACATCGTCTGGGCGCATTTCATGGGCAGGGGCATCATTGAGCCGGTCGATGACGTGCGCATCAGCAATCCGCCCTCGAATCCCGAGCTGCTCGATGAGCTGGCCCGGCGGTTCTCGGAGTCCAACTATGACTTCAAGCAACTGACGCGCGATATCTGCAGCTCCCGCACGTATCAGCTCTCCACCCAGGGGAATGCGTCCAACGAGTCCGACACGCAGAACTTCACCAAGGGCTCCATTCGAAGAATGCGCGCTGAGGTGATGTTCGACGCGATCAATAACGTGACCGAGAACACGGAGAAGTTCTCGCGCATGGAGCGGGGCAAGGGCGCCGTGCAGATCTATGACGGACGCGTCAGTAACTACTTCCTGTCGACGTTCGGCCGGGCCAAGCGCGATTCGGTTTGCTCCTGCGAAGTTGTGATGGATCCCAGCCTCTCACAGGCCCTTCACCTTCTGAACGGCGACACCGTGAACAACAAGGTCGTGAGCGGCGCAGTTGTTAAAAAACTTCTGGCGGCCAAAAAGACACCGCGTGAAATCACCGATGAGCTCTATCTCCGGACTTTTGCCCGAAAGCCAACGGCTGCGGAATGGGTAAAATTGGAGCCGTTCTTCAAAGACGAAAAGAAGCTTGAAACGACGCTGAACGATTTGTTTTGGTCGCTCCTGAATTCCAAGGAATTCATGTTCAACCACTGATTCGCAATCGATTTTCCCGCCGGATGGCGGCCGGTAACATCGGCGGCTATCCGGCTTGATTTTTTCAGGCGGAAACGACGGGCTGAATTTATAACTGACAGACTTACTATGAAACGAAGCACAGCAGTTCGCAATGGGTTGGCCGCATTGCTACTTAGCGCCGCGATCAGCGCGGGGGCGGCCGAGAAGAAACACACATTCGAGGACGACGTGATGCCGATTCTTCGCAATCGGTGCCTCAAATGCCACAACGCCAATGACGTCAAGGGCGGCCTCGATCTGAGCAGTTTCTCGGCGGCGTTGCGCGGCGGCGCGGGTGGAGAGATTCTGAACGGCGGCGATCCCGAGGGCAGCAAGTTATTCAATGTGGTCACGCAGGCCGAGGAGCCGACCATGCCTCCCAATTCTGGGCCCATCGCGGCCGGTGAGATCGATATTCTGCGCAAATGGATCGCTGGAGGGTTGCTTGAGACTAGCGGCAGCAAGGCGATCAAGTCGAACAAGCCCAAGATGGACCTGGCCGTTGGCGCGGGAGACATCGGCAAACCTAAGGGCCCGCCGGCCATGCCGAAGGACTGGCTCTTGGAGCCCTTCGTTCGGACCGAACGGAACAACGCCATCCTGACCCTGGCCCATAGCCCATGGGCTCCGCTCGTCGCGCTTGGCGATGAAAAGCAGGTGCTCCTTTACAACACCGATTCGCTTGAACTCGCGGGCGTCATTCCTTTTGCGGAGGGTTTTCCCACGGACATCAAGTTCAGCCGCAACGGCAAGCTGCTGCTGGTCGGCGGCGGTTATGGAGCGCAGGTCGGTCTCGTTGCGGTCTATGATGTGGCGTCCGGCGAACGTGTCATTCAGGTCGGCGACGAATTCGACACCGTGCTGGCGGCGGACATCAGCGCCGATCAGAAATTTATCGCGCTCGGCGGACCGAGCAAGTTGGTGAAGGTCTATAGCACCGTGAGCGGGGAGCAGATTCACTCCATGAAGAAACACACCGACTGGAT
>JBLHKZ010000349.1:0-5274 GCA_047618185.1 Limisphaerales bacterium
GGCGTGCATCTGATGATCGAGAAACCCCTCGCCGCCGATCTCGACGGCGCGGATTACCTGCTCGCTTCGGTGCGCAACAACAAGGTCCGCTGCATGGTCAACTGGCCCTTCTCCTGGTGGCCACAAATGCAGAAAGGCCTCGCCCTCGCCAAGGCCGGCGCCATCGGCGACATCTGGGAGGTCAAATACCGCGCCGCCCACGAAGGCCCGAAGGAAATGGGCTGCTCCGAGTATTTCAGCGACTGGCTTTACGACGAAGAGCTTAACGGAGGCGGCGCCTTCATCGACTATTGCTGCTACGGCGCCCTGCTCGCCCAATATCTAATGGGAACGCCAAGCCGCGTTTCCGCCACCGCCGGCCGATTCGTGAAGGAGGACATCCTCGTCGAGGACAACGGCGCATTGGTCATGACCTATCCCAATGGGCTGGCGATCTCCGAAGGCTCCTGGACGCAGGTCGGTTATTTCCACACCTACACGCCCGTGATTTACGGAACCGAAGGCGCGCTGATGATCGAGCCGCGTGAAGGCGGCAAGCTTTGGAAGGCCGACAAGAAAAACCCGATGGGCAAGGAAGTCAAAGTCGGACGCCCGGCCACGCATCTGCGCAGCGCCAGCGCCAACTTCATTCATTGCCTGCAAACCGGAGAAGAATTCTTCGAACTGGGCAACGATCGCCTTTGCCGCGACACCCAGGAAATCCTCGAAGCCGGACTCGTTTCCATCGAGGAGGGCGCGGAAGTTTCGCTGCCGCTGAGCGCGATGTGAAATCCTGAGACGGACGCCGTCCTCGGTGTCCTGCTCCATCAAACAAATGGGACCGCGAGGACGCGGTCCGTCTCAAGAACGATGAACGACCCAAATCCCCGCCTCCTCGTGCTCGTCGCCCATCCCGACGACGCTGAAGTCCGCGCCGGCGGACTCGCCGCCATCCATCGCGATCTCGGCCACACGGTGAAGTTCGTGTCGGTGACCAATGGCGAAGCTGGCCATCACCTCCATCCGGGCAAAGAACTCGCCGCTCGTCGAAAACAGGAAGCCGCCGCCGCCTGCGCGGTCATTGGCGCCGAATGCGCGGTCTGGGATAATCCCGATGGCGAACTCCTGCCGACCCTGGAATTTCGACGTCAGGTCATCCGAGAAATTCGCGAGTTTAAGCCCGATCTTGTGCTGACTCACCGTCCCGAGGATTACCACCCCGATCATCGCGCCCTGGGAGAAACCGTCCGCGACGCGTCCTACATGGTCACCGTGCCGCATGTCTGCCCCGAGACGCCCTATCTGCGCAAGGACCCCGTCGTCGCCTACGTCTGGGATGTGTTTACCCGCCCCACCGAACTGCGCGGCGATGTCGTCGTCGACGTGACAGACAGGCTCGATACGATCGCGCGCATGCTGGCCTGTCATGAATCGCAAATCTTCGAATGGCTGCCCTACAACTGGCGGCTCGAAGCCGAGGTCCCTGAAGATCCCGCCGGGCGGCTCGCATTCGCGCGGCAGCTCTTCGAAACGAAGATGGCCGAGAATACCGAACGCTACCGCGCGCAATTGATCGACACCTATGGCCCCGCCCGCGGCGAAAAAATCCGCTTCGCCGAGATCTACGAAATCAGCGAATATGCCTCACCATTGACGGACGAAGCGCGCCAACGGCTCTTTCCGACATCGGATTAAAACGCGGGGTTCGTTGATCCAATTCAAGGCGCGGATCACTGCGGACTCCCGACTCCAAGTCCACGTCACGTTCCAGGGCCGAAGGCCCGCGATGTGAAAGCCCGGGAATACCAACGTCAAACGCCTTACGCCCTTGGTTGTTGGAATTGAGCTATTCTCCAATCGTTCATTCCGATAGGAATCTAGATTTTGAAGGACTGGAGGACGAGTAGGAAGGACGAGGACTACGATGAGCAAAGCTCCGCATTCTCGGACATCGCCGGCTCCAATCTACCCACGGAAATCACCCAACTCAATTTTCCCGAAAATTTCGGTTAACACGACCGACCGAAGTTGCTATTAAAGGCGGCCCGTTCGCCAGATCCTGCTCCCGATACCAGGCTGATATCGCGTCAGCGAACGTCCAAAACACTCGAAAGAATATGGAAGATCCAAATCTAGTCGTTATTTGCGCCTGGGCTTTTGCCGCCGTGCTGATCCTGCTCTCTGTGCTCGCGACCCTCATTCATATCATCACCCTGGTCTTTCCCGAGAAGACCGACGAAACCGACCAGGCCGTGCTGGCGGCAATTCATACCGCGGTTTCAACCACGATTCCCGGCGCCAAGGTCACGAATATCGAAGAAATCAAATAGGCCTATTCGCGTAAGCCTGTTTCCAAGTAGAGAAAATCATGAGCAAAAAACAGATTCGAGTCATGTTCACGCCGTTTCGCGACGGGCTGCAAAGCCTGTTCGGCGGCAAGGCGCGTCTGAAGGACATCCTCCCGGCGCTGGAGGCTTCCGCAGCAGCCGGGATCCGCCATTTCGAGTTTGGCGGCGGCGCGCGATTCCAGGCCCCCTATTTCTACGTTGGTGAAGACCCCTTCGAATGCATGTCGACGATCCGCGAGAAGGTCGGGCCCGACGTGGATCTGCAAATCCTGACGCGCTCGGTCTCCGGCGTCACACTCACCACTCAGCGGCTTAAGGCGCTCAGCCTCCAGGCCAAGCTGATGAAGAAGCACGGCACATCGATCGACCGTAACTTCGATTTCATGAACGACGTCGACAATCTGGCCAAAACCGGCCAACCCATCGTCGACGCCGGCATGCATCACCAGGTCTGCGTCGCGCTTATGGGGCTGCCCTTCGAATCGACCAAAGTCCACACCTCCGAGTTCTACATCGACGTCATTCGCCGCTTCATGAAAACCGGCGTGCATTTCGACTCCGTGTGCATGAAGGACGCCTCTGGAACGACCGATCCGACCACCTGCTACGAAACGGCCAAGGGCCTGAAAAAGATTCTGCCGCCGGAGATTCGCTTAATTCTCCATACGCACGACACCGCGTCGTTGGCGGTGACGTGCTACAAGGCCGGCATCGAAGGCGGCTGCGACGGCGTCGATCTCTCGGTCCGGCCCATGGCCAGCGGCACTGTCCAGCCGGACGTGCGTTCCATGGCGCACGCGCTCAAGAACACCGATTACGAATTGGACATCGATCCCGCCAAGATGCCGGAGATCGAAGCGTTGCTGACCGAGGGACTGAAGGACTACGCCTTCAATCCGGTCACGACGACTCCCGATGCCCGCGTGGTCGGCTTCCCCATGCCCGGCGGCGCGATCGGTCCAAACGTCCACATGATGGCCGAGGCCGGCATCCTGGATAAGTACGGCGCTGTGCTGGAAGAATTTCCCATCGTGGTGAAAGCCGGCGGAGCCTGGTCCAGCGTCACGCCCGGCAGCCAGCAATACTGGCTCCAGGCATTTAACAACGTGCTGCTCGGCCGTTGGAACAAGATGGACGCCGGCTTTGGCAAATCCGTCCTCGGCTACTTCGGCCGACCGCCGCTGCCGCCCGATCCCGAGGTCGTCAAGATCGCCTCTGAGCAACTCGAACTGCCGCCCTTCGACGGCGATCCACTCGAAGCCGCGCCCGATTCCCTCGAACAAGCTGAAGCCGCTCTCAAGGAACGCGACCTGCCGCTCACCGAAGAAAACATTTTTCTCGTGGCCGCCGCCATCGTGCCCGGCAAGAACATGGAATTGAACGAGGGCATTCGATTGCTCACAGGCAATCCCAGGATCAACATCCCGCTCAAGGAAGAACCCAAGGCGGAGACCGTCGAGGTCGCGCCAGCGGCGGCTCCAGCCGCGCCTGCCTTCAGCGGCACAATCACGACAAACTGCTCAGTCGAGGAAAACGGACAAACCCGCAATTTCCGAATCACCATCCAAGGCCCGGCCGGCGGCGCGGCTCCAGCCGCCGCAGCTCCGGGAGCGGGAGCGGCTCCTGCTGCGGCTCCGGCTCCCAGCGGCCAAACCGTTCCAGTCTTTTCGCCGTTCGACGGCAATGTTGAATTGGTCGAAATCAAGGTAAACGTCGGCGACGTCGTCACCAAGGGGCAGGTCGTCGCGGCCGTTGAGGCCATGAAGGCCAAACACGACGTCAAGGCGCCGGCAGGAGGCACAGTCGCCACCGTCGATTCCTCGATCGGCTCCACGGTCTCCAAAGGGAAGCCCATTCTCACGATCGCGGCCTAATCGTCGCCCACAAACACCGCAATGGAGATACTTCAGCAGCTGATCAACAGCGCCGGGTTCATGCACCTCGGCTGGCAGAATTTTGTCATGTTCGCCGTCGGGGGAACGCTCATATTTCTCGCCGTTAAATACAACTTCGAGCCTCTGCTGCTGATCCCGATCGGCTTCGGCGCCATCCTGGCGAACCTGCCCGAGGCCGGAATGACGTCCAATTATTACCCTGAGGAAGGCAACAAATGGCCACTGCTCGCCTTCATCTACAAGAACACGATCAAGAACGCGGAGCTGCTGCCTCCGATCATCTTCATGGGCGTCGGCGCGCTGACCGATTTCCGCCCCCTGCTTGGCCGGCCCATCACCTTTCTACTCGGAGCCGCCGCTCAATTGGGTATCTTCCTCGCCGCGCTGGGAGCGTATTACCTGTTTGGTTTCACGATGGAAGAGGCCGCCGCCATCGGCATCATTGGAGGAGCTGACGGCCCGACCACCATTTTCGTCGCCTCAAAACTCGCCCCGCATCTGCTCGGCGCGGTCGCGGTCGCGGCCTACAGCTACATGGCGCTCGTGCCCTTGATTCAACCCCCGCTCATCAAAATGCTCACCACGCAGGAAGAGCGCGAGATCGACATGCCCCAGGCCAAGCCCGTTTCCAAGACGGCGGTCGTCCTGTTCCCGATCGTCACCTGCATGATCACTGTCCTCTTCATACCCGACAGTGGACCGCTCATCGGCATGCTGATGTTTGGCAATCTCCTTAAAGAATCCGGCGTCACCCAGCGTCTAAGCGCCACCGCCGGCGGTCCCTTGATCAACATCGTCACCATCTTCCTCGGTCTGGTCGTCGGAGCGACGATGGAAGGCACCACCTTCCTCAAGGTTCAGACATTGCAGATTCTCGCGTTGGGAATGGTCGCCTTCAGCTTCAGCACCATGGGCGGTCTCATCTTCGCCAAGTTGCTGAATTTCTTCCTCCCGAAAGACAAGCGGATCAATCCCTGCATTGGAGCGGCGGGCGTCTCGGCCGTGCCCATGGCCGCGCGGGTGGTTCAATCCTACGTCTCCGAGGCCACCGA
>JBLHKZ010000350.1:0-5201 GCA_047618185.1 Limisphaerales bacterium
ACCGCCAAGTCCCGGAAGATCGGCACGGTGATCGGACCGCGTGAGATCCTGACCACGGCCACCGGCCTGAATGACAAAATTCTCATTCGGATCCAAAAAGGCGGGCGCGGTCGCTGGTTCAATGGCGAGGTCAAGTGGATGGACTACCACGCGAATGTCGCCCTGATCACGTCCGATTCGGACTCCTTCTGGGAAGGCCTCAAGCCGATTGAACTGGCCGACAAGGATTTTAATCGGGACGGCCTGCAGATCGCCCGTTGGCGCAGCGGCAAGATGGAGGCGCGCAAGGCCGACTTCTACGAGTGGCGTGATCGGACTCTTCAGCTCAGCACGGTTTCCTGCCTCCATCTCGGCGCCAACACCGAGGCCGACGGCATCGGATCCGCCGAACCTGTCTTTGACGGCGAAAAGCTCGTCGGCATCTGCGTCGGCAAGGGCGGCGACACCGCGTCGATTATGCCCTACGCTTTCATTCGCCCCGTGCTGAAGGCGCAACGCGAAGGCAAGTTCGCCGGCCTTGGGATCTTTGATTTCACCTGGCAACCCACCCGCAACCCCGACACGCTCGAATACCTCGGACTCAAGGGCGAACCACGCGGCGTGGTGGTCATCAAGGTTCCGGAGAAGAAGGATCGCAAATCCGTCATGAAGGTGCGGGACCTGATTCTCGAAGTCGACGGCCACTCGATCGACAACGAGGGCGAATACAAGGATCCCGAATACGGTCATCTGACGCTTGAAAATTTAACCACCCACAAAGGCCGAAGCGCCGGCGATAAGGTCAAAATCAAGGTGCTTCGCGACGGCAAGGAACTGGAAGTCACCTACACCATGCCGGCCGCGGATTATGGCCGCGATCTCATTCCTGATTACATTTTCGATCAAGAGCCCGAGTATCTCATGACGGCCGGGATCGTCTTTCAACCATTGACCGAGGACTTCCTTCGTCGGTGGGGCTCCTCCTGGACGCGCAGCGCGCCCTTTCGCCTGCTTTATTTCCGCAGCAAGGAATCGACCGAGAAAACGCCCAGCCTGGTCGTGCTCACCGTCGTGATTCCGGACCCAATTAATCTGGGCTACGAAGCCATCCGCTTTCAGGTCGTTGACAATGTGAACGATAAGCAGATCCACACCCTCAAGGATCTCACCGAGGCCATGAAGACGCCCAAGGACGGATTTCACGTGGTGGAGTTCATCAAGGGCAGCGCCGCCCAACGCCTGGTGCTCGACGCCGCGGAGACCGACAACGCCACCCAACGCGTGCTCGGCCGCTATGGCATCCCCAAGGATCATTACTTTGCGGGCGAACCCACCGGCGCCGGCCTCATGGAGAATCCCCTGCGACAACGCGGACCGCGCCGCCCGAAGGGAAATTGAAGGTTTGCGTGGATGGCCCTTCCGGGCGTCAGCGATCCAGGTAATTCGTAGCAGCCTCGTGACCTCGGCTGCTACGAAACTGCCTGCAATCCTTCGGAGAATCTGACCTCGTTCAATTCCAATGAGCTAGATCCGCCGCTTTTTCGTTTCCGCCCTTTCCTTCTGTTCAATCGAGACTTCGCGATTAGAATGCGCTGCCTGTGAACGAGAAAAGAAATCCACTCGTCGTCCCGATTTTGCTGATGGTCGCCTTGGCGTTGACTCGCTTCGTCTTCTCATCGGCGGACTGGATGCCGCGCAATTTCAGCGCCGTCTATGCGCTGGCGTTTTGCGCTGGCGTCTACTTGCGCGGTCCGATGGGCTGGTGGCTGCCGCTGGGAACCCTGCTCGTGACGGACATCGTGCTGAACGTGTTCTTCTACGGCTCCGCCCCGTTTCAAATGTTCATGATCACGAATTACGCGGGCTTCGCGTTGATCATCTGGCTCGGCCGCCAATTCCAGGCCCAAGACAAGTTTCTAACCCTGCTCGGCGGAGGCATCTTTGGCGCGATCCTGTTCTACCTGATCAGCAACACTGCCGCTTGGTTGATGAATCCTCTCTACGCTCCCAAGTCGCTTGCGACCTGGATTCAGGCCCTCTCCACCGGACTTCCCGGCTGGCCCCCCACCTGGGAATTCTTCCGCAGCTCCCTTCTGAGCACGGGCGTCTTCGCCTCCTTCTTCATCGGCGTTATGAAGCTCTTCGCCCCCGAGCCGGCGACCGAGGAGGAAACCGAAGAAAGCGAAGCCGAAGCCCCTGATCTCGAGCCGGGAGAAAGTCAGGCCTGAGTTTGTCAGTGGTCCGTTGTCCGCGGATGTCTAAGTCAGAAGCCACAGGTAAAACCGGTGACTTGGATAAGTGAGCCGCACGAAGCGGTTGGCTGGCTTCCGGCTCAATCTGCCGGCAAAGTTAGTTACCCGAAGGCCAGGCATTCTCCGGGGAGCATACGCGCCCTCGCGTGTTGAATTTGGCGCCCCCGCCGTATTCTCCGGTTCCCGCGGTCGAGCCGCTGGAAATCCAAGCCGCTACGCGTCATGGCTCAACGGCGAGGCGCCAATGAGGGCACGCGAGGCGCGCGCGCTCCCCGAAGCAAAGCGACGACGAATGACTGCTAAAAAAATCAAACTTCGAGTGTCTCACCGGCAGAGCCGGAGGGTGTCCTATTGGATCACTCGGAACAATGTCAGCCTGCCAACAAGAGCGGAGTGATCCCATTCGCGATCCACTGACCAATTAAGATGAAAATTGGCGTCATCTCCGACACGCACGGATTTCTGGACCCAAAAGTCGCCGGGTTGTTTGAAGGAGTGGATCACATCCTGCACGCCGGGGATATCGGGCCGCATTCGCTGATCGTTGAACTGGAGCACATCGCCCCCATGACCGCTGTGCTGGGCAACACCGACTTTGGCCTGACCGTTCGCGAGACCGAGATCATCGAACTTGCCGGCTTGAAATTCCTCGTCAATCACATCGTCGATCCCTATCGCCTGGAGCCCATGCTCAAGGAGCGTGTCGAACGCCAGAACCCCGACGTAATCGTCTTCGGGCACACCCACAAGCCCTTCAACGAAACCATCGGCGGCATCCTGTATTTCAATCCGGGCTACGCCGGCCAGCAACGATTCAAGCTCGGACGCAGCCTCGCGATCTTCCACTGCGACAAGAAAAAGATCCGGCCCGAATTCTTCGATCTCGGGTGAGCCCGACGCGACTCGTGTCCGCCCACGCGCTCGAAGAGCGAGGGTCCTGATTGAAGAAAGTCTGGTTGATGCGAGGTCATTGTGGGTCCGATTGGTTTTGCGGTGTGGGGGTGGGATCGCCGTTGGCGGTAAGTCTAGCAAGCCGAGTGAGAATTCCCCAGCCAGCGAGGCTTCCGAGGATGTAGTAGGGAAAATCGGACCAGGCGAAGGTTGAGCCCAGAACCGCGCGCCCGGCGAAATTACCGCGCAGGGTCTCCAGCAACGGCGGATTCCACAACTGGAGAAACTCAATCCCGCACGTAGCGATGAACACACCGAGCGCGATCTTCCAGGGACGCGCTCGGGGCAGGCAGAATAAAACAGCGAACTGCCAGAAGATCTCGTAAATGGCGCCGGCCAGAGAATGGTTGGCCCATTGCGCGGCTGGTCCAGAGTAGAACTTTACGCCGAAGCCTACCGGGACGGCCAACGCCATTCCGACCACAGCCAACCAACGCGCGCGCGTTGTCGATGAGGGTGGTTTTGAACTCATCGTTTCACAGCCCGGCTTACGAAATCTAGGCGCTGGCCAGCCATTGACGCAGGACCTTCAGGTCCTTCTGCATCAGGCGGATCATGGGCTTGCCCTCGCCGTGCTCGTACTCGTGATGCTGGGAAATTGGGCCGTTGAAGGAAGACTTCTTGAGGGTTTTGAAGAAGGTCTTGTTGACCATGCCTTCGCCAAGCGGACACCAGGCCGCTTTCCAACCCCTCTCCAGCTTCGCCCATTTGAAATCTTTCACGTAGATCGCGCCGAAATGCGGCTGCATCAGATGCGCGTGGGATTCCCAGGCGTAGCCGCCTTCGACCGTTGCGTGGCCGATGTCGAAACAGACCGCGAGATATCGGGGATCAAGATGCTTCACCAGGTCGTAGAGATCCCAAATCGGCGCGCCGACGTAGTTCTTGCCGGAGTGATTCTGGTAACAACCCTGAATGCCGATCTCCTTGTTCATCGCGGCCAGGTCCTTGAGCTTCGGGCGAATCTCGTCGAGCTGCAGCGGGATGGATCGCTTGCGGTCGTATTTCCAGTAGTCCATCCGATAGCGCTTGATCCCGAGTTTCGCCGCTGCACGGAGGGCCGCTTCAGTGTGGGGCTGATCCACGGAGTTAATGCGAGTGGTCATGATGCCGATCTCCAGCCCGCGGCGCTTGAGCGCGGCGGCCAGCTTTGGCAATTCATCCGGAGCGCGTTCGGGCTCGATCTGGCCCTTAGGACGCACAGGGCATTCGATGCCGTCCCAGCCGATCTCCGCTGCCATGTCGGCGGTGTCGTCGTAACTGAGATTCTGAAAGGGCTTGGAAAAGCCGACGATCTTGTAGCGGCTTTTGGGCTTGGCGGCAGCGGACAGGACCTGAGTCGCCGGCGCGACCATGGCGGCGGCGGCGAGAGTTGTTCGGGCGGCGAACTGGCGGCGGGAAAGGGAGGAAGTTGAACTCATGGCAATTGAGGCTTTCAGTCGTGGCGCGAGTAGACAAGCCAGTTTTCGATGGAGGTCTCCAGTCAAAAGACAGTTCTTCGCTTATCAGGCGCCGTTTTTCGTCGGTCCGCATGGCTTCGGTAAGACGACTCTTCTTGAAACTCTGGACTCGATACTGCGCGAGCGCGGGCGGCAAACGCATTTGGTCCGCCTCAATGAATCTCGCCCCAAGCTGACGCGCAACGAGCTGGCGGCCCTCGCCGGCGATATCGAGCCGGGCGACATCCTGCTGGTCGATGCCGCCGAGCAGATGAGCCGTCTCGCCTGGATGAATTTCAAGCGAAAGACCTCCCACGCCGCAGGGATAGGTTTGGCCCGATGGATTCGTTGCGCGCCGGACGCCGATCCGTCTCATTCTTCGGTGTCATTCCAAGGGTCGCGCTGTTGATCTCGACGGGCGGTGTCGATTGGCCTATTCGTAGCTCTTCGAACCGATGGAACAACACCGACTGCCATTCACGATCACGGAGGTTTACGCCGGCTTTGCCCGCGTGGACGGTTTTCTGGTCGTCGACGAAGAGCACATGTTGTTCGAGTATCAGATGGCGGACAACATGCT
>JBLHKZ010000351.1:0-5189 GCA_047618185.1 Limisphaerales bacterium
CGGTCGCAGCCGAGACGATCTCGAACTTATCGCCGTTTTTCCAAAGCGTCGGTGTTCCGTAATTCCGGCGCACATTTGGTCGATCCACCCGCCACTTCTTTCGGCCTGAATTCAGATCGTAGGCCGCGAGGAAGGAGTCTGTGTCCTGGTCTCGTTCCAGGAACACCTTGCCGTCGGCAATGACTGGAGAAGAAGCCGCGCCCTGGGGATCGTTAAACGGACCCAACGGTTTGCGCCAAAGCTCACGGCCGTCTGTGTCGTAGCACAACAATCCGAAGGACCCAAAGAAGCTCACAACGCGCCGTCCATCCGTGGCCACGCTGGCGACCGCCGGACTGCTGCGTCGATGATGCTCCTCAAGCTTCTCGTAGGGCGCCTCGCGTTCCCAAACGATTGCGCCCGTCTCGCGATCCAGCGCAATGGTCAGCAGTTTCTCTTCACGAAGAGCAGTCAGGTAAATCTGATTATCGAAGATAACTGGCGAGGATTGCCCGGACGCCATTGGGACCTTCCAGATCGTGTGCTCGCTCAAATCGATCCGATCGGGCATTGGCGTGCGTTCGTGCGCCACCGCCCTTCCATGAATGCCGCGAAACTGCGGCCAGTTCGCAGCGCCAGCGCCAAGAACGACATGCAGGCAAACCAACGCGGCAACCTGTCGAACATTGAAGAAGCGACCGAAGAACATCGGAACACGTTGGGGCGATGGGCCGAAGGGGTCAATCGAATCGCGCCTAGATTTCGCTCCCTCAAAACGGTGGATTGCGGTAAGCAACTTATCGCCCGCAACAAACCCCAGACGAGATACCCATGAACACCCGCAAATTTCTTCCCGCCATTTTGTTCGCCCTGGCGCTCGCGCTCACCGGCGCGACGCCCGCCGCCGCCAAACCCAATTTCCTGATCATCATGGCAGATGATTGCACCTTCAATGACCTCCCCCTCTACGGCGGGCAAAACGCGAAGACGCCGAATATCGATTCGTTCGCGGCGCAGGGATTGACCTTTAATCGCGCCTATCTCAGCGAGGCCATGTGCCAGCCCTGCCGGTCGGAGTTGTATTCCGGTCAGTTTCCGCTGCGCAATGGCTGCGCCTGGAATCACTCTGGCAGCCGCCCGTCCGTGAAGAGCATGCCTCAGCATTTGCGACCGGTCGGATATCGGGTCGGCCTTTCGGGCAAGGTTCATGTTAAGCCCCAGAAAGCCTATCCCTTCAAGAAGATCGGCGGGTTCGATCCCAACTGTGTGCGCGACCCGACGCAGGCGCACGATCTCGCGGCGGTCAGCGAATTCATGAGCAATGACAGCGGCAAGCCGTTCTGCCTGGTGGTCGCGCTGGTCGAGCCGCACGTGCCCTGGGTCATGGGCGACGCCTCGCAGTATCCGCCAAAGGAAATCAAGCTGCCGCCCAATCTCGCCGACACGCCGCGCACGCGTGAAGACTACGGAAAATATCTGGCGGAAATCACCTATATGGACGGCCAGGTCGGGGAATTGCTCGACGCGCTCGACAAGTCCGGCAGGGCGAAGGACACCATCGTGCTGTTCACCTCGGAACAAGGCTCGCAGTTTCCCGGCTGCAAATGGACGAACTGGGACACCGGAGTCCATACCGCCCTGATCGCGCGCTGGCCCGGCAAGGTCCCCGCCGGCAAACGCACGGACGCCATCGTGCAATACGCCGACGTGCTGCCGACTTTTGTCGATGCTGCGGGAGGCTCGGCGGAATCCAAAAACTTTGACGGCCGCAGTTTCCTGCCGGTTTTAACCGACGGCGTGAAGGAACATCGCAAGTTCGCCTTCGGCCTGCACAACAACATACCCGAAGGCCCGCGCTATCCGATCCGGACGGTTACCGATGGCGAGTTTCGCTACATCCGCAACTACCTGCCCGAGGAGCTCTACATCGAGAAGCACCTGATGGGTTCCAAGGGCGACGGAAAATTAAACAACCCCTACTGGTCGACCTGGGTATTCGAATCGTGGAACAAACCGGAGATCTACAATCTGGTGAAACGCTACACAAGCCGCCCCGCCGAGCAGCTCTACCACACCGCGAAGGACAACTACGAAATGACCAACCTCGCCAGCGACCCGGCGCACGCCGCGATCAAGGCCAAACTCAGCGCCAAGCTGGACGCATGGATGAAAGCCCAGGGCGACCCCGGAGCCCCGCAAGACACCACCGAAGCAATCGCCGCCGCGCGCAAAGGGAAACACCTCTACTTCCCGCCGGAGTAACCGCGGATTACGCGGATGGCACGGATTCGGAACTAAACAGGAGGAAACGGAGGCAACAGAGGAATGCAGCGAACCACTCCGTTCTCTCTGTTTCCTCCTGTGAAAAATACAACGCCGTCAGGCGTTAAAAATCCGTGCCATCCGCGTAATCCGCGGTTAAAAACATCTACGGTTTTTTTGGCCACATGGCGTTGATCTCAGTCACGGTTTCCTTGACCAGGACGTCTCCGCCTTCGGGGCCCACCAGGTTGCTGTTAATTACCGCGCTGTAGCCGCCGCCGAGCACGGCCTTGGTCGTCGCGAGATAATATCCAGATGTGCAGGCAAGCTGAACGATGAAGGTCTGCGTCGCCTTGCTGCCGACTTTCATGCGAATGCCGAAATCGGTGAACAGCTCAAAGGGATTGGTGCAAATCGCGATGTCGCCGATGCGAATCGTGTGCAACTCCATCGGGTAGAGCTTGTCTGTCTTCTGCTCATTGAAGCGATCGACGGTCTTCTGATGCCAGCCTCGCCTGCGACCTGTGTTTCTGCCGTTCTTTTCCTGCTCGCTCAGCGCGGCAATTTCTTTCTTCGCATTGATCACATCCTGATCCGTGACGATGCGGCGCGGCAGTTGAATGTCCTTCACCTGGTGTGTGAAAGCCGGATCTGTGTGGAGATCGTTCTTCGCGACCTCGTAGGCGTCGTCGACACCCCGGGCGATGCGCCGGGCAATCTCCTGAAGTCGCGTCAGACCGCGGGCCTTGAGCATGCGCGCCTCGGCATCCTTGCGCCACATCAGGTGCGGCGACTGATCGCCGCCTGCCCCCGCCCAGGCGAGCACGATGAGGCCCTTGCCATAGTTCTTGCGTAGCGCGACGCGCGTCTCATGCCAGAAGTCCGCGTTGACCGCAGTGCGGCCTTCGACCTCCTGCGCGGGGCAGGCCACGTTCACCGCGGTGGCGACGAGTTTCTTCTCGGCGTCCCAGAAAAACAGGACCTCCACACCGTGGTCTTCGTAGCCCTCGATGTTGAGGAAATTGGCGGCCTTCGTGGAGCCGTACATCGTGGCCGTTCCATTCGAAAGGACGCGGCGGCGGTTCTGCGCCACCACGGCATGCCCGAGCCCCCAGCTCACAGCGCCGGGCTTGCGACTCTTCCAGGTCTTTTCAATGAGCTGGCTCAATTGATCCGTGAGAAACTCGACATACTCGCTCGGCTGGATGACGCCTTCCTTGGGGATGTCATAAACGCCCTCGCGCATGACCGGCGCCGTGTGGGTGTGCGTGGCGCTGAGGAAGATCCTGCTCACATCGAGATCCGGGACGCTCGGCGCGAGCTTCTTGCGAAGGCGTTCCTGAATGTCGTCGCGAATCGCGACCAGATCGCAGGAAACCATGACCGCCTGTTCCACCGATCCGTCCGCGTTTTTCTTCTCCAGCGCAACCGCCGACGCGATGCATGGTGATTCCACCTCCCTGGCGATGCGCGTGTGGAACTGGCCCGAGACCGCGACGGGTTGTTTCGGAGTGATGGTGATTTCACCGGCGCCAATAAGAATGCCGGCGTTGGCGCGCGGCCCGGCGAACAGGGCAACGGAGGCGAGGATGCAAATAATGTTTTTCATGTCGTCTGATTCGAGGCGGCTGATGGCGGTTTCCTACCGTGCGCTTAATGTTTGCCGTGATTAAAACAACTTCCAGCTAATTCTTCGCCGCCGCGATTGACAGACCGGCCCTCAAGATTCAAAAGAGCGCGATATCCTTCAGCTTCAGACGTTCATGCGGCGCCGTGTTTCAGTTCTTTGGGCGCTCCTTGTTTGTGTCTTGCCGTTCGCAGGCCTGACAGCCTGCGGCGGCGGGATGGAGCGAGGTGGCCGGCGCCAACCTGGTGGCGACGGGCATTAACTCCGCGCTCACCCTGCCGGCAAGCGCGGCTTCGAGACTTTTTTACCGGGTCGTGCTGGATGAATCGCCCCAGCCACAACCGGCATCACCGAAGGCGAACGACGTCTTCGGGAGAAGTCGCGAATCCATGGCGCGCAGCCTTCGCTGACAGCGAGGCCCGCGGCTACTTCCTGGCCGCTTCGATCTCCGTGGGCGGGTACGGCTTCCGGGCCGAGGAGTTGACGGGCTTGCCATTGCGGCGGCTCCACCATTCGTGAGCGCGTGTGGGATCGTAGGAGGGGTTATGGATCGGCATGCGTGCGCCGACTTCGTAACGCCAATCCTGCATTTTCTTTTTCAGCATCGAGGCCACGCCTTTACGCTCATTTATCAGGTTCTTCTTTTCACCGATGTCGGCCTGTAGGTCGTAGAGCTCAACGTCGCCCGTGAGATCCAGAAATTCGATCAACTTCCATCGGCCCATTCGGATCGCGGTGGCCGGTCGACTGTGATGGTAATGCGGATGATGAAAGTGAATCGCTTCACGTCCGAGATTGGCCGTCGGTTTGGAAAACAAGGGCAACAGGCTAACACCATCGATGATCTGATTCTCCGGCAACTTGCCTTTGGCGAGTTCGACAAAGGTCGGAAAGAAGTCGTAGGTGATAGTCGGCTCCGCGCAGAGGGTCCCGGCTTTGACGAGCGGCGGATATTTCACGATCAACGGCACGCGAATGCCGCCTTCGTAAACAGTTCCTTTCTCACCGCTCAAGGGAGCCAGATCACTGACCGTGGGATCGACCTTCGGGTTGTAATCGTAACGTCGATGCAGCCCGCCATTATCGGAAGTGAAGACGATCATCGTCCGCTCGGTCAGACCGTTGTCTTCGACGGCCTTGACGATGCGGCCCACGAGGTCGTCCACGTGCTCCACCATGGCCGCGTAGACCGGATGCGGCAGGGTGTGATCGGGGCCAGCCTTCTTGCGGTATTTGGCAACCTTGTCGGATCGAGCCGCCAGCGGGATGTGCACCGCAAATGGCGAGACGGTCGCGAAGAACGGCTTGTCCTTGTTCTCCT
>JBLHKZ010000352.1:0-5147 GCA_047618185.1 Limisphaerales bacterium
CGTTGAGGCCGCCTTTGACTGTCTGGTCGAAGAGCTGGCGCAATTCACTGGCTCCGCCGGATTGGCCGATGATTTCGATCCAGGGACCCTCGCCGTTCTTCGGCAGTTCGGCGGGGAGGAGCCGCGCCAGCACCTGTTTGGATTGTTCCGGCTTGATCGACTTGAGCGCAAAGGCGAGCGCCTTGTCGTTGCCCTCGGGCTTCCATGACCCGTCCTTGACCGCGCCAAGCCAGGTTTCGGAAAGCTCGTTGACGGTCAGCCAGAGGCCGTAATCGAGAAAGCGGTCCATCGGTTGGTCGAGCGCTCCGAGGGCGTTGTTGACCGAATCGAGAGTGGGAATCTTGCCCAGGGCGCGGACGGCTTCGAGCCGGACGCGGGGATGCTCGTCGGCCGCCAACCCGGCGAGCAATTCCGATTCGTTGTCGATGCGGTCCATCCAATCGACGAGAACGCGGATGGCCGCGGCGCGAATGCGGCCGTCCTCGCTTTTTAATAATTGTTCGAGGAGCTGGCCGTCGACCTGTTCGATGGCCTGGTGCATCCAGAGGGCGCGCAAGCGATCGTGATCGTTCTTCCGTTTGGCGGTCCAGCGTTTGAGGTCTTTCGCGATGACGACTCCGCGTTCGGTCAGGACTCGGCTGGCGCGGCGGCGTTCGAATTCGTTGGGGGAGAGCAGGCGGTTGAGCAGGGCGTCGTTCTTCAGCTTCGCGAGATCGGGGACTTTGTTGACGGGTCGTTTCTTGTGTGAAATGCGCCAGATGCGTCCGTGTTTGTGATCGCGGCGCTCATCCCGGAAATCGACTTCGCCGTGCTGAATGATTTTGTTCGACCAGTCGGCGATGTAGAGCGCGCCATCGGGGCCGAATTTCACGTCGATCGGCCGAAAGGTCGCGTTGGCCGTGCGCAGGAGGTCGGGCATCTCCTTGGTGACGAAGCCGGCGCCTTCCTCCTCGACCTTGAAACGCACGATGCGGTGGGCGCGAAAATCGCAGGTGATCAGGTCGCCCTGCCAATCGTCGGGAAAGTGCTTACTGGCGACGATCTCCAGGCTGGCGAACTTAGGATAATTTCCCGGACTGATGGAATCCATAATGCGTCGCGCGCCGGCGTAGGTGATGTAGCGGGCGTCCGGGATGACGTAGTTGATGCCCCAGGCTCCGGCGCCGTCGGTGGCGAATGACTGGCCGTAGGCGTCGAACTGGTGTCCCCAGGAGTTCACGAAACCGCGCGCGAGAATCTCCGTCTTCAGATCCGCTGTGCGCGTTCGGAAGATGCCGCCGCTGCTCAGGCGAACCATGCCGTGCGGCGTCTCGAGGTGACTGCGGATGTAGATCGACTGATTAAAATAGAGGCGGCCGTCGAGCCCCCAACGCAGGGTATGAATCGTGTGGTGCGTGTCTTCCGTGCCGAAACCGGAGAAGACGATCTTCTTCTGGTCGGCCTTGCCGTCGCCGTCGGTGTCGCGGAAGTGGAGCAGTTCGGTGCTTTGGCCGACGTAGACGCCACCGTCGCCCGGGGCGACCGCGGTGGGGATGAGCAGGCCCTCGGCGAAGACGGTCGATTTGTCCGCCGTCCCGTCGCGGTCGGTGTCTTCGATCAGGATGATCGAGTCGCGGGCGTCCTGGCCGGGTTCGATCTGCGGGTAGATCGCGGAGCTGGCGACCCAAAGCCGGCCCTGAGGATCAAAATTGATTTGAATTGGCTTGGCGAGGTGCGGGTTCTCCGCGAACAGGTTTACCTCGAAGTCTTCATGGACGGTGAAGTTCAGCTCCTCCTGGGGCGTGGCGGAAAACGTGTCTTTGACCGGCTCCATTTTCTTTTCAAATCGTCGGAGGAAATTCTCCGAGGCGTCGAGCTTTCGGACCAGCGAGATCTTCAGGTCGCCTTTTTCGATCAGCGGGTCAAATTGCGGGATTTCCACGGCGTTCTGGCCTTGCTCGCGTTTTCGAAAACCGAGGATGTAGGCCATGTTCTCCGGCCGGGAGCGGTGGAAAAACAATTCGTTCTTTTCGATAATGAGCTTGCGAAGCGCGTTGATCTGAACCGCCTTCAGGATCCGGCGGCGTCCCATTGATTGGAGGCGAAGCTCGCGGCCGACCGTCTCGGCGGCGCGTTTGTAGCCGAAGCCCGAGAGGTGAATGCCGTCCTGAGTCAGCGGGGCGTTGGGATCGTCCTTGACCGCCTTGAACAGGTTGACGAACCAGGCGTCCCGTTTGTCGGCGAGCTGTTCGAGAGATTTGGTGAACTTGGCGAGTTTCGCGTTGTGGGCGGTCGGATCGGGCCAGGGGGCGCCGAGGTTTTCGTGCCAGATGGGGCTGAGCACGACGAAGCGCGTCTTGGCAGCGCCGGGGCGATCCTTGATCGCGTCCATGAGCGTGTTCATGCCCTTTTCAAATTCAGCCAGGGTCGTGTTCTCATCGAGCGAGTCGGCCATGCCGTAGCCGAGGAAGACGACGGTCGGCTTAACCAGATCCAGCTGCTTCTTGAGTTGTTGGAAGCCCTCGTCGGCGGGTTCCTTGCCGGCCTGAAGCAGGCTGAGCCCGGCGCGCGCGATGCCGCCAGGCGTGTCGCCGCTCCAGCCCAGATTGCGAAAGGTGACGTTGTCGTCCGGAAAGCGAATGGTCAGTTCGGTCTCGATGTGCCCGTAGGTTTGTTCGCGCTCCATCAGGACATCGCCGAGGAAGACGACGCGGTCGCCGTCGCGCAATTCGAAGCGCTCGGACGGTTGGGCGGAGGCGGAGGCGCCGGACAGGCAGAGCAGGGAGGTGGCTAGCAAGGAAAGGGTGAATCGTTTCATAGGAATGTGCGGCAATTAGGAACGGGGATTAAAAGCGGGATTTCCCCCGCCGCGCAAGCCGGGAAACGGGGTGGGCCAGGATCCAGCTTGAATCGCGGCCCGGCTCGCCCCTTAACTGAGGACCATCCCAAAAAAGAGAAGGAGTATTAGAGTCGGGAAAAAGACCAGGAACAGGGCCACTGGGCTGAAGCAAAGATCTATGACCAATGCCGAGGTTTTACGCTGCGCGTGTTGGGCGGGATCCTTTGGCCAGAGGATGGGGTGAAGAGCCAGCCAGAACGCGACCAGAGCCATCCGAATTGTCCGACGACTCCCGTGTCGCTGGGAACGTTCAACGTCGAGGTCGTGGACGAATCCAGCACGAACACGACGTTCAAATGCGGTTCAGTGACCAACGCCGCCACGCTCCAGTTCACGAACATCATTTGTGTGCTGGAGTCGGCGACCCCGCCCGCGATCACGAACCAGTTTTTCTCCGCGGCCGAAGCGATCACCAACGTCGTGGACTGCCTTGCCGGCATGACCAATCGCACGACCAATGTCATGCAGTATACAGAGACGACCCGCTTCGCGCCGTCGGTTCCCACCAACGGGTTCCCGATGCCCGGAACTTTCCAGTTTGAAATCCACGTCGATGGCGCCAGCCCCACAATCGCCTGCCCAGACCTCACCGCGCACGCGGGAACCTTCACGGTGATCGTCTCCAAGGTCGATATCGTGGAGACCAATGTCTTTGCCTGTGTGACCAACCTCGCGACCTTCAGCGTCACGCCGGACAGCTCGTCTCCGATCTACTGGACCATCTCCCCGGACAATGGTGTAAACGGCGCCTTCTTCCCGAACGGAAACAGCGGCCAGACAATCACGATCGACGCCGGCCCCGACCCGGCTGCCTACACGGTGACCGCCCACGACCAGTGGACCAATTGCATGGACACGGCCACGTTGACCGTCCAACGCCTGGGCCTTGGCCTGGCTTCAACCAATGTGTTTGTGAATAGTGACGATGATGACGGCGATGGAGTTCGCGATGTGGATGAACCTCTCAACGGGCCAGATTCGAGGGTTGTCGGAGAGAACAATCTAATCTCGCTCGCGCTCGTCACGGACAATTTCCCCAATGCAATTCAGACAATTACACTGATAGCCCCCGCAAACGTGCGGCTCTGGGATAGCAACGTTCGCGGGCCGGGCGCCCCTGTGCAGGCTCTGACCTGGCCCGCAAATGCCGTTCCGTCAAGTTTCTGGGTCGAGGGCGTTCAAGCCAGCGCCGCGGTCAATGACGTTCAGTTCCAGCTGACGCTTGCCGGCGGCTGTTCGGTCGCCACCAACTTCACCGTCGTGGACGTCGCCTCCGTCGTCCTCACTGCGAACGTCGCCCCGCTGACTGTCAACACCAAGGCTGGCGGCGGTTTGGCCCTCCTCCCCGGCCGTCCAACTCCCACCTCGATCGGCGACTATTCCAGTGTTAAGGTAGAGGTCACGCTCCAGCCGCTCATGACAGGTATTCAGGTGCATCTCAAGAGTTTCGATGTGGACGACCCGTCCTCCGGACACGCTCCGCCCCTGGACGACGAGACTCAGGCCCAGGACAACAAGGCGGCCAATAATCTGGCAGGCCAACTGGGCGGCCTTGGCGACGCTATCTCCGTTCTGACCGGAGCCAACGGCGTCGCTTGGACCAACTTCAACACCACGATGCATCCGGGCGATAATTTCCGGGTTATCGCCAGCCCAATTGCGGAATTCCGCGAACACTATCAAGCCATCCAGACCCACGCCGCGGGCGAACTCGCTCTGATTGGGAATATCAACAATGCCATTCCGGCTAACTATACGACCCCAATGCTGACGGTTTGGCGGCGGCTTCACGTGGAGGTCGACTCAATGGAATCAGTCCCCGTTCTGGCCAATACCGTGATGGGATCGATCACTCAGATCTTTGGAACTCAAGCCGCTGGGGCAACCCAGGCCGTGTTGAGCGTGAATCTTGTCAACGGGCTCGCGCCAACCGACAACTCAAATAATTTGGATTCGAATCCACCGCGGAACGGCCGTTTTGAGAATGGGACGGCGCTAATCGGTCAATCGCTCAATCTCGCGGTGACCCAAGGATTGCTTGGCAATGGCGCCCGTTTCGTGCGGATGCCCAATGGTGGGGCATTCGACATACCTTTCACCATTGTAAACTCTAACGGGACGGTCACACGCGTGCGATTAAAGGGGGGGTGGCGGGAAAAGTGAAAAAAGATGAACTTTGCGAGCGCTAATTTGGTGAAAATGTGATTCTTGGGGAGATGGCAAATTCATCCAGACCATCCAAGTCCTCCCAATCCACAGCCCAGAACAA
>JBLHKZ010000353.1:0-5123 GCA_047618185.1 Limisphaerales bacterium
TGACAATTGACGAGGAGCGGGACGTCGTGGCCGAAGTCCTGCCAGTCCTGGAGCGACAGTTCCACGCCGATGTGTCGCGCGATGGCGGTGAGGTGCGGCGGGCAATTGGTCGATCCGCCAATGGCGGTGTTGACGACGATGGCGTTCTCGAAGGCCGCGCGGGTCATGATTTTCGAGGGGGTGAGATCGTCGTGAACCATGCCGACGATTCGGCGGCCGGTTTCGTAGGACATTTGCGTGCGCTCGCGGTACGGGGCGGGAATGCTGGCGCAGCCGGGCAGGGACATGCCGAGAGCCTCGGCGAGGGAGTTCATGGAGGAGGCGGTGCCCATGGTGTTGCAGTAGCCGACGCTGGGCGAGGAGGAGGCGATCGAATCCATGAATTCGTCGTAGTCGATTTCGCCGGCGGCGAGGCGTTTTCGGGCGTCCCAGACGGTGACGCCGGAGCCGGCGAGTTCGCCGTTGTGGTAGCCGTCGAGCATGGGGCCGCCGGTGAGCACGATGGAGGGCAGATTGGCGGTGGCGGCGGCCATGAGGCAGGCGGGCGTGGTTTTGTCGCAGCCGGTCATGAGCACGACGCCATCGAGGGGATAGCCGTGCATGATTTCGACGAGGCCGAGGTAGGCGAGGTTGCGATCGAGCGCGGCGGTGGGGCGGCGGCAGCTTTCCTGAATCGGATGCACGGGAAAGACGAAGGGGATGCCGCCCGCGTCGCGGATGCCGGCCTTGACGCGCTCGGCGAGGTCGATGTGGACGCGATTGCAGGGGGTCAGGTCGCTGCCGGTCTGGGCGATGCCGATGATGGGTTTGCCGCTCTGCAGCTCCTGGCGCGTCATGCCGTAGTTCATATAGCGCTCGACGTAGATTGCGGTCATTCCCGGATCGGCGGGATCGTTGAACCAGGCTTCACTGCGGAGCCGTTTGTTGGGGGCGTCGGTATTGGGCATTGGTCGGAGTTTCCGTGATCGCGGATTCCGATGGCAAGGAAACTCAGACACGAATCCCGCGTCTGCGACGCGTGTCCGCCGCCCGCAAGGGGTGATTGAGGCTGGATTCTGGCGTCGTGTCGGGCGGTCATCAGAGCCCGGGGCGGAATTTGGCGCATTCAGTGGGTGGATTCCTTTGCGTGTTTGACGGTATTTGGTTAATAAAAGCCGCGAGGACTGAATGCCTGAGAACTCTGACAACGAATTTGAGAAGACCGTCCGAATGCATCGGCCGGGTGACCGGCTGTTTGATCGGTATGTTCTCAAGAAGCGGCTGGGTCAGGGAGGGATGGGCATCGTGTGGCAGGCGCTCGACGAACGGCTCGATATCGATGTCGCGCTGAAAGTTCTTCCCGACTCGCTGCGAACCAATGAGGGCGCGCTTAGTCAGCTGAAGCATGAGGCCCAAAAATGCGTGAAGCTGACCCATTCGCGCATTGTCCGCATGTTCGATTTTCTCGTGACGGAGGAATTGGCGGCGTTGTCGATGGAGTTTGTGGACGGGAAGACGCTGGCGCAATTGCGCGCGGAGAAGCCGGATAAGACTTTTAAGGTTTGGGAGATCCGGGAATGGGTTCGGCAGATTTGCGAAGCGCTGAGCTACGCGCATTCCGAGGCGAGGATCGTCCATCGCGACCTGAAGCCGAGCAATGTGATGATCGGGGCCGACGGCAACGTCAAGGTGGCCGATTTTGGGATATCGCGCAGTTTGGAGGGGACGATGACCGGGCCGATCATGGGGGAGATGGCGACCGGCACTCTCGCCTACATGGGACCCCAACAGCTGAGCGGCGATTCCCCAAGTATTCAGGACGACATCTATTCCCTGGGGGCGATGATTTATGAGTGCCTGACCAGCAAGCCTCCGTTCTATGACGGCGATGTTTTCAGTCAGATCGAATTGACGAAGCCGGATACTCCGACCGCGCGTCGCGAGAAACTCGGGGTCATGGGAGAGGCGATTCCGGAGGAGTGGGAATCCGTGATCCTCAAATGCCTGGCCAAGCGAGACTCGGATCGGCCGAAGAGCCTGCGTGAAGCGCTGGAGGGCCTCGGCCTGTCGAGCGAGGAAATAGAGGAGGAGCCGAAAAAGGAGAACTGGATTCCCTGGCTGGTTGGCGGATTTGTTGTCGTGGCGACTTTGTTTTTTGGGTTTTCATCTTTGGTCGATTCAGGAAGCGACGAAGGGGGCGCGGATCCGGTCGGGCTCGTGATCCCGCCACCGGAGCCGCCTGATGGGTCGGAAGGGCCGGAAGAGCCCGTGGGACCGGTGGAGCCGATGGCCGCTTTTACAAATTCCCTGGGGATGGAGTTTGTGGGGATTCCCGGACTGAATGTCGGATTTGCCAAATATGAAACTACGGTCGGCTTGTTTCGACTGTTTGTGGAAGAAACCGGACATGACGCGGACAAAGGAATGTATCGCCAGATCACGACTCCGGAAGAGCTTCAGGCGCATTGGGAGGAAACAAGGCGCCCCACGAACAGCGTCAATCTCAATCGATTTCCGCCCTCTTACCGTCAGTTAGGAGGGTGGCGAAATCCGGGATATGAACAGACTGACAATCATCCGATAGCGGGAATGAGCTTGAATGACGCCCTTGAGTTCTGCCGGTGGCTGACGGGAAAGGAGCGCGTTCTGGAAAAGATTACCGAGGCTCACGAGTACACGCTGCCCTCAGACTATGAATGGTCCATCGCCGCCGGCATGGCGGATGAACGGAAGGATCTGCTGCCCCAGGAGCGGCACGAACTGGCGTTGGAGCCGAATAGCGAACTCAGTCAGATTTTTCCCTGGGGAAAATGGACGGACGACGCTCCGGCTCGCGGCAACTACTGGAGCGACAGCGATCCGTACGAAATGGCGGCTCCGGTCGGGCAATTTCCTCCCACCGAGCACGGTTTGTACGATTTAGGCGGAAACGTTTCAGAATGGTGCCGAGACTCGTACGACCAAAGGGGAGAGTTTGGAGCGCTGCGAGGCAACAGCTGGTATGGGATGGCCGAGAAGGCCGAGGAGACCGAGGAGGCAGAGCAGGCAGAGCTCATGTCGGCCTGGCGGAACAAACCGGTAAACAGCAAGCCCCACAAGCGAAACGCGACATTCGGCTTCCGCTGTGTGCTCAGGCCGACGGGAAAATGAACGTCTGAGCGCGGTTGAATTCGTTTCATATCCGAGCGCCACTCAATCGGCGTCATCTACGGACGCAAGAACTCGAGATTGCGGATTCGATGGAGCGGGGAGTTCAGGCAGCGGGCTCGGGCAGGCCCGCCGTTCTTCGAATATTTCGCCGCGAATCAAGCTCCAAAACTTCCTGTCGTCGTGCGAAGCGTTCGCGGATGTTCGATTTTGTCGTGTCCCGTTCAATTAGAAACCTTTACGTAGATCATGGTATTTGTTTAAAAGAGCCGCAGAAGGCTTGCATGCTAGAGAATTCTGAAAACGAAATTGAGAAAACGGTTCGAATGCATCGAGCGGGGGACCGATTGTTTGATCGGTATGTCCTCAAAAAGCGCCTTGGTCAGGGAGGGATGGGAATCGTGTGGCAGGCCCTTGATGAGCGGCTTGAAATCGATGTCGCCCTGAAAGTGCTTCCCGATTCGCTTCGAACGAACGAGGGCGCCCTCAGTCAGCTGAAACACGAGGCCCAAAAGTGTGTTCAGCTTACGCATTCCCGCATAGTCCGCGTCTTTGACTTCATTGTGACGGAGGATCTGGCGGCGTTGTCGATGGAGTTTGTGGACGGCAAGACCCTGACTCAGTTGCGGGCGGAAAAGCAGGATGGCGTGTTTTCAGTGGTCGAGATTCAAGGATGGGTGCGGCAGATTTGTGAGGCGCTGACGTATGCGCACACGGAGGCGAAGATCGTTCATCGCGACCTCAAGCCGAGCAACGTGATGATCGCCGTCGATGGGAACGTGAAGGTGGCCGATTTTGGGATCTCCCGCAGTCTGGAAGGGACGATGACCGGGCCGATCATGCGGGAAATGGTGACCGGAACGCTTTCGTATATGGGGCCGCAACAGCTGAACGGCGATTCTCCCAGCGTCCAGGACGATATTTACGCGCTGGGGTCGATGATCTACGAATTTCTCACCAGCAAGCCTCCGTTCTATAGCGGAGATGTTTTCAGCCAGATTGAGATCAAGACGCCGGACCTTCCGACCAGGAGACGGGAAAGCCTGGGCATCGGCGGCGAAAAAATTCCAGAAGAATGGGAGACGACTATTCTCCGTTGCCTGGCCAAGAGCGACGAGAACCGGCCAAAGGATCTTCGTGAAGTGTTGGATGGGCTGGGTCTGCCCAAAGGCGCCCTTGCGGGCGGCGGGAAACAGGAAAGTTGGGTTCATTGGCTGGTTGGCGGACTCGTCGTCGCGGTGACGTTGTTTTTTGTGTTTTCGTCGACGATCGATACCGGAGCGGGAGGAGGAAGACAGGAACCCATCGCGCCGAACGTAGTTCCGGATCTCCCAGTCGCGGCAGTTGAGCCGATGAAGCCGTTCACGAATTCTCTGGGGATGCCGTTTGTGGGGATACCGGGACTAAATGTCGGGTTCGCCGTTTATGAAACCCGGGTGAGTGACTTTCGCGCTTTCGTCGAAGCGGAGAAATACGACGCGACTTTGGGCATGTATCGCGTCATCCTCACAGAGAAGGATTATGAGGCGCACCTGTTGGAAACCGGCCGTGCGCGCAATACAAACGACTTGGTGGGCAAGACGTTTTTCGGGCAACTTGGAGGCTGGGAGTCGCCGGGATTCAGTCAAACGGGCTCCCATCCCGTTGTGGGCATGAACGTGCACGACGCCGGCGCGTTTTGCAAATGGCTCACCGAGAAAGAACGCCCCACGGGCGCTATCGGCGACGGGTATGAATACACGCTCCCCACGGATTACGAATGGTCGATCGCCGTCGGGCTCACCAACGAATTGGTTGACGCGTTTCCGGTGGAGCGCCTCCGCCGCTCTGGAATGGCTCCCTATCCGTGGGGGGACTGGGATGGCCAGGCGTCAAAACATGGCAACTACGGCGGCGATGAAGATGGCTTTGAATTCACGGCGCCCGTGGGTTCATTCGCGCCAAGTCGCAATGGACTGTACGATATGGGAGGCAATGTCGCGGAGTGGTGCAGCGAC
>JBLHKZ010000354.1:0-5067 GCA_047618185.1 Limisphaerales bacterium
AGGTGGGCGCGATCGGCATCGGCGAGCAGAAATTCCACCTGGATGTCGAGTCGAAGCCGATGATGATGATCTACGATATCGCCAAGGAATTCGGCGTTCCCGTGCTCATGCACTTCCAGCACAACGTCTACAACCTCGGCTTCGATCGTTTCCATCGCATTCTTGAAAAATATTCCACGGTGAATTTCATCGGGCACGCCCAAACGTGGTGGGGAAATATCGACAAGAACCACGACCAGAAGAGCATGTATCCCGCGCTTGGCTCGAAGGTGACGCCCGGCGGAATCACGGATCTGCTGCTCAAGAATTACTCGAACATGTATGCGGATCATTCCGCCGGTTCCGGTCTCCGCGCGCTCATGCGGGACGAAGAGCACACCACCGCCTTTATGGAGCGCCATCAGGATCAGCTGCTCTATGGCAGCGATTGCAAGGACACCATCGGACGCGGGCCCGGCTGTCAGGGCGCGAACACCCTGAAAACGCTCCGTCGTCTCGCGCCAAGCAAGAAGGTCGAGCGCAAGATCCTCTACGGCAATTCGAAGAAGCTATTCAAGTTTTGACGGACGGCGGGCTTGAAAGCGCAGCAGGAGACCAACGAGTTGCTGCGCGAGATAAAGGAGACATTGCGGCGCGGGCGTGAGTCGCAGGCGAAATCGCAGGTGGTAAGCTTCAGTTTCACGCGCTTCGCGTGAGTTTCACACGGCAGTCGGCGGCGCCACTGATTGGATAGGCCGTTTGGGTGGTTTCTCATGTTTGGCATGACTGTTGCTAGCTCTCCATGAGTCGTGAGAACCCGTTCAATCCAGGTCATGAGAGCAATTTTCAACCAAGGGAATCGCGGAAAGCTGGCTCGAGGATTCACTTTGATTGAGCTCCTTGTCGTGATTGCCATCATCGGCATCCTCACCGCGATTTATCTCCCCGTTGTGGCGCGGGCGAAGGCCAAGGCCAAGCAGTCCAACTATGCCTCCAACCTGCAGCAGATTGGATTGTCTTTCCGGGTTTTCGCTCAGGACAGCGGCGGACGCTTCCCGATGAACGTGCGGGCGCGGTATGGCGGCACGATGGAATACACGGGGCGGGGCGGGGCTTATCGGCACTTTATGGCGATGTCCAATTTGATCGACTCGCCCAAGATTCTTCTTTGTCCTTCGGACCGGACGCGTTCGTTGACTAATTGGGCAAATCTCGGCGACCCGAATATCAGTTATTTGGTTGGTGTGGATGCGCGGCCCGATCATTCGTTTCATATCCTGGCGGCGGATCGGAACATGACGAATCAGACTCAGTCGGCGGGCCCCGTGATGCCGGTCACCACCAATTCCGTGATTCGTTGGACCCGCGAACTCCATGAGTTGGATGGCAATATTCTGTTTGCCGACGGTCGAGTGGAGCACGCCGACAATATCCGGCTCCAGAAGATTATCAACCAGCACCGGCACACGGATTGAATGGGTCGCTGCTGAGGCCAGTGACAGCCACTTTGAAATCATGAATCCAACAACGAAAAAGACGCTCAAAGCCGGACTTCGGATTTTCGAGTTCTTCCTGCTGGTTCTACTGGTGATGACGATGATCGAGCTGATGTTGATGTACAAAGGCGCGCACGATCATCCCGAAGACTATGTTCAAGATCGTCCGCGGCCTCAGGCAGCGGCGCCGACGACGAATGCCGCGCCGGCCCGGCCGCCAGCCATGGCGCCCGCAGCGCCGGCTCCGGGCATGAGGACGCGACAGCAGCCAAACAATCGCCCCATGCGACCGGGGCGAAGGCAGGGCGCCCAGCCGGCTCAGCCCCAGCCCGGTGGAGGGGGCGGGGACAATCGCCCGCCCTCGGTGTTTAGCTTTACCCGCATTCGCAATCAGGTGTCGGTCTTCCTCGTCAATTTCCCGGACGAGGCTGCGAATACAAATCGAATGACCAATTTGCCGCCCGCGGAATTGACGACGACGAATGGAGCGCCGATGGAGGCGACGGGCGAAAATCGCGGGGTGGGCTTTTTGGCCACGGAGTTTATTCGACCGCACGTTGCGCAAAACTCGGGTCGCGACGGCACGGATAGCGGTCCGGCTTTTCGATTTGCGATTCCCTGATACGACGAACCTGCGCGATCGTCATCAGAATATTTTCCAGCAAACCAACTGGGCGCCAGGGAGGCGACGCCGCGGACGCGTTCGATTCGAATGACGGTGAGTCATTCGAGTCGAGCGCCCGCGCATCGGAGGAAGCGAAGGAGCTCGTTTCGGAAAATGTGACCTTGGCGGGGCGAAACTCCCATTGAGACGGAGGCGAATGGATATGTCTGGCCCGGCTCAGCGGGATTTCGCTACTGCGGATGCGCGTCACCCTAAGCCAAAGTTCTTTCGGAATTGAAACCTGATCAGGCAATACAGGCGCTACAAGCGGCAGAGGACAGCCGCACTCCACGACGCTGCCGCGTTATCAATGGCCGGTCCGTATTCCGACAGGTTTTTGGAGTGCGGCTGTCCTCTGCCGCTTTTGCCCGCAATCCAGCCATGACACACGTCGTTAACAGGAGCAATTCGGTGAAGTCACGCGTCTGCGACTTGGGTTGGCGCTTATACGCGACTGCGGCGTCCACCGAGCCGCTTTGTTATCCACGTCTAGTCAGGGAAATGGAATTTGGCAATCACTCTAAAGAAACGGGAGGAACAGCCGTGCGATGCCGTCGCGAAGCTTGACCGGTAGGCTGCGCTGATTGAGCTCGTCGAGAGTCAGTAATTTGGCGTTCGAGAGTTTTTCGTCGATGATGGCGCTAAGCCGGGCGGCGAGGTCGCGGCTGTAGCACTCAACATTGAATTCGAAATTGAGACGCAGGCTGCGCGCGTCCCAATTTGCCGATCCGATGAGCGACCAATATCCATCGACGACCAGCAGCTTGGAATGATCGAAGGGAGGCGGAGTGAGCCAAACGTGGCAGCCCGGTTGGATCACCTGCCAAAGCTGTGAGAAAATCGCCCATTGCATGAAGGGAAGATTGTTTTTATTGGGGAGAATAATATCGATCTTCACTCCGCGCAGGGTCGCGGTATTGATGGCCGAGATAAGACTCGGTTCCGGCAGGAAGTAGGGCGTGACGATTTGAACGGAACGGTGCGCGCAGGCCAAGGCTCCGAGGATCGTCTTCATGAGCTTGTCGAAATCCTCATCCGGTCCATCGGAAATGCCGCGCGCGGTGGTTTCACCAGCGGGGGCAAGAATTGGAAACCAGGCGTCGCCGTTGAGCGGCTCTTTGGCGCAGAAATTCCAATCGTCGGCGAAAGTCTCCATGAGGTGCGCGACGACGGGGCCTTCGATCTGAAAATGAACGTCGCATATCGGATGCTTTGGCTGGCTCTTAATAAGATTGCCCGGACGGATATTCATGCCGCCGGTGAATCCCAGCTGGCCGTCAATAACCAGGATCTTGCGATGGTTGCGAAGATTGATGCCCTTGGGGCTCAGACGTGGAAAGGCGGGCAGGAAACGCGCGACGGGCACGCCCGCCCGGGCCAGTTGAGGCACAATGGATCGCCACGAATAGCGCGCGCCGGTTGCGTCGACGATCACGCGCACCTCCACGCCTCGCCGGACAGCGGCGGCCAGAGCTGCTTTGAATTCCTGGCCGATGGCGCCGCTGTCGAAGATGTAGGTGGAGAAGGCGATGGATCGTTCGGCCCTGGCGATTGCGGCGAGCATGGCGGGGTAGGCTTCATCGCCGTTGATTAGAGGCTTGAATTGGTTTCTTCCCAGCAGGGGACGGTTGACTACCCGGCTGATGAGCCGGGCGAGTTGCGCGAGATGTCGGGTTTCCGGAGGTTGCTCGTTTTCCAGATCGTCAGGGTGACGGATGCAATCCACGCAGGGAGATTGTGCGCGTTCGAGGGAACCCCGGAGTGACAGCGCGCGGCGCCGGATGCGGTTGACGCCAAACGTGAGGTAGAGAATCGCCCCGAAAACGGGAACCATCCAAATAACCGCGGCCCAGAATACCGCCGAGCGCGAATCGCGTTTGTAGATGACGGCGTGACCCGAAGCCGCCAAGGTCACAAAGAGCGTCAAGAACGCGACGAGATATGGCCAGATGACGTAAAGCTGTTCCATTCCTGGCTCTCATTTACGGTTTCGCGATCGAGGAAGGAAAGGAGAATCCGAGTTGAGGCATCCAGTGGGGCGCCCATCGATCCTTTGGCCGTCGGTTGTGGAAAAAAGGAGGCCCGCATCCATGGAGGATGCGGGCCTGCCTGCGACAAGGGTATGGGGGATCCCTCTTGCGCCTGCCTACGAAAGCGTCGCATGTCGTGAAATGACAATCAGCTGGAAACATGCCAATGGCAGACGTCAGCTAAGAATACCGGGCAGCGGACCGTGGAATTCGGAAAAAAGAGCTCAATTCTGGTCGCGTTCTACGGAGATGAACGCGATTTCATCACCCCATGTATCGACTTCGAGAGTGCGATTAATCAGGCGATATCGCCGGTTCTCGACCTGATTGGAATCATCTCCTGAACCGAGGGGATGGAGTTGATCGCGAGCAGAGACGGTATTTCAAGTGGATTTACGGAATTGGGTCATGGTTGGAAACATGATCGAGAACAGGCGCCCTATCGGCCCTTCTTGTAATTCCGCGTCAATTTCAGGCCGAAGCGAATCGAGAATTTGAATGTCGAGTGGGCCTAGTCCACGGCCATTCCGCAGGCGCGGAGCACGGCTTCATGCACGTTCAAATCGTGATCATGCGACCATGCGAGTGATTTCTCGCCCCGGACGATACGCGCCAGATCGAGAAACTCATGGTCATAGCGACCGGGAGACTTCGGCAGCGGCACATCTTGAAAGCCTTTCTTGAAATCGCCGCGATTCAGGTCGAGACCAAGTCGGACTTTGGGCGCTTCAAGCGGGCGGATTTCCAATGTGCCTTGCGTGCCGGTGACGTTGAATTGTCGGCGTGGCCCGCCCATGGGATCGATGTGATTGCAGCGGATTGTGCCGATGGCCTTGGGGTAGTCGAACACGGCCATCTGATTGTCGGCAAAGGTGTCTTTGTCCGGATAGCTGCGATG
>JBLHKZ010000355.1:0-4961 GCA_047618185.1 Limisphaerales bacterium
CACGTTGCGGGCATCGTCGCGGGGCATTTCGAGAGTCAGCCCGAGCTGAACGGCGTGGCGCCCGGAGCTCAGATCGTCTCGGTGAAGATCGGCGACACACGCGTAGGTTCCTCTTCGCTGGGGACGGGCGAGGTGCGCGGGCTGATTGCCGTGCTCGAGAACAAGTGCGATTTGATCAACATGAGCTATGGCGGTCCGACCGTCCTCCCGAACTCCGGACGGATCACGGAGCTGTATTCCGAGATTGTGAACAAGCATGGAGTGATTTTCGTGGCCAGCGCCGGCAACAACGGACCGGCTCTGTCGACGGTCGGCGCGCCCGGGGGGACGACCTCCGCCATACTCGGCGTCGGCGCCTATGTCTCGCCCGAGATGATGGCGGTCCAGTATTCGCTGCGCGAAAAACTGCCGGAGAACAACTACACCTGGAGCTCGCGCGGGCCGACGTTCGACGGCGATCTGGGCGTTGATTTCTGCGCTCCCGGCGGCGCCATCGCTCCGGTGTCCAACTGGACGTTGCAGCGGAAGAAGATGATGAACGGCACTTCCATGTCCTCGCCGAACGCCTGCGGCGGAATCGCGCTCATGCTGTCTGGCCTGAAGACGAAGGAGGTCGACTACACGCCGCATCGAATTAAACGGGCGATCGGAAACACGGCGCGGAAGATCGAGGGCGTCGAGGTGTTCGCGCAGGGACGCGGCTTGATTCAGATCGATCGCGCCTTTGACTATCTGCTCGAGCATCGCGGGAGCGCGGACCACGATCTCCGATTCGTCGTCGACCTGCCTTCGCACAACGGCGATCGCGGAGTTTATCTGCGGGAGTCATTCGAAACGGAAAAGCCGTTCAATACGATTGTTCGGGTTCGGCCGACGTTTCACGAGGACGCAGACAATCACAGGAAGGTGGAATTTGAAATGCGGGTCGCGCTTTCCTGCGTGGCCGACTGGGTCGAGTATCCGGATTTTTCCATGCTGTTGCATGGCGGGAACACCTTTGAGATCGAGGTCGACGGTTCGGATTTGGAAGAAGGCGTTCACTACACTGAGATCGTCGGTCATGACGCGGCGAATCCGGATGCCGGGCCGGTGTTTCGCCTGCCGATCACGGTCATTCGCCCGCACGAACTGAAAGACAACGAGACCCGTCCGTCCTGGAGCGACTCGATCAAGCTCAAGCCCGGTGAGATGGAGCGTCGTTTCTTCGTCGTGCCGGCTGGCGCGCAATGGGCCGATTTGCGAATCCGGCTGGATTCCGACAATCAACCCAAGCGGCTGGTGATGCACGCCTTGCAGAGAGTTCCCGGATATTCATTCGGCGACAAGGAACTGCGGAGTTTTATCGATCTCAGCGGCGGCGATGAAATCGTGCGCAGCTTTCCAGTGGTGGGCGGCGTCACGTTGGAGCTGTGCCTGGCTCAATACTGGTCCAGCCTGGGCAAGGGCGAATACGAGTTTGAGCTCACGTTTCAGGGTATCGTCCCGGACAGTCAACGAATCGCGCTGGGCGGCGGAGAGGTTGCTCGTCGGATCGAGTTTTGCGCGCCGTTCCAGAAACAGGCGGCGGCCCCCGGGGCTTCGTTGACGACCTTGCGGCGTCCGCTGGCGCCCGAGAAAAGCGAGCTTCGGCCCTTGAGCGGGAAGCGCGATCGGCTGCCGGACGAGAGGCAGATTTATGAGGCCGTGCTGAGCTACAAGTTTACCCTCGACGCCAAGGCCAAAGTCACGCCGCGAGTCGTCTTGCCCTGGGACGATTGGGAATCGCAGCTTTGGATGATTTACGACGCCAATAAGCGTTTCATGGCGACGGGCGTCGAAGACAAGTCAGCCACGTTGGGAAAAGGGGATTACACTTTGCGTCTTCATATTCGGCATGCGGATCCGGCGATACTGAACAAGGTGAAGAATTTTCCATTGCCGCTCGATCGGCCGCTGCCTAAGCCGATTGCGTTGGGGCTGTTCGCGAGTCAGAGCGACGCCATAAGCGGCGGCGCGAAATATGCCGCTAAGACCTTGGAGAAGGGGCAGCGCGATTTCTTGTATGTTGCGGCTCCCGCCGCCAGCCAACTGCCGAAGGCCGCCGCCCCTGGCGATTCGTTGGTGGGTTCGATGACCTTCGGCAAGGCCGATGGAAATCTGATGGGGCCAGGCAAGCGGCCCGGCGGATTTGTCATTTCATGCGCCGTGCCGCCGCGCAGCGAAACCAAGAAACCCGCCGCAGCCCAATCGACCAAGAAGCCTAAGAAGATATCCTCGGCGAAATCGATCAAGGAAGCGGTTTTGAAGCTGAAGATCGAGAAACTCAGCGGCTACTACGCCCAGGACAAGGCGGCCGATTTCGACTGGCTCGCGAAGGAAATTCTCAAGGACGATCCCGACAATCTGGAAACCCTGATTCATCGAATGAAGCGATGGGATGGCGATGGTGAAACTCGAAAACGGCATCTCGCGGAGATTGTGCGCGCCGCGGATGAAGTGATTGCTCAAATTGACGCCAAGGCATTGCAGGCGCACTACGGCGTCAAGATCGATTCGAACGATGAAGTGGCGACGGCGAAGGGCAAGAAGATGGACAAGCAGCGGGATATCCTGACGGATGCGCTTTATCGCAAAGGTCGGGCGATCGCCTACGCGGAGACCTTGATCGAAGAAGCCGGGCAGTCTGAATCCGGAAGCGGCGGGAAGAAAGAGCAGGTCAAGGCTGATGGAAAATCTGAAAAGCAAGGGGAGGGCAAGAAAGCCGAGCGGAAAAAGCGGCGCGCGGAAGGAAAGGCTGCTGATGAATCAAAGAAGAAGAAGAAGAAGGACAAGAAGGTGAAACGCGGCAAGGAAGCGGCTGCGGCTTCGAAGGAGAGCACGCCGCTCTATCGACCCGCTTCAGACGCGTTTGACACGAACCTGGCGGAGCTTCGCAAGTGGGTGGATACGACCGACTCGAAATTCATTCTCTTGCACATTCGCAATGAACGACGCCGGGAGCGCCTTGGCGTGGCGCTGAAATACCTTCAGAAGTATATGGACGACACCAAACCGAGCAAGATGCTCTACGAGAAGCGTGTGAAAATTCTGGGCAACCTGGGCTGGGACCATTGGGCCGATCAGGAGAAGCAATGGAACACCTTGCGATTTCCATCGGCGTTCCTGCCGTTCTGATAGCCATTCCTACGCGGGCGTCGCGCACCCAAACAGACCGCGCTCCTTGATCAGCGCCGCGATTTTCTCGGGGACCATTTGTTCCCATTCGGAATCGCCCGCGCGGATTTTGGCGAGAGCGTCGCGACTGAAGGTGGACAGGTTGGCTTCGTCGAATCCGCGGAGCGGCTCGATGAAGCAGTTCTCCATCAGATGGGAATACAAATGGCGGAGATGGGGCTCGACGCAGAGATTCTCCGCCGTGATCAAGGCGCCGTTCGCGGATTCCCTGAGAGGCAGTACGTAGAGTTTGAGGTCGTTCTTGAAGAGCCTTCCGAACGATTCGAGAATGCCCCCGTCCAGGTCCGTGTAGTATTTCTCCTGAAAGATTTCCTTGAGTGTTGGAATGCCCATGACGAGGCCGACCTTTTCCTTGGTATAGCGAAAGAGATAGCCGGCCAGACGATGGAATTCGGCGTAGTTGGAAATCAGCACGTTCTTGCCCAGGGCTCCCAGCAGGTCCACGCGATCCAGAAAATCCTTGTGATCGATGTGATCGCCCTCGAGCAGATTCTTGAGGGTCATCTCCATCAGAACGACGACCTGTTTGTCTTGAACCTGCGGCTCCTGGACGAATTGCGCCTGCGCGCATTCCAGCATCTCGAGCGTCGTTCGCGTCACCGGCCGAAAGCTGCCGCGTTCGACAAGGATCGGTTTCTCATACAGCGCCTCGCCCGGCTGCACGACTTCGCCTTCGGCCGTAAACATCGTCGCGTCGGTCAGTCGGTGTTCCACCAGCGTCAGCGCCATCAGGCGATTGTCGACGCCTTCGAAGGCCGGGCCGGTAAATTTGATCATGTCCACCTCAACGCGTTTCCGGTTGAGGGAATCGAGCAACGAGCGAATCAGCGCGACGGGCTGGTCGTGCAGGCAATAAGCGCCGTGGATGAGATTGACACCGATGATGCCGAGGGCTTCCTGCTGATCGAGGTTGCGATAGTCCAACAGCCGAACGTGAATGATGATCTGGCTCGGCTCGGCCTTGGGCTCGGTCAGAAATCGGATGCCCAGCCAACCGTGATTCTCGCCTTTGCGGCCCAAGCTTTTCGCGGCGACGGTGTTGGCGAAGGCGAAAAAACAGGTGGAGTCGCCGCGAATGGGCCCCAGCCGTTCCAGTAGCAGACTCCACTCGTGATCGAGCATGTCCGAAAGGCGCGCGCGGCTTACGTAACGCTGCGTCTTGCCGTAGATCGCGTCGCTCATGGTCATGTCGTAGGCTGACATGGACTTGGCGATGGTCTGAGAGGCGCCTCCGACTCGAAAAAACCAGCGCGCGACCTCCTGCCCGGCTCCGATCTCGGCGAAGGTGCCATAGCGCTGCGGATCCTCGTTGATCTCGAAGGCTTTCTGATGCGTGTCTTTGATTTCCTGATCCATATGCGGCGCGCATGATGGAGCAAGCGGGCAGGGGAAGAAAATGCAAATCGTCCGACGGCATTTCGGAAAGCGTGGGACAAGCTTGCGCCGTTGAGGAGGGGACGCCGTAGTCAGGAAGACGCCCAATCAAGAACTGTCTCAAGTGTGCGCGCGGTAGAACTGCGTTTCTTCAGCCGATGGAAGCGACTGGTCGCTATTGATTCTTCATCTCGCGTATCGCCGCGTTCGATTCCATTCGACGGGCCCATTTCCCGGTTCATACCCGCTGTCATCGTGCTCTCCGATCGCAGCCGCCTGGCAATCGCGACCTCCGGATTGCCCCGTTCCCAAAGTGTCAAAAGTGCGACCCGTTTACGACCTGTTTATTTCCGGCCTTGAGCGTCCTTGTTCGC
>JBLHKZ010000356.1:0-4944 GCA_047618185.1 Limisphaerales bacterium
ATGGCACGGTCAATTTCGCTTATGGACTTCCGCATGCCTGCGTTTCGATTGCGCTGCAGCGGAGGATTCACCCGAGGAAACCCAGGCTTGCCCGCGAATATCCCGATCTGAATTACGAGACGGTCGCGGGCGTGATTTACGATCCGTTTCAGGACGAGCTTTGGACCGCTGTTCGAGGACAGACGGCGCGCTTGAACGGGCGAAAGATTTCAGTGAGCTCGCGGGGCCGACTTGACCAGTCGATCGTGGCGATGGGTTTCGCGAAATACGCCTCGACGTTGAACGCCATGCTGCCGGTGTTCAACCTGCTGATTCACAAAGTCCGCAAGATACGCCTTCTGGGCGCCGCGGCCTTGTCCATGACCTACGTGGCGACGGGTCGGCTTGACGCCTACCTGGAGCCGGGGATTCGGCTTTGGGATATTGCTGCGGGAGGCTTGATCATCGAATGCGCGGGCGGGGAATTCTGGAGTCGTCCTATTCCGGGAGAGCACACTTACGAGATTCTTGTCAGCAACGGGAGGTTACGAGGCGCGTTGGAGCGCGTGAAGCGGCAGGCGAAGGCCTGATAGGCTCAGGCCTCGATCTGATACGACTTGATCTTGTTGTAAAGCGTCTGCCGTCCGATGCCGAGGCGCTTGGCGGCTTCGAGCTTGTTGCCCCCAGTCTCCTTGAGCATTTGGTTGATGGTGTTGCGCTCGACCCCCTGCATGAGCGTGAGCTTCTCAGAAAAAGCCTCCTCGGGCGTTGATTCATCGGAGATAATTAGATCGCCCTCAGTCAATTGGTTGGAGTCACACATGAGCACGGCCTGCTGAATCACGTTTTGCAGCTGGCGGACGTTGCCGGGCCAGTCGAATGACCGGATGCGATTTTGCGCCGAGTCCGTGAAGCCTTTGAGCGGATTGTTGGCCTGGGCGGAGTAGCGTTTTAAAAATTCGTCTGCCAGGGCGAGAACGTCTTCGCGGCGATTGCGCAGCGGCGGGATTTCAACGGAGAACTCATTGACGCGGTAGAAGAGATCCTCGCGCAGCTTTCCCACTGAAATCGCGGACTGAGCGTCGCGATTGGTGATGGAGATGATTCGGCAATCCGTCTGGTAGGGCGTTTCACCGCCGACTGGAATAACGTGTTTTTCCTGAAGGACGCGCAGCAATTTGCTTTGCGTGTCGACCGGCATCTCGGTGATCTGATCGAGCACAAGCGTGCCGCCGGCGGCCTTGCGGAAGAGGCCTTCACGGTCCGTCTGTTCATGGCCGTCCTCGTCCTTGACGATGGAGCCGAACAACTCGGCCTCGATCTGGTCGTGGGGAAGGGCGGCGCAATTGATTTTGACCAGGGGGCCCTGATTGCGCGGACTGAGCGTGTGAATCATGTCCGCGATGACTTCCTTGCCGGTTCCGCTTTCGCCTGTAATAAGCACGGAGACATCGGTCGGGGCCACTTTCTCCACCTTGCGCAGTAGCTCCTTCATGATCGCGCTGCGAAAGGTCGGTGAAGCGCCGCTGGTCATGTGGGTGAGAGCCTTGCGCAGGGAGCTGGCTTCTTCCTTGAGTTTTTTGTGATCGAGGGCCCGTTCGAGCGAGACCAGCAGCGTTTTGGGATCGAAGGGTTTTTGCTGGAAATCGTAGGCGCCGAGCTTGATCGCCTGCACGGCGGTGTCGAGGCTGCCGTGGCCCGTGAGCATGACGACTTCGGTGTCCGGCCAGGCTTTCTTAATTTGCGGCAGCAGGGTGAGGCCGTCTGAGTCGGGCAGGTCGAGATCGAGGAGGGTGAGATCGGGTTGAGGGCCGTTGAGCGCGGCTGAAAGCTCGGCGCCGTCTGCGGCCTCGAGAACGTCGAATCCGGCCTTGGTGAGGATAATTCGCAAGAGGGCGCGAATGTCCGCTTCGTCATCAACCACTAGAATTAGGGTGCGCATAAAATTGGTTTTTAGAAATACAGCGCCGGAGTTCTTTACCGACAGCCCTGTTGGATAAACTTTGCCGGGCAACTATTCAAGCTTTGGGGGCGTAATTCGGCAAAAAAACTTACCGTTTTAATCTTTAACCGGCGGGGAAAGCCGACGCTAAATGTCTGCGTTCGGGTGACGCTTGCGAATGGTTTTCTTGACGCGTTCCTCCTCCTCCGGGCGAACCAATTGACGCTGAATTCTCCGTTGAACGCCGTCGAGCAGTTCCAGCCAATCATCCAAAGGCGGGTCTTCCAACGTTTTCCACTGATCGTTTCGTTTCTCGCGAACGAAAAAGGACCAGCGATTGCCCTTATGTTTTGCGTAGACTTCGCGGCGGTCCCCATCCTCGTTTCGGCCCTTCCAGCTGATTTCGCCTTTTTTCGCCATATCACTCGGGGCGATCCACGGCCGCCACGGCCATGGCGGCGATGCCTTCGCCGCGACCCACGAATCCCATCGTTTCGTTGGTCGTTGCTTTGACGCCGATCTTGGCGACCGGAATGCCGAGGGCGGATGCGATGTTTTCCTTCATTGCGGCCGCGTGCGGCATGAGCTTGGGCTCCTCGGCGATGAGGGAGGCGTCGATATTGATGATGCGCGCATTCTCGAGCTTGGCTTGTCGAGCGGCTTCTTCCAGGAACACGCGACTGGGAGCGTCTTTCCAGCGAGGGTCGTCATTGGGAAAGAACTGGCCGATATCGCCCTTGCCCAGCGCGCCGAGCACGGCGTCGCAGATGGCGTGCATCAGCACGTCGGCGTCGGAATGGCCGTCGAGGCCGCGGTCGTGCGGGATCTCGACGCCGCCGATGATAAGTTTGCGGCCTTCGGCCAATTGATGGACGTCGTATCCGATGCCTGTATGAACCATGTTTTCTTAAGTTGCTGAATTATCCCGAGTGAAATCCGACGGGCGAGTTGAAGACGCTCAGTTTCCGCCGAGAAGGTAGATCATAATGAGTCCGATCGTTCCGGCAAAGACAACATAATAGATAAGCGGCACAGCAACGCTGCGAATCAACGTTCCTTCCTTGCCCTGCAGGCCGACCGTGGCCGAGGCAGCGACGATATTGTGGACGCAGATCATGTTCCCGGCCGCGCCACCGACGGCCTGAAGCGCGACCACGATGATGGTCGGGACGCCGATGTTTTGCGCCACGCCAAATTGGAAATACGAAAAGGTCATGTTGCTGATGGTATTGCTGCCGGCAAAAAAGGCGCCGAGCGCCCCGATCAACGGCGCGAAGAATGGCCAGGCGCCGCCGGCGACGGCGGACACGGCGTCGGCGAGCTCGATCGGCATGCTGCTTAAATCGGCGGCGTTGACGTCGGAATCGATAAAAATCTGAGCGAGCGGCACGGCGAAAGCCAATGCGGCGGCAGCGCCCCAAATCGTTCTTGCGGAGCTGCTGACGGCTCGCTGTAGCGCGTCCGGTTTCATTCGCTGAATAAAGTAGGCGCAAAAGACGACCGCCAGGAAGATCGTTCCCGGCAGATAGAGCGGCTGCACCTTGACGCTGATCTCCGTTCCGAAGAGCGTCCATTCTCCGGTGACTGCGGGGCCGGTCAGCCAGGCCTTTATGGGCAGAGCCTTTAGCCGGGTCAGGACCAGGAATAGAGCCACGAGAACATAGGGCGACCATGCTCGAAGCAGCGACATTTTCGCGGATGCGTTGTGCGTATCGCCTTTGAAGGAACCCATCCAATCGCCAGGCCATTGATCTCTCTCCTGAAAGTCCCAGGTTTCCTTCGGCATGAGGAATCCCTTCCGGGCGGCGGTGACGCAGATGGAAAGCCCGATCATGCTGCCGATGAGCGAAGGGAATTCCGGCCCCAGAAAAATGGCGGTGAGCGCGTAGGGAATAGTGAACGCGAGACCGGCCAGGATCGCGAACTTCCAGGCTTTTAGACCTTCCTTCCATGATTTGTTGGCTCCGTAGAAGCGGGTCAACGCGCAAACCATGAACAGGGGAATCAGAATGCCAATGATGCCGTGAATCACCCCGACATTGGCTCCGACGGCGTAGATGTATTCCTCATACGTCATGCCCTGCGAGAGCGCGTCAGCGATGACGTCTGTTTTGCCGCCCAGTCCGCTGTTCACGCCGAAGAGAATGGGCGTGCCGACGGCGCCGAATGAAACTGGCGTGCTTTGAATGATCAGGCAGACCATCACCGCGGCCATGGCGGGAAAGCCGATCGTCAGGAGCAAGGGAGCGGCGATCGCAGCGGGGGTGCCGAATCCTGCGGCTCCTTCGATGAACGCCCCGAAGCACCAGGCCACCAGGATCGCCTGAATCCGTCGGTCCGGCGTGATGTCCAGCAGGCCCTGACGAATCGCGGAAACCGCGCCGGATTCCTTGAGCGTGTTGAGCAGGAGGATCGCGCCGAAAATGATGTAGAGCAGCGTGGCGCAAGTAATCCAGCCCTTCGCCGTGGCGGCGGCAATTTGACTGGCCGGCATTTGCCAAAGGAAAAAGGCGATGAGAACCGTCAACGCGAAAGCGACGGGCATCGCGCGTTTGGCCGGCCAGCGAAGCGCGACCAGAAAAAAGAAAATCGCGAGGATGGGCGTGAGGGCGAGAAGGGCGTGCATGGCGGTTCAATAGGCGGTGTCGGAGCCACAGGACCGAACCAAGACTTGGGTCCCCGGTCAACCGCATTGTGCTGGTTCTGACGAGGCGAAGACCTGCCTTGAAGCCGGTTGGAAATAGCCCCGTCGTCGCCGACCTTGCGGACGTTCGGCATGCGCACGCCATGGAATTGGCCGCCCGCGCCATATTCGCCTTTGGCGGTCTTAAAGAATCCTTCGGCATGTCTGGCGATGCCGGGATCCGCGAAGGAACGCTATTGCGCGCGAATCTCGGAGGCGTCGGATCGGGACATGGCGTCGAATTAGCACGCCGGCATCGGCGGCGTCGATAAGAGAATCGAATGCGCCGAGTGTAGCGGCGGCGAAAGAATTCATGGCCATGTTTCCTGAATGCTCCTAC
>JBLHKZ010000357.1:0-4937 GCA_047618185.1 Limisphaerales bacterium
GGAAACGTGTGAATGCAGACGGTTGGAATCATCTTGTCGCCGTGGCCGGCCGATCCCGCGTAGATGGAGAATTCGCCCGCGGTCACGAACAGGACGATGCCCAGTTCCTTGCCTGGCGGCAGCTTCGTCTTGTTGTTCTCGATGACCTTGAGCGCGGCGGCGAGCATGGCCTCCGGTGTCATTTCCGTGTCAAAGCGGGCGTAGCGCATGGACCGGAAGAGTCGGGCGACATGCTCCTCCAGTTTGTAGGGTTGCCCCGCAAACGTTCGGATCATTTCGGTGACCGTGGCTCCCAGCACGACGCCGGCGTCATAAACCGGCAGCTTGGCTTCCGACTGCGGAATGAATTCTCCTTTGAGGTAGGCAATGGGTTCGTTCATTAGGTTGGTTGCCTATTGCGGCAGTTCCAGAAAGGCGATCAGATCGCGCAGTTCCCGGTCGGTCAGGGAATGAACGAGTCCGGCAGGCATGAAGGAGGTGGTGAGTTCCTGGATCGAGGCGACGTCTTTGGTGTCGAAGGTCAGGGTGTGTCCGTTGGCGTCGCGCAATTGTTCGCGGGTCCAGGAGCGGAGGCGAATACCGGTGGCCACCGTCCCATCATTCAGAGTGACGGCTCGCGGAAGATACTCGGGCGCGATCTCCCGATTCGGCTGGAGGATCGATTCGAGGAGCCAGCGGCGGTCGTTGCGCGCGCTGACCGCGCTGAGGTCCGGACCCACAATGTTTCCGCGTCCGGAATGCCGATGGCAACGGGCGCACAAGGCGACTGAGGAATGGTGGAAAATTCTCCGTCCATTCTCCGGATCGGGCCGGCCCGGGACGTTTGTTAAACGTTGGCTCCAGGCGTTGATGTCTTCCGGACTCGGGCGCCCCTCGGCCAGAGACGCGGGATTGAGCAGAGCGTTGAATGAAGCGCGCGAGTTGGGAAAGCGATTTGTGTTTAAGCGGAGAGTCGCGAGATGGGATTTACTCAGGTTCTGGTTTCGCAAGGCACGCAGCGCTTCCTCGCGAATGGCTTGACTGTCGTTTCCCGTGAATTCGATTAATAAGTCCAGTTGCGGGCCTGCGATTCCGGCGAGTCCCGCGATGGCCTCGGCGCGTAGGATTGCGGGGCGGGTCGTGTCCGAGGCGATGTCGATCAACATCGTCCTGCCGAGCGCAGGGTCGCCAGCCAACGCACGCACGGTTTCGAGCGTTAGCTGCGGATCATTGACCGCCAGTAGTTCCTGAAACGCTTCAAGGGAAAGTTGTTTCGGAAATTTTAGAACGCTTCCGGATGCGGATGTCGCGGCGCGACTGGCTTTGCCTGGCAGCAGGCGCAGGGCGAAGGCCCGCAGGCGAGGTGAATTCGCCTTGTCCTGCACTCGGGCCAGGAGCAATTCGGTGTCGCGCACGCCTTTCTCCGGCTTGCCCGACAGGGTGTTTTTTGTGGCAATCGCGGACTCGAACAGTTGAAAGTCTAAATCACTGCGTTTGAGGAACGTTTCAACATTCGGGAGGAATGAGGTCAGTCGTTGATCTGAAATCCAGCGGAGCGTTTCGAATTGAACGTGGGGATTCGGATCGGCGAGAAGTTGCGCGACCCATTGCTCGGGAGGGGCCTTCGCGAGTTTCAGCGCCAAAACGCCGCTGATGCGATCGACGTCGGTCCATTGACGCAGGTCGTTGGGCTTCCATGCGGCGGCCTGCCATGACAGGCGAAGTAGAGCGGCGTTGGCAATGAAGGGATCGTCGTTTCGGGAGAGGCTAAGCGTTTCTGCCAATTCAAATGTCGCGCCTTTGTCGCGAAGGCGTTTTGCGAGCAGCGCGGCCTTGTTGGGAGGGAGAAGGTCGAGCGGACCAACCCAACTTGCTTTGTCGAGATCCACATCCAATCGCCATAGGCGTCCGTAACCGTGCACCGGATAACGTCCATCCACCCAGTCGGTGAGATACCACGTTCGCGTTCGTGAATTCGCCGGCAGGGATTTGTCGGCGGCTATGCACGTTGGCCGGAAGAATCGGCCGCCTTGAACGAGCGTGATGCGCTCGGCGCTGAAGCTGGCTCCTTTGGCGTTCAGCGGAAAAAAGTCGATGCGATGATCGCTCCAGGATGGGACAAGTAGGCCGCGTCCCAGGGGAACAACCCCGCAAGGAGCCTCGCCGGTGGGTTGGGTCATAGGCAGGGAGCCGCGCAATTCGCCGTTCCAACAGACGAAGGGGTGATGGGCTTCGCCGCCGTAGATGCGTCGGTAGCCGTAGTCGCCGCCTTCGACGACATGCAGCAGGCGGCAGGGCGGGCGTTCGCCGGGATCGTTGTCGGTCACGAATACTTCGCCGTCGGAACGCACACAGAGGCCGAAGGGATTCCACATGCCGCGCGCCATGCGGTGGAGTTTCGTTCCGTCCGGCCCGCAGTGGAACACGCCGCCTTTGTCGTTGCCGGAGAGTGTCGCTTCGTCGGTCCCTTTCAAGGACCACGGTTTGGCGAAGTTTTCGCCCAGTGCAAAGTAGAGATCGCCGTTGGGATGCCAGCCCAGACCGGATAGCCCATTATGCGGGTAAGTCTCCTCCGAGGTCATGACGACGAGGTTCTCCTCGACGTCTCCCTTGCCATCGCCGTCGCTGTCCTTGATGCGAAATATTCGATCCCGTTCGGCGAGGTAGACCCAGCCGTTTTCGCCAAGCTCGAGATCCATGGTGTGGTGGGTGGCGTTGTAGAAGACGCTGCGATTTCCCTTTTTATCGAAGATCAGGATCTCGTCGAATTTCGGTCCCGCGTAATCTTTGGGAGGCACGTGGGTATGGCAGGACACCAGCCAGACGCGGCCTTGCTCATCCACGTCGATCCCGGTCGGTGTCGCCAGCGTCGGATGCTCGGCGACGAGGGAAATGCTCACCCCCTGCTGCGCGGCTATGACCTGCGGATCGGGTTCGGCGAATTGCTTCTTCGCGTTCTGGCCAAAGGATGACGTTGCGAGCAGAAGGACGAAGAATGTCGGCAGATGTCGGATCACGGTGGAGGGGGGAGTGTTCATTGGACGTTCGAACTATTTGAGGGTGATGGAATCGATCTCGATCAGCGTTCTTGGGTTGGCGTCGAAGCGCAGTTGGATCGTCCGGATGACGCCGTTCCAGGCGGGTTGGTCGGACAGCGGAAACATAAGTTTCGTGAAGTCGTCCGAGCTGACGCTTTTTTTGACGCCGAGCGATGTATTGCCTTTTGTTTTCCCAGTGGCGGCGAGCGAGACGGTTGTGGGTGAGGACGTTCTCAACGTGATTACGAGTTCGCCCTGGTTCTTCGAGGCGTTGAGCTTCAGACCTTCGCGGACGATCGCGCCCTTTCCATTCGGCAGATAGAAATCAAGAAAACCCTGACGGCCCGCGATATTCCCGAGATCGCCGGAGACGGCTTTCCATCCCTCGGTCTGCCAGCCTCCACAATCGAAGGTGAACAGCAGTCTGCCATCGGCGGGATCGCGATCGTTGATCGTTTCCCAGGCGTCAGACAGTCCGTCCCCGTCGCTGTCCTTGCGTACGACTTCGTACTCGGGGTTGACCGCGCGGCCCCACTTTTGATCGCCGCCCTGGAAGGCGAGTTCCTCGTTCGACTCCTCGCCTTCGCCGGCGTCACCCTTGGCCAACCATTGCGCGAGGAGCTTGCGGTGGCGTTCGACGCTCTTGGTTAGTTTTGGATCGGCGATCAGGTTGTTCAGCTGGCTGGGATCGTTCTTCAAGTCGTGAAATTCCTCGGCCGGGCGTTCGCCAAAGTAGATCTCGGTCAACTTCGGCGACAGTTTGCCACTCGCATAAAGCTCGCGAAGATTCTTCACGTAAGGCTGTTTGTCCCGGTATTGCGGCTGGAGAAAAATGCGATCCGTCTTGTAGTTGCGGGTGTAGCGATAGCGGTGCGTGCGGATGGTGCGCACGCGGTCGATGGTGTGGTCGAGTCGATCCTTGGCCGAGGCGATGAAGGCGCGCGGCGTCGAGTCCTTGTCGAAGAGGTCCTGGCCTTCATACCAGTCAGGCTGCTTGACGCCGCCCCAGGCCAGGGTCGTGGCCGACAGGTCGAGGAGATTGACCAGATCGTTGCGGACGGTTTTGCCGGGGATGTGAGGGGCTGGACCGGCGATGATGAAGGGCACATGCAATCCGCCCTCGGTCGGCATTTGCTTATGTCGGACGAGATGATTCGCGCCGTGGTCTCCGAAGTAGACCACGATGGTGTTGTCGGCGAGTCCGGCTTCCTTCAAGCCCGCCAGCGCCTCGCCAATGAAATCGTCGTCCTTCCGAATCGCGTCGTAATGTTGGGCGACGACTTCGCGATAGATTTGATTTTGCGGGTAATCGGGCGGCACGGTGACCGTGGCGGGATCGACTTTACGATTGGCGGGAAAGGTGGTCGTCCGGTTCTTGCCGCCGGCGGTTTGAATCTGGCCGAAGAAGGGTTGATTTGCCTGCAGAGTTTCCCAGGGGATGTTGTTGCGCCTCTTGTTCTGTAGCGAGTAAGTGGCTTTCTGATCCCAGACGAAGTTGTAGTCTTCCTTGCCGAGATTGAAGGTGAAGTAGCCGCTTTCCTTCATCAGTTGCGGCAGGAGTTTCAGGCCCTTGGGCAGATAGAGTTTGGCGGGGCCGCGGGAGGAACGGTGTTCGTGCGCGTTGAAGCGAATCTGATTCTGCCCGCCCATCAAGGCCGAGCGGCAGGCCGAACAAACCGGCGCCGGCACGTAGGCGCGCTTGAACAACACGCCACGTTCGGCGAGGGAATCGATGTTGGGCGTTTTGCCCTTGTTGATCGGATCGCCGTAGCAGCCCATCCAGGGCGAAGTGTCTTCGGCGAAAAGCCAGAGAATGTTGGGCCGGTCGGCGGCTGAGGCGGAGCCGAAGGCCAGCAGGGCGGTCAGGACGATGAGGCGGGTTTGGAGTTTCATGTCGGTGAAGGGCGTTCAATTGTTTGG
>JBLHKZ010000358.1:0-4937 GCA_047618185.1 Limisphaerales bacterium
AAGTTCCCGGATTCGCGAATGGCCCGCGCCATTATCAAGCTATCCATCGAGCGCATCTGTGACTCCTGCGGCTGGGGCGTGCCCATGTACGAATTCAAGGGCGAGCGGGATCAATACGCCAACTACGACGCGCAACTCGACGATGAGGGGCTCAAGCAGGATCAGCTCAAGTGGAATATGAAGAGCCTCGACGGCCTGTGGGGTTTGAAGGAGACGTCCGTGTAGTCGAACCGCCTCGGACCAGGGGCGCCTTTTGACTATTTCACCGCCGCCCAGACGCGGTGCACGTCGTCGTGATCGTCGAGCGCCTGGAGGAATTCCCCCGCCGCTTCCAACTGCTCGTCCGTCAGTTCGGGAAAGTTCTTCGGCAAATAGCCCATCTCACTGGTGACGATGCTCCAGCCCATCGCAGAAAGTCGCTGGGACACCGCGTGAATCCCGGTCCGCTCCGTGAGAAAACGCGCGCCCAGCGCATCCTCGGGAATGTCGTCGTTCTGCTCGGCCGACAGCGGCTCCACTTCGTTGGCCTCGGCTTCAATCGCCGCCTCCTCCAGATCGATCTCGCCCGCCGGACGATACGCCTCGACCAGGCCCACGTGATCGAAGAGGAACTTATTGCTCCCCGCCGTGCCCAGTTGCCCCGCACGGAAGAGCACGCGAATCTCTGGCGTCGTTCGGTTTGAATTGTCCGTCATTACTTCGACGATCAATGGCACTTTGTGCGGCGCATAGCCTTCAAACACGATGTGATCCATCGTCGTCTTGTCATCGCCCGCGCCTTTCTTGAGCGCGCGGTCGATCACGTCTCTGGAAACGTTATTCTTGCGCGCCTTCTCGCAGGCGGCGCAGAGCCGCGCGTTCATGTCGGGATCGGCGCCGCCCGTCTTGATGGCGACCATGATCTCGCGAACCAGCTTCGTCACCGCTTGTGTCTTTTTCGTTGAAGCGACCGCGCGCTTCGAATGCAGCCATTGTTTTCCCATGGGGCGAAGGTTCTAACAGTCTCGCAGCCCAGTTTCAATCGGGCGTTTCGCGGATCGTGGAATTTACAAATTTACGAATTCCCCTCGCCCGTTGGCTTTGGCCATGCCACCTTCGGCAGATGCGCGTCGAACGAGTCAAATACATCATCTGGGCGGCCAATGTGGACAGAGCGATCGGGTTTTACCGGGACTTGTTCGGGGCCGAAGTTCTGAAACAGAATGAAGTCATCAGCGAGGTCTCCGTGGCCGGGGCGATCATCGGCATTCACGGCGGCGGAGAGGGCAAGCGAACCTGGACGGGAATGAGCTTTCAGGTGGCCGATGTCGTGGAGGGCGCAAAGGAAGTCGTCGCCGCGGGCGGTCAGTTGACCAATGATCCCCAGCCGGAAAATGGCGAACCTCCCCATCTCGCCATGTGCGTCGACACGGAAGGCAACGAGATTATGCTGTTTCGCAAGCGGGGATGATCGATCCGGAAGATCCGGCTCAGTTCAGGCGAACCATTTTCTCCTGCTCGGTGTCCCAGACCTTCAATCGAAGGCAACGGTAGACCTCAAGCGGATTCAGTGAAGTCGTCCTGGGCTCTCCAACCTCAGGCATCTTCTCCATGACCTCTGGCAGCCGATAAAACGGAATCCGGGCATTCAGGTGATGAATGTGGTGGTAGCCGATGTTGGCCGTAAACCAACTCATCAGCGGATTCATTTTCATAAAGCTGGAAGATTCCATCGCCGCCCCCTCGTAGGTCCATCCGACCTTGTCCTGATGCGAGGCCGCCGGGAAATTATGCTGCGCATAGAAAAGGTACGAACCGAGCATGGAACCGATGAAGTGCGGAACCAGAAGAAAAAGAACCAGTCCCTGCCAACCAACGTAGTAGGTCAACGCGAAGCCGACTCCGAGATGCATAAACAATGACACGCCACAGTCAAAGTGCCGCTTAGGGTTTCGAAAGAACGGAAACACGCACATCCCGAGAAAGAAGATAAAGAAGTAGCCAAACAAGATCGTAAGCGGATGCCGGGCGAAGAGATACTTCATGCGATCGCTTCGCGAACACTGTTCGTACGCCTCTTTTGTCATGATCGGAAAAGACCCGATATGCGCCGTCCGCAACTTCGAATTATGGTGGTGATGGTAATCGTGGGAGCTTCTCCAAACACTTGGCGCCGCCAGACAATACATCCCGCAAAAGGTCATGAACTCCCGGGCTAATTTAGAACCCTGCAAAATCGCTCGATGCTCGTAATCGTGGTAGATCACGAAAACCCGCACCATCAGTAATCCGGCCAGAATACTGCACGCAATCTGACCCGCGATGGGGATGTCCAAGATCGTCCCCGTCAGGGCCAACGCATAGAGAACCAACGAAGTAAGGAAAAGACGCCAACTCTTCGCGGGGTTGTCCACTGCATACTGCTTTGTCGCTACTATCAGTTCTTTACCAGTCTTCATGCATCAGGGAAATGGCGGGATTCTTTTTAGCCGTCAACTGCTTCTCACGCGCGGCCAGCCTCAACGCACACGAGCTCGCCGACCATATGGGACAACCGTTCCAAAGTAAAGTGGCAAGGCGCAAAGCTGCCCAAAACGGGCTATCTCAACATGCAATGACGGACCGGACACTCAGATCAAAAAACTATTAAACCGGCTATTTGAGCCACTTCGCTCGCACGAATTTGACGACTGCGCCTCGCAACTTGCTCTCATCGAGCTCGGCAGTGTGCCGATGAATGACCGTCCTGCCCGGGGCGATCGACATGGTGTGCGGCTGCGCGCCACAACACATTCCCCGGTCATCGTCGCCAAAGCCCTTCGATTCAATCGTTTCCCGGATGATTGACCGAGGGCAAACGCCAGTTCCATTTAATTGAGGCGAGGCGAAAAAAGACAACTGTCCCGAGACTCAAGGCCAGCGTGAGCGAGGGCTCCCAACCCCATTCCACACCCGCGATATAGACCCAGGCCCCGGCGAAAGAACACGACGCATAAAGCGGCGCAGGCCGAAAGATCGAAGGCAATTCATTGCAGATGACGTCCGCGATCACTCCGCCAAACGCGCCCGTCATGACGCCAATTAATGCTGAAACGAACAGCGGCGTCCCCAACTCCAATGCGTAGCCCGTGCCGACAACGGTAAACAGCCCAAGACCGAGCGCGTCGGGCAGAGCCAGATATTTTTCGAGCCGAAGCATCAACTGGGGAGCCAGTGCGCCGATCAGCGCCAACCCAAACACGACGATCGTGTAGTAGCTGTTTTCGATCCAGAACAAGGGCGTGCGATCCAGGCACAGATCGCGAATCGTGCCGCCGCCAAACGCCACCGCCGACGCCACGGCGAACAGTCCGACAAAATCCATCTGCTTTCGCGAGGCGAGCAAAATGCCGTAGATGGCAAAGGCCACCACCGCCCCAAATTCAATGGCCTGCAGCGCAATCATAGGTTCACCGATCCTCAGTCAGCATGTCCGGCGTCGGCGGAATCACCTCGGCGGCGTGGATTCCCACGACCCCAAGGGCGACGGAGGTCAGAAGAGAATGCCATTTCATTCGGTTGAAATACAGGCAAACGCCGGACGCGGGAAGACCTCAGTTCAATGACTCCCGGCGCGTCGCGCGGAAATGCCAAGGACAAGCTGGCGATTTGCGCGAGACACCGCTACAACGCGCCGGTGCATCTCCTTTGGCCACTTCTGAGCAGCCTGCTCTATGTCGTTGCCGCCATGTTCGTCAAACAATCGGCGGACGGCGGAGTCGGCCCCTGGCGCACGAGCTTCGTCTGCAACTGGATCACCGCGATCATTTTTCTGGCGTTGCTGCCCTTCGGCGGAACGATTCCCGGCGCGTCGGAATTCTATCAGCCGGCCGTCGTGGCCCTGCTCTTCGTCGCCGGCCAACTGTTCACTTTCCTCGCGTTGGACAAGGGTGATGTCTCAGTCGCCACGCCGGTCATGGGAGTCAAAGTCATTCTCGTCGCCGTCTTCACGGTCGCCTTCATGGGGGAGACCGTCCGCTGGCAACTTTGGCTCGCGGCGATGCTCAGCTTTGTCGGCATCGCTTTTCTGAACCGCAATGCCGGCAAAGGCAATCACAGCGCGCTCGGTCGCACCATCCTTCTCTCGCTCCTCGCCGCAGCCTGTTATGCGTCCTTCGACGTGCTCGTGACGAAATGGTCGCCCGCCTGGGGATTGGGAAGATTTCTTCCAATCATGCTCCTGTTCGCCGCCGTGTATTCCTTCGTGTTCGTCCCCCTATTTCACGCGCCGTTGAAGGAAATTCCTCGCAAGGCCCGACGCCCGCTGTTGCTCGGATCGACCCTTATGGGATTGCAGGCGATCATCCTGATCTCCGCGCTCGCCAAATTTGGGGACGCCACGGCGATGAATGTCGTCTACACGACCCGCGGACTCTGGAGCGTGATCATCGTCTGGGCTGTCGGCCACTGGTTCGCCAACCGCGAACAGCATCTCGGCGCCAGCGTGATGCGCGGACGTTTGGTCGGAGCGTTGTTCCTCAGCGCAGCGGTCGTGTTGGTGTTTGTTTAGCCATTCTTCTCGCGATCTCACACACCGACTTGACGGCAGCCTGTATTTGAGTGTTATTACATCCGTATCAACACAAAAAAAGAAGCTATCATGGCGCTGGAACTCAAACTTCGAAAAATTGGAAACTCGGTCGGCGTCGTTCTGCCCAAGGAAGCGCTCGCCCGCTTGAACGCGGTCGAAGGCGACGATCTCTATCTCACCGAAACACCGGATGGATTTCGAGTCACGTCCAAGAACCCGAACTTCGCCGAGAAGATGAAGGTCGCCGAAGCCCTGAGTCGGCGTTATCGCAACGCGCTCGACGAACTTGCAAAATGAGCGAGCCCGTTTGGTTGGAGCGGGACGACGCGCTTGGGATTCACGAGCTGATGTTGGCGCAATACGGGGGATTGGCCGGAGTTCGCGACGA
>JBLHKZ010000359.1:0-4931 GCA_047618185.1 Limisphaerales bacterium
GGCGCAAGGGTTTATTCAATCAGATCGAAAACCAAGTCACGGGCATTTCATCTGTCCGGCTTGCGGGGTGGTGTTGCATCGGGGATGCTGGCCTTGAGCCTTGTCGGGAGCCTCGGCGCGCCGAGTTGAATGCTACGGCCCCGACGTTCACGACTCTGGCCCCCCGATCCGGCGCGTTTTCAACAGACTGCGGCCGGCTCAGGTCTTGAGTTTGTCGGGAGATCGTTCTTTGGTCGCGCGTTCTAGATTCCTTTCTTCAGGAGTTGGATGGCCGCCGCCGCCGTCATCTTGCGACGCCAGCCCGGCGCGGTTGGCGCGTTGGCTTTACCTTTGAGGCCGAAGATGTAGTCGCCCCCCAGTCAAATAGTGGCGCTCTTGGAGCAGTTGGTCGAAGCGCGGAGGCTCCTCGGGTAGAAGAGGCCGGAGGCGCACACGCGATAAAATGGAAGGTTCGGCAGTCGATTTGGGCTTGGCCATGTGGCAAGCCTGATTGAGGGGATGTGAAAAGTTTAGTCGTTTTTATTTGAACGCCTGCGGTTCAACGTCTTTCGCACTTCAGGTGAAGCGCCCATGATCAGCTTGGACGCAATTCAAGATTAAGAACACGAGACAATCGAACCTGGGGAAACCCACCCCTAACCCCGTATTAAAAGTCACGCCCCACTTGACCGCCTTCCCTCCGCTCGCGAGAATCCGACTCCTCAATCCGCCATGAATTCATCCACTCACTCCCAATCCCAATCCTCACGAATCTCCCGCCGCGGGATGATCGCCCGAACCGCAACCGCCCTCGCCGGAACCGCCCTGCTAGGCGCATCGCGCTTCGCCAAAGCCGCTGAGGTCCCCGACGATTTCAAGGTCAAGAACGGCCGCATTCGCCAGTCCATCATGGGCTGGTGCTTCAAGCCCATGCCCGCCGAGGAACTCGCGCGCCACTGCAAAGACATCGGCCTCGTCGCCATGGAGGGCATCAGCTCCAAGTCCTATCCCTACGTGAAGGAACTCGGCCTGAACATCTCACTCGTCAGCAGCCACGGATTCAGGAAGGGCCCCGTCAGCCCGGAAAACCGTGAGTATTGCATCAAGACCCTGCGCGACCGCATCGATCTCGCCAAGAGCGTCGACTGCCCCAGCGTCATCACCTTCACCGGCATGAGCGACCCCAAAGTAAGCCATCAGCAAGGCGCGAAGAATTGCGTCGAGGTCTGGAAGGAAGTCATGCCCTACGCCGAGAAGCACGGCATCAATCTCTGCCTGGAGCATCTCAACTCACGCGATGACACCCACCCGATGAAGGGCCACCCCGGCTACTTCGGCGACGATGTCGATTTCTGCGTCGACCTCATCAAGCGCGTCGATTCGCCCAACATGAAGCTGCTCTTCGACATCTACCACGTGCAGATTATGAACGGCGACGTCATCTCCCGCATCCGCCAATACAAGGACCTCATCGGCCACTACCACACCGCCGGCTGCCCCGGCCGCGCGGAGCTCGACGAAACCCAGGAGATCAATTACCCGCCCATCATGAAGGAGATCGTGAAGACCGGTTACAAAGGCTACGTCGCCCAGGAATTCATCCCGACCTGGGACGATCCCGTCAAAGCGCTGAGACACGCCGCGATGGTCTGTGATGTTTGAGTGAGCCTCACGTAGAGAGGAGCAGACACAGCCACGCTGCATTATGGGCGGCTAAAATACTGCAAAACGTCGCCCGTCCGAAGGAAGCGTAAAAGCCGGTGGGGCGAGAGCGCCTCGAGTCCATTTCAGTATCCCGGAGCGATGACAGCCGCCTTCGCTCCTTCAGAGCGTCGAAATGGGACGCGGTGGAACGCGATCCCTACCGCGCCAGATTCCCGAAGGAAATCGCCCCTTCACTTCCTCGCGGTTTGACGCTTCCCCGAAACCCACTTCATCAACGGCCTACCCCAAAACGCCGCGACCAGCATCAGGATGAGCGCGACACAAATTGGCCGCGTAAAAAACGGAACAAAGCTTCCGGCCTCTTTGACCAGGCCATTCCGCAAATTCTCCTCGACCATCGGGCCAAGAATCAGTCCAAGGATCAGCGGAGCCAGCGGAATCTTCTTCGCTTCGAGAAACAGACCCAGGAATCCAAACGCCAGCATCACCCAAACATCAAAGAGGCTGGATCGCATTGCGTAGGATCCGACCACGGAGAAGACCGTCACGGCGATCATCACCAAGCTGCGCCGAATCTTGAGCATCAGCCCGAACACCTTGATCCCCAGATAGCCGGCGATCAGCAGCAGGAACTGCGTCAGAAAGGCAATTTGGAAAATGGAGCGCACCTGCTCGCCGCTCTGCTCAAAAATCATCGGCCCCGGCTTGATGTCGTAGACGATGAATGCGCCGAGCACGATCGCCGTCACCGCATCGCCGGGCACTCCAAAGACCAGCGCGGGAATCCACGCCCCGCCCACCGCCGCGTTGTTGGCGCTGGTCGGCGCGATCACGCCCTCTTCCACGCCCGTGCCAAAACGCCTGCCGTTCTTTGAGGTTTTCTGCGCCAAGCCATAGGCTCCCCACGCCGCGATATCCGCGCCTGCGCCAGGCAGCGCTCCAATGATCGTGCCCACGACCGACGACTTCACCGCCGTCCACTTGTGCTTCCAAATCGCCGCCAGGGCCGCCATGGGCGATTCCTTTTTCGACGCGACAATCGACCCGCCACGGTCCTCCGGCTTGCGCATCACATACCGCAGGACCTCTGAAATCCCGAAGAGCCCGATCATGGCCGGGATAAACTGAATGCCCTCGTAAAGATCCAGACTGCCAAAAGTGAACCGTTCGGCGCCTTGTTGATCCACGCCGATCGTGGACAGCGCCAGCCCCAGACAGACCGCGATCAATCCCAGTCGCACGCCGGTCTGGCTGACAGCCGCGCTGATGCACAAGCCGGTGACGCCCAGCCAGAAATATTCATAGTTGCTGAACTTGAGAGCGAACTTCGCCAACTGAGGCGCAATCAGAATCAAGGCCAACACCCCGATCAAACCTCCAAACGCCGAGCAATAGAGATCCAGCCGCAAGGCATGCTCCGCGCGGCCCTTCTTCGCCAGTTCGTGCCCGTCCAGCGTCGCAGCCGCCGAAGCCGGCGTGCCCGGAATCCGCAGATGCGTCGCCGGAATATCCCCGGCAAAGATCGCTGTAAAACTGACGCCGATGATCATCGCCAGCGCCGAGGTTGGATCGTCGAACTGATAACTGACGGGAACAATCAGCGCGACCGCCATTGTCGCCGTCAGCCCCGGCGTCGCGCCGACAAAGACACCAAAGATCATTCCCAGAATCCAGGGAATGATCACGTGCAGCTGAAATAACGCGCCTATCCCCTCCATGAGTTTTCAACCACAGATGGACACAGATAAACACAGATCGGAGGCGCTGCATTCTCAACTCGGGAGCCAGCACAGCGGCAACGGCACAACTGTATGTCTTTCTTATCCGTGGCCATCTGTGTCCATCTGTGGTTAGGAAATCTCCGCATTGGCAGCCTCACAATTCCATCATGAAGCGATCGATCGCCAGAGGGGTGGTCCCTTTCGGAAGCTGCACCTGAAACACGCCATCAAAGAGGATCTCGATCGCGAGGACGAGAGCGATGGCAACCACGGCCGAAACCCACCATCGCGAGCCGAGCCGCTTCATCCACGGGATACAAAAGACCAGGGTCGCGCTGGCGAACCCCAACGGACCCAACAACCAGACGTAGAGAATCAACGAAAGAGAAATGAGGCCCAGTCTTCCGGTCGTAGCGTTTTTGAACTGAGCCGGCTCAAACCACGCAGCCCCGCCTTCGACTCGCTTTCGCGCCAAGAACCAACGTCCGACTTCATAACCGCCCGCCGCAAACAAAATGACACCCAATCCAATTGGAAACGCCTTTGAACCCGGATCCCCGGCGTCAGGCATTCCCAACTGCTCAATTCCACGGGAAAGAACCAGCGCACACGAACTCAACGTGATCAAAAATGCGCCCACCGCCGGACTGGCGGCATCCAAGTCTTGTTCGCCCTCCCGCTTGTCCATCACTTCGCGTAGCCGGCGGCTTCAATCACGGTCTTCCATTGCGCGTCCTGCGCCTTGAGAAACTCCGCGAATGGCCCGGGCTCTCGAATCGTCACGTCAAATCCGTTCTTCTTCATGAACGCCTTGAATTCGTCCGACGCCGTGATCGCTGCAATTTTTTGCTGAAGGTCCGCCACGATGTGCTTCGGCGTGTCCTTTGGAACAGCCAGCCCGCGCCAGCCCACCGCCGTCCACTCGACGCCCGCCTCACGGCAAGTCGGGTAATCCGGATAGTCCGCCAGCCGTTCGTCCGACATGACCGCCAACACGCGAAGCTGCCCCGCTTCAATCTGCGGCGCCGCCTCGGGCACGCTGCAACAAACAGCCTCGATGTGCCCGCCCAGCAATTCGACCAGGGCCGGAGCCGAGCCTTTGGTCGGCGACCAGATGATCGAATTCGCCTTCAGGCCCGCCGCGTTCATCATGCCCGCGCGCGCCAGATCCCAAGCCCCGCCTTTCGCTGTGCCGGACATCTTCACCTTGCCGGGGTTGGCCTTGATGTGCGCCAGAAGTTCCTTGATATCCTTCCAGGGGGCGTCCGCCTTGACGATGATTGCGGCGGCATCCGCATTGAGTTGGCCCAGCCAGTCATAATCCTCCCAGGTCAGTTTGGAGATGCCCATCCAATGCATCGTGCTCAACTCGAACGTGGCCATCAGGATCGTATGGCCGTCCGGCTTCGCGCGCGCCCCGGTCGTGTGGCCAATCCCACCGCCGCCGCCGGTCTTGTTCTGCACGATAAACGACTTGCCGTAGGTCTCCTTGAGCCGCTCCGCCATATAACGCGACAATCGATCCGTCCCCCCGCCCGCCGACCACGGGCAAATGATGGTTGTCGT
>JBLHKZ010000360.1:0-4930 GCA_047618185.1 Limisphaerales bacterium
GAAACTGCAGATCAATTTCGCGCGCGGTTTTCGCCGCCTTCGCGTCCACATCGGCCAGTTCCGGGCCGTAAACCGGCTGGAGGTCAGAATCCAACGCGCGACCGCGATCCCAATTCCCGCCAAGCAACTGCGTCAACAATTGATCCCGCTCGGTCCGCAACGCAACCTGCTGGACCTCAACAAGACCTCGATACTCCTGGTCGACCCCAGATTCCCACCACGCCAGATCCGGCAGGGCGATCGATCCGAGCTTCTTCAGCTTGAGTGAACGCGTCACCTCTCCTGATGCGATATCCCGAACGGTTTCTTCCGAAAACTCAGCGTCCCGCAACCGTTGAACCAGCGCCTTGAAATCATCCGTTCCGAGAGACTTCCAGAATGACACCTTTACATCTGAAACCGACTTCGCTGCTTCACTCGGAACCGTTGAAGACACATCGGCTGGGGTCTGACTGACGGACGGATCGGGCAAATCGCCTTCCCGCGACTGTCGCTGCCGTCCAGCCAACAACAAGACGATCAGGAAGATATTCAGCGAGAGAGAAACCCATAGAAACAATCGAAAACGCATAGGCGGCATTATGTCGGGGATTCAATTCGCGGCGCAAATCTAAAGTCCCCGCTCCCTTCCGGAGTTCGCGCACGCCGACACAAAATCGACCGTTGAACCAGGATCCGTGCTCGACTACCGCGCTCGAAAACCGGAAAAAGTCGACGCCATGAAGAATCGTCCGATGACTCCCCTCATCGCCTCCCTCAAGAAATGGAGCGCCGCGAAATGACGCGAACCCCGGGAACCGTCGCGGCGACCATGCTCAACGTCGATCAAAGCGGCAGCCTGGGAGGAGAATCCGGCAACCAATCTCGCCCCCTGCGCGTCTAACCTTGAGAGCAACCGCAACCACAACACGACATCGGGCTCCAGCAAGCTGAGCCCGATCGCCGACACCGAATCAAATCATGAAAAGAATTCTTCCTCCGATGCTGGCGCTGGCGCTGTTGGGATGCAGCCAGAATCCCGCCCCCGTCGCCTCGACTCGCCCCGAAGTCTCGGCCCAGCAATTCTCCGACCTGGAAAGCAGGATCAAAACGCTTGAACAAATGATTCGCACCTTGGACGAACGCGACGGCCGCATAGTCGACATCGCGAACGCCTCAAGCTCGAATTCCGGCGGTTCCGCCCAGACACCTCTCGCCCGCCCCGTCGCCGACGGCCGGACACGCGAACAGATCCAAACCATCGACGAAGATCTGCAACAAATGAGCCAACGCATCACCGCGCTCACCGAGCAGATCACGACGCTTACCGCAGGAGTCGAAGGCGTGGCAGCAGAGGTGGAACAGGCCCAGACGACGTTGCGAACCCACGAACAGGTTATCGAGCGCATCCTCTCAGGGAATTAGGCCGCATCAACGATAGAGCCAGTCGATCGTGAAGGACGTGATCTGCGTCGTGTTCAATCCTCCCGTGCGACGGTCGCCCGCACAGTGGCCAAGCAGCACACGATCCCCGATAAACGCCATGGCGGTGTAGCAGTACCAACCATTGGGATCGTCTTCCAGCGCTTTGACCCGCTCCCAGGACTTTCCCTCATTCCGAGAAATCGCCAGGCTAAAAGGAGTTCGCTTGCCCCGCAGTTCATCCGGGATGGCGCTGTGATCGTTCCACGCCAGCAACAGATCGCCGGTGGTCGGGATACGCTCGATCGTCGCTGGCGACTGCGGCGACTTGATCGGGCTCGGCTCCGGTTTCGACCAGGTCAAACCGCGGTCGACCGACCAGGCTTGATACTGCATTCCCTCCCGTGTCCGAATAAACATTAACACCCGCCCATCCTTCAGCTCCACGACGCCAGGTTCCTGAAACGTGATGCGTCGGCCATCGGGATGCCGCCCCAGAAATTCGGCCTCCGGGTTCCGCCGCCAGGAACGGCCATTGTCGTCGGACAGATAGCAAAGAATGCGGCCATCCCAATCCGGCTTCTCATATTCCGGACGATGGTGCAGCGCCAGCGGCGCCAGCAATCGGCCCGACTTCAACTGAATCACGCGATCGTTGTTCAGCACATGATAACCGATTCGATCCTTGATCACCTCGACGGCCTCACTCCAGCTTCGCCCCTCGTCCCGCGAAAAACGGACCAACGGACGACAATCCACATGGGAGTTCTTGCGAATGTAGAATAGCGCGATCTCCCCGTTCGTCAGTCGCAGCAACGACACGGACATCACATTGAATCCGCCTTCATTCCGCACGATGATTTCATCCTTTGCGGTCCAGCTCAGCCCTCCATCGGACGAATAGCGCGCGGCCAGATGAGCCGTGGCGTGATCGCTCGCGCCGCCTGTGAAATGGGTGTACACAAACAACACCCGGCCGTCCTTGAGTTCCATAAAATCCCCTTCGCTGTTGCGCGGGTTTTGCTTTTTGGGAGGAAGCAGAACGACCTTGTGAACTCCCTTGACCTCCTTCATCCGATACGGCTCTCCCGCGGGAATAACCTTCAGGAAACTCTCGTTCGAATTCCCGGCGACGCGAAACTCGGCGAGCCGCAGTGAAGCCCGCGAAGACGCAAATCCGATTCGCCCCACCAGCCCCGAAGTGAACGTCCGTTCATGGACCAGCCGACCGTCGATCTGAAATCGAATCCGCTCTCCTCGACGGATCGCCTCAAACAGGAAAGGACGGCCATCCTGAATGAATTGCTCGGGATCGCCGATGGGCAGCTCCCGAGCGCCGTCAAACAGGCGTCCGGTGAGAAACACTTTTCCGTGCGCGCCTTCAAAGCCGAAGAAACTGTCTCCCATTACAAATCCGCAGGCGCTGTTGTTGAGCCCCTCAATCCGAATCCTTGCAACCACGTGAAAATCGCCGGGACCCACGCCTTGCCCGCCGATGAGCCGCGACCCCGTTCCCTTCGCGCCGTAAAAACCATCAACCCGCTTCCAGCCCCCCGACGACGCGTCAAGGTCCAGTGGGCGGCCCCGTTCGATGAATACAGCCGTCGATCCGCCTTCGACCGTATCGATCATCGCGAGAGACCCCGCGCACAAAAAAAGCAAAAACATCGCGGCAAAGCGCCGTAGCCGAAACGGGTTCATCAATTTCATTATCATGACATTTAATCTATCGATTCACGGGAGTGTATTTCCGGCGTCGCTCGCTCCCATCTCCGCACGGGCGTTTCTCCATTTCCCAGAAATGTGGAGTCCAGCCAGGCGCTCAGAAATTCGGCTCCGTAAGATTCCGCGCCCTCGCGGCAGACCGAGTAGTAATCGTGATTGGGCAGCAACCCATTATCCACCCGTCGTTTTCCTCGCTCGCTGGTTTCGCTGCAAACGAGGATCCAGGCGATGAACGGTTCGCGATCCTCTCCTCCCCAGTTCAAGCAGGCAACTGGAGCCAGGTCGTAATCGCTTTCCCGCTCTCGCAATGCCGGCAGATCGGCCAATCCAACCTCCAGCAGCGCGCCATTGAGCGCATGCTCTATCTTGCCGCTCAATCGCACATTCAAAAGCGCCCGCGCCTCGGGTCCAACGGACGACATATAACGGGAATGCGTCGGGTCCATCGCGTAGTTGAACACCCGTCTGACACCAAAGGCAACCACGGGCCACGGGCCGAGCCCGCCAGCAGAAGACACCGTCATCGCCGCCGAGGCGGCGTTCACCAGGCTGCCGTATCCCACGAGGCTCAAACACTCCGCCCCGGTCTCCCGCAAACAGGCTTCCAGCCCATCCCACGGATGACAAAATGCGGACAGTCCAGCCGCATCGCCCATTCTCGCTCTCACTCCCGCCTCCCGATCCGAGGGCAGCCAGCGAGCTGGGAAAGACGAGACTAAGGGTGTTTCCCCCGACTCCCGAGAGCTTTGCATTGAGCGATTCATAGATCAAAAGAACTACGAAGACTCACGAAGGATGAAAACTGTTTTCAGCACGCCCAATACACCAAACGTCGATCGTTGGAACCTGCCCGCCAGCAATCCCGAATCCGTCCAGTCCGGCCATCGTTCTCCGCTTCGCCCATTGGGCGTCCTGCCTACTTAAGGGCCTTCCTGGGCTTCGCAGTCTCCCTGGGCTTTGCGGTCTCCGGAGACTCCGTCACTGCTTTCTTCTTGGCCGCGACAAATTTCAAATCACGAAACAGAGCGCCGGAGTTCCCCCAGCAAAACAAGGCGATGGTGCCCTTCTTGTGGGTGCCATCATAGGTTTCGAATTCCTTCTGACCGTTGACGAAAACCGTAATCTTCGGCCCTTCCATCACAATCCGAACGGGATACCAACGTCGCATTTCAAACCCCCTGCGATTCGATTCCAATGATTCGTAGCTGAATTCATTCTTCACCGCCAGGGTGCGGTAATGCCGCTGCCCGTCCATGTACCACAAGTTGTATTTACTCACGCCAGTCCACTTGAAAGCAACACCGACGCCGTCGTCGTCCGTGCAAAAAATATCCAACGAGATCTCACCGTCGCCGAACTCCATGCCCGGCTGGTAAACAAACATGGTCCCTTCGCGCTCCAACGTGGGATCGGGCTTCAACGCCTTCTTGTTATTAACAATCGTATTCTCCGTCTGCTTGATCACGCCTTCTGAAATGTACCAACTCGAAGGAGGGCTGGCGCCCAGCCCATCGCTCACCGCCCAGTCGCGCAATCCCAGCCGTAAACGCCCCCCGGCATTTGTCGCAGGCAGTTTACGCAGTCCGGATTCCGCCGCTTCAACGCCCACGGAAAAACCCGTCAGAGTCAGAATAACAGTGAGACTCAATCGTAGAAAACGGTTCATAAGCAGGAAAGGTAGGAGCATTCAGGAAACATGGCCATGAATTCTTTCGCCGCCGCTACACTCGGCGCATTCGATTCTCTTATCGACGCCGCCGATGCCGGCGTGCTAATTCGACGCCATGTCCCGATCCGACGCCTC
>JBLHKZ010000361.1:0-4896 GCA_047618185.1 Limisphaerales bacterium
GCCGGTGAGGTTGGGGTCGTCGATCAGGTTGTTGAGGCAGTGAGGGTCCTTGACGATGTCGTAAAGCTCCTCGGCGGGGCGATGCTGATATTTGTCTGTCATCGCTTTTGCGTGCGCGTCGCCGGATTTCGCCTTGGCAATCCAGGAGGACCAGAAGTTGGCGCGGTCGCCGCCTTCGCGGGTGACGGCATTGGTGAATTTGATGTCGGGATTGAGATTGCGGATGTAGCGGTGCGTCTTCGTGCCGCAGGAGCGAATGCCGAAGTTCTCGGAGCCGTTGATAATGCCGCGCGTGGTGTGAAGACCGTAGGTGTAGGTCTTGTGTTCTTTGTGTTGGCCGAGCAGGACGGGGAGAAAGGAGCGGCCGTCCATGGTCGCGGGAGTGGCGACGCCGGCGGCGTCGAGGAAGGTGGGTGTGACGTCGCAATATTCCACGAGGGCGGCTGATTGGGAGCCGGGGGGCACCTTGCCGGGCCAGCGGACGATCATGCCCGAGGCAAGGCCGAGTTCGAAGCAGGTCCACTTGGCGAAGGGGAAGGCTGAGCCTTGCTCGGTGACGACCATGACGAGGGTGTCCGAAGTCAGGTCGTGTTTGTCGATCAGCTTGAGCAGGGCGCCGCACTGAGCATCATAGTAGGTGATTTCAGCGAGATATTCCGAGTAGCTCGTTCGAGTATCAGGCGTGTCGACCCAGGAGGGCGGGAGCTTGAGCGAGCCGGGGGGATAGGCGGAAGGATCGCCCTTGGTGTAGGGCGTGTGTGGTTCGTTGGAGCAGGCGAAAATGCAGAAGGGCGAATCGGCGGCCTTGGATTCCGTGATCAGCTTGTCGAGCGACGGATAGGGATTGGCTTTCGCCGGATCGGCGGTTTTGAATTCGGCGGAATACTCAAAAGGGAAGGACTCGTGGGGGCTGATGTGGGTTTTCCCGGAAAGTGCGACGCGGTAGCCGGCGTCCTTGAGATAGTGGGCGACTGATTTCGTGCCGGGGTAGACCGTGGTGTGATTGGGCCAGGCTCCGGATTTCACCGGGTAGATGCCGGTGTAGATGTTGTGTCGCGTGGGCGAGCACATCGGCGCGGTCTGGAAGCAGCGCGAGAACTGCATGCCCTGTTTGGCGAGTTTGTTGAGATTGGGCGTCTTGGCCTGGCCTCCGTAGACTTCGAGATCGAGATAGGTGCAGTCGTCCGCGATGATGAAGACGAGGTTGGGGCGATCGGCGGCGGGGGCGGTCGCCGCCAGTACGAGGGAAAATAGAAGGGTGAGGAGACGTTTCATATTATTTGTCAGGCGGACAGTTTCCCTTTTTTAACCACAGATGGACACAGATATTTGGAACGGCTTGTCGGGCGGACTGTCCCTTCGGGCCGGGCAGGTGAGCGTCGCCTGCACCGGGAATCTCGGGTTGGAAAATTTGTCGCCCAGCTTGCTCTGCCTTCTCCCATCTGTGTTTATCCGTGTCCATCTGTGGTCAAAGGCACTACTTCCTAACGGCGGTCATGAAGCCGCGATCGGCGAGGGTGTCCTGGTAGGGGCCTACGTCGAATCCGAGTTCCGCCAGGATCGAGCCGTATTCGTTTGGGGCGTAGCACTTGCCCTGGGTGATATTCATGATGAGCGCGGAATACTCAGCAACGGGCAGGGGGCCGGTTTTCTCGTTATTCAGGAAGGCTTCGTGAATGATGAGCAGGCTGCCGGGCGCGAGCGCTTGCGCGGATTTTTCGAGCAAGGCGCGAACTTCTGGAAAATCCCAATCGTGCAGCACGTTTGAGAGCAGCAGGATGTCCGAGCCTTCAGGCCAGTCGTCCTTGAACATGTCGGCGGACAGGACGTTGATCTTATCGCTGAGGCCGTGTTTCTCGATCTCTTCGCGGGCGATGTTGTCGACGGGCGGTTGTTCCATAACCGTCGCAGAGAGTTGGGGATGCGCGGCGACCATCGTGCTGGCGTAGATGCCGGAACCGCCGCCGATGTCGAGGAGTCGCGTTCGTTCGCCAAGGAGCGGGCCGACGGCCTGGGCCAGAGCCTGGCCGATGGCGATACCGCGGCAATTCATCAGGCTGGTGAAGCCGCGCGCAAATTCCTCGGAGAGCATGGATTCGTGCCAATCCTCGCCTTCATCCCTGGCCTGCCAGTTGGCCGGCTTTCCGGTCTGAAGGACTTTGAGAAATCCTTGGACGATCGGAGTCTCCTGAATCGGCGCGTAGTAGGGGCCGAGATTCCATGGGGAGTCTTTGACGAGGTGTTCGCGCGCGAGTTGGGTGAGTTCGTTGCGGCCTTCGCCGTCGGTGGCGATGAAGCCGTTTGCGCGGCAAAGCGTCAGCAGGACATCTGCGGGCCTGGGGGCAAAGCTGAAATGTTGGCAAACGGCGTCGTCCGTCGCGCCGGGATTGTCGTTCAGCCAGGTAAAAAAATCTAAATGCGCGATGGCGGTCGCGAGCAACTCGGCGGCGTACTGGCGATCGCGATAGCGCAGGATCTGCGCGGGATCCGTCGTTGGCGGTGTTTTCAGGTCGCGGGTCATTGTGTTTCAGACTGGCTTGAAGTGTTGCGCGCCTGCGGAGAACCGCCGGCTCAATCGGCTCGTGACAGTCTATGAATGGGCGTCGTCGTGGCGAGTTTTACCTTGGTGGATTCGCCGGCTTGCTTTGGGTGTCGACTTTCGACCCTGGTATGGCTGGCGCAGCACGCGGGCTTACCCGGCAAGGGCGGCGAGAGTCGAGGCGCTTTTCGCAATGCGGCAATGAAAGCTTTTGCGGATCGTTGAAATCACTAAGTTGTTCGAGCCATGCAGGATGACCGAACTGAATCTGAGATTTACCGGGACGAGGGCTATTACGTCGCCGAACGTCTCTTCATGTCGGAAGAGATCGACGCGTTAATTCGTCGGACGATTGATATCGCGGAAGGAAGGGCTGCAACGTTTCAGGAACAGGACATCGAGCTTGAGCCTGGCGCAGGCGAGCGAAATATCCGGACCGTTCGGAAGCTGAATCGCTGCGCTGAGAACGACGACGTGTTTCTCGCTCACGCGAAGAGCGAGAAGGTTCTCGATATCGTCGAATCGTTGATCGGTCCGGACATCAAGCTCTATAGCAGCCAGTGTTTCATGAAGCCGCCGGGCGGCGTGGAGAAGCCCTATCATCAGGATTCCGCCTACTTCACGATTGAGCCTCTCGACCTGGTCACTTGTTGGACCGCGCTCGACGATGTCACGGAGGACAACGGCTGCATGTGGGTGATTCCAGGAAGCCACCGGGGCGAGATTCTTGAGCATAGCCAGGAATGGACTGTCGGAGATCGGACGGATAAGCAGGTTCCCGATGAGGCTCTCGATCGCGGCCGGGAGACGCCGATTGTCATGCCGGCGGGCAGTTGCTCATTTCATCACAGCGTGTTGTTGCATCGGTCGGCTCCCAATCTGTCGGAGCGACCGCGGCGGGGGCTTGCGGTTCACTACATGTCGGCGCGATCCAGGTGGACGCACGCGACCAAGGGACAGCCAGATTATCTGCTCGTGCGCGGACGCGAGCATCCGGGGTGTGTTTAATGCGTTCAACCCGGAGTGAGTTTTTCGCGATGCTTTAAAAATCGACGGGACAAAGAGAATGCTCAAGGCGACTATGCCTGCGGGTTGCCGACAGAAACGTGCATTTTCATAACCTACGCTGACACTCTATTGCTCATGATGAAACAGAACTTTATCAAAATTACGGCAGCCCTCTGCTTCTGCGCTGCGAACTCTTCTCTCGCCGCCGCCGATCGATTTCAGGAAGGGACGCAAGACCCTTTCCTGGGAGAGCCCAGCATGGACATGCGTCAGGTTTTTCCAGATGAACGATTTCCCAATGTTGTCGTGACGTTGAAGGGGACCGTTCTGGCGACCTGGGGAAACAAGCACATTCGCGCGCGCCGCAGCGAGGATGGGGGTGTGACTTGGGGAAAGGTCGCGACGATTGCGAAGCCAGGATTTCAAGGCGGAGGCACAATCGTTGACGAGACGACCGGCGACATTTTGGCCTTTGTTGAGGACCAGCATCCGCCGGCGCCGTTGACGGTCTATCGGAGCCGCGATGACGGCAGGACCTGGACGCCTGAGAAAGTCTCGATCGAACCGGACATTAATGGCAATGCGCCCTCGATGCACATGAACGAGCATGGGATCACGCTCCGGCACGGGAAACATAAGGGACGATTGATTCGACCGAGCCGCTACTATGGAAAGCGAAATGGCCGCGAGGAATGGCCGAATCACTACACCAACGCGATCTACAGCGACGATGGCGGCAAGACCTGGAGAACCAGCAATCCCTTCCCGGAAAATGGCACGGGCGAGGCGACCCTGGCTGAATTGTCGGACGGCCGAATCTATTACAATTCGCGCGTGCATTGGCAGGAACGGCCTCGAAATACACGACGTCGTGGAGCCTGGAGCGACGACGGCGGCCAGACCTGGAAAGACTGGCAGATTATCGATGTTCTACCCGACGGGCATCAGCATCGCTCCTACGGTTGCATGGGCGGGCTGACGCGGTTGGCGGTTTCGGGTAAGGACATTCTCATCTTCAGCAACATCGACACGCCGAATGCCAAACGCGAGCGGGCGACGGTTTGGGCCAGTTTTGACGGCGGTAAGACCTGGCCGGTCAAGCGACTGGTCTACGACGGCCCGAGCGCCTACTCCTCGCTGACTTCCGGTCGGCCGGGCACTCCCAGCGCGGGATGGATCTATTTGCATTTTGAAGGCGGTCCCAAAGGCGGTTCTCAGGTGGCTCGATTCAATCTGTCGTGGTTGCTCGCCGGCGAACCGACCGGCGACGGAGTTGTGCCGAAGGATTTGTCGAAATAGTCGACGGACCCGTCGCGTTTACATCCTTCAAACACTGATTGAACAATGGC
>JBLHKZ010000362.1:0-4896 GCA_047618185.1 Limisphaerales bacterium
GGCGATTTGGGCGCAACCCCGTTGGGGTTGTTTCGAAGCGGGGCCTAGAACCCAAGGTTGGCCAGCCGCTGTCGCGAAAGGCCAACCTTGGGCTGGAGGGCGTAATCCCGTTGGGATAAAGGGAAACGAGGCAGCGCCGCAAATCGCAAATTTGTGGGTAATGCACAGCTCCAAGGAGGAGAAGAATCTGCTCGATTCCCGTTGGGCCACCTTTACCAGCGCCCCGATTCCGCGCTGACGACGGTGAAATTCATAAAACGCCTCGCTGTTCGTCGTAAATTTGAAGGAAATCCGCATCCTGCCGACTGTATTGGACGCTAATTGCGTTATTCAAATCAGATCCACGTCCGGCAATCGGTCGAATTCCGTTTATAATTCGCCCTCCAACCACTTCCCGCTTGTCAGCGCCGGGCCGCCTTTGGCAAGCTTCGCTATGGCAGCCAATCAAGAACCGAATTCCCTCGATCGCGAGTTTTATCTCCGGGCCCACGACTTCTTTACGGCCAATCAGGGCTGTGCCCTCACCTATGACGATCTGACACTGGCCACGCTTTATTCCGATATCCTGCCCCGGGACACCCAGCTCGAAACCACCCTCGCCGAAGGGCTCGAACTTCACCTTCCCATTGTGTCCGCCGACATGGACACCGTCACCGAATCGCGCATGGCCATCGCCATGGCGCAAAACGGCGGCATGGGCCTGATCCATTACAACATGAGCGAAAAGGATCAGCTCAAGGAGGTCTCCCGCGTGAAGAACCACGTGCATGGCCTGATCCAGGACCCCATCACGGTGCATCCGGACGAGTCTATCGGCCACGTGCTTGAGCTGATCGCGCGACGGGACTTCACGTTCAGCACTTTCCCAGTCGTCGACGATAAGGGAAAACTGATCGGGCTCCTGCCTGGCAGCGTGGTGCGACCGCGCTATGCCAGCCGAATGGCGAAGGAGGCTCTCACGCCGCGCGAGGAGGTCTTCACCCTCACCGAGAAGGAACTGGGCAACGATCCCATCGCCCGCGCCGACCAGTTTTTCGCCGATCATCCGCGCATCGACAAACTGATCGTCGTGGATGACCAAGACCGCTTACACGGTTTGTTCACGCTCTCCGATGTGGATCGGATCACGCAGGAGCGCTTGGCCCAGTTCAAGCCGGCGCGCGATTCCCGGTTTCAGCTGATCTGCGGAGCGGCGGTATCGGCCACGCGAAACGCCTTCGGCGAGCTGGATCGGGACCGCATCTCGGAGCATGTCGGCGCCCTGGTTGAACGCGGCATCGACGCGGTGGCAGTGTCGACCGCTCACGGACACACCAAGGGCGTCGGCGACACCGTGAAACTGATTCGCGATGTGTTTCCCGATCTGCCCATCATCGCCGGAAACGTCACCAGCGGAACCGGCCTTAACTACCTCGCCGACTGCGGCGCAAATTGCATCAAAATCGGCCAGGGGCCGGGCAGCATCTGCACCACGCGGGTGGTCGCCGGCGTGGGCATCCCGCAAATGTCCGCGCTCTATGTCGCAGCCCAGGCGGCGAAAAAGAAAGGCGTCTCAATTCTGGCGGACGGCGGCATTAACAAGTCCGGCGACATTGTAAAGGCGCTGACGCTGGCGAACGCGGTGATTTGCGGAGGACTCCTCGCCGGCTGCGCCGAGGCTCCGGGTGAGATTCTCGAAATCAGCGGCAAGCTCTACAAGCAGTATCGCGGCATGGGCAGCCTGGCCGCGATGAAAGCCGGCTCCGCCGCGCGCTACGGCCACAGCGTCAAGGACACGACACGCAAAGTGTCGGCCGAAGGCATCGAAGCGCTGAAGGAAGTGTCCGGCCCGGCGGACAAGGTGCTCGGCCAGTTGATCGGCGGCATCCAGTCCGGCATGGGCTACCTCGGCGCCCGGGATCTGAATGAGCTGCGCGATCGCGCGCGCTACATCCGAGTCAGTCCGGCGGGCCAACGCGAGTCCGCCACCCACGACATCGTCGAACTCAAGACCGGCGCCTGATTCGGGGGCGTTCCGATGAGCGAAACGGGAGCGGAATGAAATTGCGCGGAATTATTGTCCCGCGCACGACTTCGTCGTGCGTTGTTCATTTGTCAGCTGATTGACCAGACCAACAGGCCCGTCGCCAGCGACCGTCCCTTAAATTCCAGGCAGACTGCGACGCTTGCAAACGGGCATAATCTTGGACAGGCTCCGTCTGTCCCCTCAAGTCGACGAATCACCCGCTGTCGCGTGTTTGATCGACTTCGAAAAACAACGACATTTCTCTCGTAAATCGAACAGAATGACACCGTCGCGCAGTCGCAAACACACCTGGGGATTTGCCGTCGTGTTGCTGGGTGTTCTCCTGGCCAATCCGGCTGACGGCGCGCAATCGTCCCGGGCGTTTCCCGGCCCCGACGGAAGCCTGGTCTACACCTCGGACGCAGAGGGCAACCGGATTCCGGATTTCAGCGTCGCAGGCTATCAGGGAGGCGGCGTCCCTTTGCCAAATTTACCGGTCGTCGCGAACGTCGCGCCAATCGCTGGCGACAACACCGCGCATTTGCAGGCCGCGATCGATGTCGTCGAACTTCGGACGCCGGACGCCAACGGATTTCGCGGCGCCGTGCTGCTGGCCCCGGGCGACTACCCCATTTCCAGCCCACTCTTAATCCGGGCTTCCGGCGTCGTTCTGCGAGGCTCCGGCACTGGAACGAACCCAGCCGTCGACACCGTTATCCGCCACACCGGAACGGCCACGTCAGACGTTATCCAAATCGGGATTGGTTCAACCCACGGTTTCTCCCATGAAATTGCCGGAACTCGAAGCGATGTCGTGACGGATCGCGTCCTGGTTGGAGATCACTCCTTCGAGGTGGCGGACGCCCAGGGCTACGCCGTCGGCGACAACATTGTCCTGTATCATCCCTGCACGCTCGCCTGGCTAACGGCGGTCGATTTCGGAGCCACGGGCAGCGACGATCCCTGGACGGAGAATTCCCAACCGCTGGTTTTCAACCGCCGCATCACCGAGATCGACGGCAATCGCATCACCATCGACGCTCCGCTCTTCAACACCCTGGATCGCTCACTCGCCCAAAGTCATATTTTCCTCGCTGATCGTTCCAGCATTCTGGAGAACATCGGCGTCGAGAGCCTGCGCGTGACCATCGACACCAACGGCGAAACCTCCGAGGACCACGCCAAATCCGCCATCGTTTTTACCGAGACGGAAAACTGCTGGGTTCGCGACGTGATTTCGGAACACTTCGTCTATTCCGGCGTCCTCTTCCGCACCTCCACCCGCTGCACTGCCCTGGACTGCGAAGCGCTCGATCCGCACAGCGTCGTCAACGGCGGTAAACGCTATAACTTCAACGTCGAAAAATCACAATTGATCCTGTTCGAGAATTGCTACGCCTCGAATGCACGGCACGCGTTCGTCGGCAACGGCACGAGTCGGGACAACGGGATCGTATTCCTGAATTGCGTTTCTTCGGCGGCCTATACCTCCAGCGAAGGACATCGCCGGTGGGGCATGGGTTTTCTCTACGACGGATTGACGGAGATCAATGTCCGCTCCTCCGGGCTGCGCCTGCTCGGCCTCTACAGTCGCGGCAACTACGGCACGGGGCACGGCTGGTCGCTGGCGCATTCCGTGGCCTGGAATTGCGACATGGGCAGTGGATCGGCGAGCATCCAGAAACCGCCCACCGCGCAAAACTACGCCATCGGCTGTCGCGGCACGATTTCGGGCAGCGGTCCATTCAGCCAACCTGCCGGCTTTATTGAACTAACCGGGAGCTCGGACCTGGAGCCGGCATCGCTCTATCGTCAACAACTGCTCGATCGGCAAGCCGAGCCCATTGAAGTTTATCTGCTGATCGGACAGAGCAATATGTCCGGCCGCGGCCGGCTCGATTCGGATCCGGACTCCGACGCCGTTATCCCGGATGCCGCCTACACGGATGATCGCCTTCAACATTGGGATCACGCTTTAGCAATCTGGCAAACCGCCAGCGATCCCCTGCCCCAACACGATCTGGCGGTCAAGCCGGTCGCCGTAGGACCGGGCGTCTCCTTTGGCTGGGGACTGCTTCGATTGCGGGATGAAGACCAGCGCATCGGGCTGGTTCCTTCGGCGCATGGCGGAACCTCGATTCAAGAGTGGCAGAAAAATCCCACGGTCGATCCGGACAATTTGACTCTCTACGCCGATGCGCTGAGCTCCGTGGCGAACGCACTTTCCGGGAACGCGCGAATCGCCGGCATCATTTGGCACCAGGGGGAATCCGACCTGAGCCTCGCGCGAGATCAGCCGGCGACTTATCGCGCTTTACTGCATCAATTGATTCAGGATCTGCGCGCGGATATCGCGGCGTTGGATTCGTCGGTGGCCAACCCCGCGGACATCCCCTTCATCGCCGGAACCCTCCTGGATTCCAAATCCGATTACGTCGACGACATTCTGCTGACCTTGCCGGCGGAAGTCGCCAACACAGACGTCGCTCGCGCCACGGGACTGACCGCATTTGACGGAACGCATTTCACCTCCGCCTCACAACGCTTGCTGGGCTTTCGCTACGCGCATCTGATGGCGCGTTTACAGGGAAGCGAACTTCCGCCGTTCATCTTCCCTTACGACGTCACCCTGCGCGAAGGCGGAGACGGAGCCGCGTTGCAATGGATCTTCCATGAAGCGCCCGCTTCGCTGGTGACGCTAAACTGGATCGGGACGGGTTCGAGCGGCGTCAGCTTCTTCCCCGCGCCGCCGGAGTATCGTCCTGAAGACTGGCCGACGCCGGCGAGCATCCTCCTTCGCGCAAGCGACGACGCCGGGGCGGATCCGCCGATCGAAACAATTGCGATGGCGAGCCTGACCTCGAGCGACCCGCTCCTGAACGGCGCGATGC
>JBLHKZ010000363.1:0-4871 GCA_047618185.1 Limisphaerales bacterium
ACATCGACGCCGATCAGGAACTCCCCCGCGCTGCGATGTCGCGCCGCGGCGGCATTCAACGTCTCCTCGACCGACGCTGCGGGTTGCGCGATCAGCCAGCGAGACCCTCCTTCGCCATAGCCCTCGACAACGCGCGCCAGCCAGAATTGCCCCGGCGTGAATTCCAGCCAGACGGCATCTGCCAACCCTTTCCTCCCATCCACGGACGATTGATAAAATTCGTAAAACCGCCGGGCGTCCTCCTGGATCTCCCAATAACGTCGCCAGCGAAAAGAATACTTCGCCCGTTCTCGTTCCGTTCCGTCCATCGGCACGCCGCGCGCGGCCGAAGAATCAAGTTCCGCGAAACGAACCGCGTTCAAGATCCAATCAGACTGCACGCTGGGATTCTCGACGGCGTCGAGGCTCAAGGACTCGGCCAATTCACGAAAGCGCGACTCGGCTTCGAGCGACTCAACGTCGCCTACCGCCATGCGCAGAAGATGCAGTCTCGCAAAATCGCCGAGCCGAATGCCGGTTTCTCCAGACAACTCCGCGTAATCTCGAACGATTCTTTCGAACGCAAGACGGGCCTCCTCGCTCCAGCCCATGCGTTGCAGCGCCGCTCCCGCCCGTGCATGGGCGATCGCCGCAAATCGTTTTGGCGGATCGCTCGCGATGAACTCATCAAACAATGTCACCGAATCCTCGGATCGCCGCCGAAGCAGTCCCGCCGCCGTCGCCTGCTCCCACAGCATCAACTGATCTGACGTGAGCTTGGAAAAGTCCAGCGGCGCGTGCGCAAATCGGAGATCGGATCGCGGAGGAAAAATCGACTCACCAGCCCCGTCAATCTCGCACGCCAGGATCGTGGCTTCGTCGTTGAATGCATTGAAAAGCAACTCATGCTTATCGGCCGACGGCCGAAGGAAACCCAAACGACCGGCGATCTCATCCAACGCCGACGGCAGGACGGAGACCGCCAATTCATCGGCCACCTTGCGGATCTGTTCGCGCGCCTCGTGTCGGGCCATGGCTCGATCCTGCCGCAGTGAATAGAATCCCACGCCCGCCAACACAATGGCGGGAAACACGATCAACATCCCCTGCCAAAAGAAAGAAGGGCGCTGCGGTGTATTTGAAGCGGTCAATGTGCTGGCGATCTTGCGAGTGTTTACCCCGAACCGACGCAGGGGCGACAATCCTGTCCGTTCAGTGAATCGGACCGTCGATACTTACCGAATCGACGCCCGACAGTTGTGCCGCTTTTGTTACACCAACAGAAGGCGAATCGAAACACGCGTTGAATCCAACCTCTATTTGATTGAGCCCGGCCACATTGCCGATAGAATCCGGCTCGCAACCCATCCTTTAACGATTCACGAATCACATCCATGGCCACGAAAACCGTCATCAAGCCCGCCAACGCCGCGCCCGCCGTCGGTCCTTACAATCACGCCGTCCGCATCGGCGACCTGCTCTTTTGCGCCGGTCAGATCCCGCTCGATCCCGCCACCGGCGAACTCGTCGAAGGCGATGTCAGCGCTCAGGCCGAACGCGTCCTGCTGAATGTGAAGACGATTCTCGACGACCAGGGACTTACGTTCGCGAACGTCGTCAAATCCACCATTTTCCTCACCGATCTAAACGATTTCGCCGTGGTTAACAAAGTCTATGCAGCCAATTTCACCGGTGAATTCCCGGCCCGCTCAACGATCCAAGTCGCCGGACTGCCCAAGGGAGCGCTGGTCGAGATCGAGGTCATCGCGCATTTCTGAGCGCCACCGCACGCCGCACACGCGCCCCAACCGATGTCGCCGCAAGCCTACCTGTTGATCGGAATCGCCATTGGCGCGCTTGCGGGATTCGCGATTGGCTGGCTGCTCCGCTCACGCAAATCTGTCGCTACGCCGGTTGAAACGCCCACGGACACAGGCCTCATCGACGAACTCAAGCGTCAATCCGACCGGGCGACCAGCGAGACCGAAAACCTGCGGGAGAAACTCAGCCACGCCGACAAGGCGCTGGCCACGGCCGAGGCCAATCGCGGTGCGGCGGAGAAACTGTTGGCCGAGCAAAAGGAGATTCACACTCGCGCTTTGGCCGAAGCCCGAAGCGCTCAGGAAGCGGCGCTTGCCAGCCTGAAGGACGCCTTCAAGGGCCTCAGCGCCGAGGCCTTGCAGAAGTCGCACCCGGAATTCATTCGCCAGGCAAACGAGACCTTTGCCAAGTTCCAGGAAACCGCGAAAGGCGATCTGACTCAGCGACAGCAGGAGATCGCCAAGTTACTGGAGCCGCTCAAGCAGCAGCTGGACACCTACCAAAGGAAGCTGTCCCAAAGCGAAACGAACCAGAACACCGCGCTCACCGAATTGAAGAAACAGTTCGAGAACCTTTCGGCGCAAAGCCAAAGCCTGTCCAGCGAGACGCTTCAGCTCCGGCAAGTTCTCAGCTCCAGCCAGGCCCGCGGCCGTTGGGGGGAGGAGACCTTGCGCCGGGTCGTCGAGGCCGCCGGCATGAGTCAGCATTGCGACTTCACCGAGCAGACTCAATCCGGCGACTCCAAGCCCGACATGATCGTCAGGCTCCCCGGCGACCGCTACATCATCGTCGACGCCAAAGCGCCGGATCTGGATTTTCTCAATGCGCTCGAAGAGTCAGACCCGGCGAACCGCGCCGTGGAGCTGGGCAAGCACGCCCGCAAGCTCAAGGAGACCATCAAGTCGCTGGCCGACCGGGACTACCCCAAACAATTTCCGGATTCGCTCGATTACGTCGTCATGTTCCTCCCCGCCGAATCGCTTTTCAGCGCGGCGCTTGAAGGCGATCGCGATCTGATCGTCTGGGCGGCCGAAAAGCGCATCCTTCTCGCGACGCCCACTTCGCTCATCGCCCTCCTCCGCTCCGTCAGCGTGAGCTGGCAACAACACGACCAGACCGTCAACGCGCGCGCGATCGCCGACGCGGCCAAGGAGCTTTTCGACCGCGTCGCCAAATTCACCGAGCATTTTGAAAACATTCGCAAGGGCCTTGAGCGCGCCAACCTCGCCTACAACGACGCTGTCGGCAGCTACGAACGAATGGTCCGCCCCAGCGGCGAGCGACTCGCAAAACTGGGTGGAACCGCCGCCGGCAAGGAACTCACGGACGCCCGCCATCTCGAAGCGACACTGCGTCTACCTCCAGACTCGAACGACCCAACCGACTCGACATCATAACGGACTTCACCCATGCCCGTCGCCCGACTCAATCTCGTGGTTCAATGACAACCTACCAATCCACGCTGCCGCTCGTCGGCCTGATCATCGCTGGGCTGGCCGCTCCATTTGAGTCGCAAGCCGCCAACCGAAAACGAGCGCGCGAACTCGGCGCCCAAGTCGGTTCTGCGCCCACCGGCAAATGGAACGCCATCACCGACGTGCCGGGCGTCAAAGTCGGCCATGCAACGATCCACGAGGGCAAAGACATTCACACCGGCGTCACGGTGATCCTGCCCCACGGCGACAACATTTTTCAGGAGAAAGTTCCCGCCGCCGTCTGGGTGGGAAATGGATTCGGAAAACTGGCCGGCTCCACCCAGATCCGGGAACTGGGCAATATCGAAACTCCGATCGCTCTCACGAGCACATTGAGCATCGGCCTGGCCATGAATGCGATCGTGCATCAGACGCTCGTGACGCCCGGCAACGAGGACGTTCGATCGGTGAACGCAGTAGTGGGCGAAACCAATGATGGCTATCTGAACGACATTCGCGAATTTCGCGTTGACGGAAAGCACGTCTCCGCGGCAATTCGTTCGGCGAAGTCGGGTCCCGTCCTGGAAGGCTCCGTCGGCGCGGGTTCCGGCACAAGGTGCTTCGGTTTCAAAGGCGGGATCGGAACGTCCTCTCGCGTTGTCAAGACGGCATCGGGAGACGAATTCACCCTGGGCGTCCTGGTCCAGTCAAACTTTGGCGGAAAGCTGCGCGTCAACGGCGCTCCGTTCGGAGCCACCGACACCGCCAGGCGCGCCGCGCTGAAACAAGTCGAGGGAAACGGCTCCTGCATGATCGTCATCGCCACCGACGCCCCCCTCTCCCCACGCAACCTGGAACGAACCGCCCGACGCGCGCTCCATGGCATGGCCCGAACCGGGGCTTCGATGAGCAATGGCTCAGGCGACTACGTCATCGCATTCTCGACCGCCTGGCGCATTCCCTACCGCGCAGACGGCCCCGTAAAGATCCCGCCTTTGATTAACAACGATCACATGACGCCATTCTTCGGAAGCGCCATGGACGCGACCCAGGAGGCGATCTACAACTCGATGTTCATGGCGACAACCGTCGAAGGAATGCACGGCACAGCCGAGGCGATCGATCTTGAAGCGGTGACCGAGTCGTTGAAGAAACACAAACTTCTCAAGGAAGAGACACGATGAAATCCGCCGCGCTGCGAGTCGCCGCCGTCCAGATGAAGTTTGGCGGGACGATCGAGGAAAATCTTCAGAAGATCAGAGCCGCCGCAAACCGAGCCGCAAAAAGGAAAGCGGACGTCGCGCTTTTCCCGGAAGCCGCGACGACCGGCTACGGTTGTGATTTTAAAGCGCTTAAACGAAAGGAGATTCAGGAAGCGCTCCAACAAGTCGCATCGATCGCGCGCGAAAACCGGCTGAATATCCTGATCGGATCGCCCGTTTTCAAAGGCCGCAAACTCGCCAACTGTCTGGTCCATTTCGACCGCAAGGGAAAGGCCCGACATTGCTACGCCAAATGCCAACTGACGCCTTCCGACCGGCGCATTTTCACTCCCGGCAACGCCGTCTCGCTATTTCACATCGAGGGTGTCTGCGTGACGTCGATCATCTGCCACGAACGCCGCTATCCCGAACTCGTCCGACTCGCCAGCATGGC
>JBLHKZ010000364.1:0-4870 GCA_047618185.1 Limisphaerales bacterium
AGACCTATTTGCATCTGGCTGGCGCCATAGCGCTTTTCGTGGGCATTGAAGTCGCCCTGTTCAAGTCGGGCCTGGCTGAGCGGATTGCCGCGCCGATGCTGAATGGCGGAATGTTGGTCTTGCTGGCGTTTGTATTCATCAGTTGGACGGCGCGCAGCGTCGCTCATCGCGCGGAGTCGAAGGCGGTGCAATATCTTGCGTTGGCGGGGTACACGGCCCTCTGGGCGATTATGTTTGTGCCGATGCTGTATATGGCGGAGCGGTTTGCCCCGGGCGCTATTCAAAGCGCGGCTGCGGTGACGCTTGTTGGTTTTGGGGTGTTGACGGCGATCGCGTTCATCACGCGAAAAGACTTCTCCTTTCTTGGAAGTTTTTTGATGTGGGCGAGCTTTGGCGTCCTGGCGCTGATTGTCGGCGGATATGTTTTCGGGTTCCAGCTGGGGCTGTATTTCAGCGTGGGCATGGTCATTTTCGCGGGCGCCGCGATTCTCTATGACACGTCGAAGGTGATTCATCACTACAGCGAGGATAAATACGTCGCTGCCGCGTTGGAACTGTTCGGTTCGTTCGCGTTGTTGCTCTGGTATGTGCTGCGCATCTTCATGTCGCGGCGATAAATACAGTCTTTTTACAAAAGGCGGCGAGCTGGGCTCGCCGCCTTTTTTTGTGCGCGTTTTCATTCGAGGTTTTAGGCTTTTGTTCGCGGCGCGTTTTTTGAATTCTCCGGCGGATGAATACTTTCAAAATTGCTTTGTATCCCGGCGATGGCATTGGCGTCGATGTAACCGGCGCGGCTGAAGCGGTCCTGCGAGCGGCGGAAGAGCGCATTGGCGGTTTTAAGCTGGAGTTTGAACGGTTCGATTGGGGCGTCGATTTTCATGAGAAACACGGGCGAGTCATGCCTGAGGATTTTCTTGAAACACTGCGGCCCTTTGACGCCATTTTTCTGGGCGCGGTTGGCTGGCCCGACCGATTGCCGGATCACGTGACGCTTGAGCCATTGATCAAGCTTCGGCAGGCGTTCGATCTCTACGCCTGCGTGCGGCCGGCCCGGACGTTTCCCGGTGTGCCTGCGCCTCTGGCCAGCGCCGAGGAGATCGATCTGGTTGTCGTGCGCGAGAATTCCGAAGGCGAATACGTGAACAACGGCGGCCGTTTTCAGATTGGCCAACCCGGAGAGGTCTCGCTGCAAACGGCAATTCACACGCGGGCGGGGATCGAACGCATTCTGCGATTTGGATTCGATCTCGCGATGAAACGACGAAAACGTTTGACGATGATCACGAAGTCCAACGCGCAGCGATTCAGCTTTGTGTTGTGGGACGAAATTCTTGAAGAACTTCGAGCCGAGTTTCCCGATGTGGAGGCGGACAAGCAACATGTCGACGCCTCGGCGATGAATTTTGTCCGACGACCGGCCTCCTTCGATGTGGTGGTCGCGTCGAACTTGTTTGGCGACATTCTCTCCGATCTTTCTGGCGCGGTTACGGGCAGTCTTGGGCTGACGCCGTCCGCCAATCTCAATCCTTCGCGGGAATATCCCTCCTTGTTCGAGCCGGTGCACGGTTCCGCTCCGGATATTGCCGGCTGCGGCGTGGCAAATCCTGCGGCGGCGGTGTTGAGCGGGGCGATGATGCTGGAGTGGCTGGGTGAGACGCGGGCTGCCGAGGCCATCCGAACGGCGGTTGAAGAATGTCTGGCGGCGGGGGAATCGACCGGCGATGTCGGAGGCGATTTGAGCACGGCCGCTGCGACGGAGGCGATTGTGCGGCGCATCCGCTGAGGTCAGGCCACGTGCGGATTACGTTGGCGTCGTCGCTGGAGCGACCCTCTTAGCCGGCCCGCAATTTCATCCGGGTGGCGCGACGGATGGCGTCGGCCATTTGCTCGGGCGTCATTTCCAACAAGAGCGTTTGGCGGGCCTGAGCCGCTTCCCTAAGTCCGGCGGACGCCGCCAGATCAAACCAGATATAGGCTTCCACATAGTCGCGGGCGACGCCCTCGCCGCGGGCAAACATGAAACCCAGTTGATAACGCGCCTGGACGCTGCCGCCCCGCGCGGATTTCAGAAACCATTGAATCGCCTTTTCGAAATCGGGATCGACGTCCTGGCCGTTGTAGTGCATGAGGCCGGTGTTGTATTGGGCGTGAACATGGCCTTCGCGGGCGGCTTTTTGCAGCCACCGGGACGCTTCGCGTGAATCCTTGGGGACGCCTTTTCCGGACTCAAACAAGGCGCCGATATTGTAGGAAGCGCGAGCCAGCCCCTTTGCCGAGGCCTGGCGGAACCAGTCGAGGGCCTTGGATTCGTCGAGTTTTACGCCGCGTCCGGTCATGTGCTTGATGCCCAGATTGAACTGCGCGTCGGCGTCGCCCTGTTCCGCGGCTTTGCGGAGCCAGTTCGTGGCCTCGACGTAATTGGTTTCCACTCCCTGTCCGGCTTCGTAAGCCAGGCCGAGGCTGAGTTGGGCTTTGGCCTGGCCCTGATCGGCGGCCAGGCGCGTCAGGCGAATGGCTTCCTTGAGATCGCGTTCGACTCGCTTGCCCATAAATCGAAGGCTTCCGAGATTGTATTGCGCCAGGCTGTCGGCGGCGGAGGCCTTCTGTTTGAGTTCGGTCAGGTCGCCTCCGGGGGCGTCCATGATTTTCACCGCAGAGGGATTGCCGGCGAGGGCGGCACGGCGGTACCATTTGAATGCTTCGGCGAAGTCGAGATCCACGCCAAGTCCACGATCGTGAATGGCGCCCAAGTTGTACATTGCGGCTGGGTCGTGCTGAGCTGCGGCCTTTATCAGCCACGAACGCCCCGCTTCATAATCTTTTTCACAATGCTCTCCGGTGATCAGGTAACCGCCGAGCGCGGTTTGCGATTTAACGTAGCCGGCTTGGGCGGCACGGCGATGCCAATCAATGGCTTTGCCCATGTCTTTGGGCGCTCCTTCGCCCAGAGTGTAGAATGTGGCCATGTGAAACGCGGCGACGGGATGGTCCTGTTCGGCGGCTTTGCGCGTCCATTCGACAGAACTTGCCAGGTTTGTTTCGACGCCTTTGCCTTCGTAATACATGGCGCCGAGCAGAAACTGCGATTCTGCGGAGCCGAGCTTGGCGGCTTTGAGGTGCCACTGCCCCGCGATGGCGGTATCGCGTTCGACGCCATCGCCGTGGAAGTGGCGCAGGGCGAGGTCTGAAACCGCCTTGACGTGTCCTTGCTCGGCGGCTTTTTGAAGCCATTCGACAGCGAGTTTCTGATTGGCGTTGGTCGCGTAACCACGGCTGAGCATGACGCTGAGATTGTGTTGGCCTTCGGCGTAACCCTGTTCGGCCACTTTAACAACCCAGGCGAGCGCCTTGTCGTAGTCGCGCGGGACGCCGCGGCCCTCCAGATAGACTGCGCCAAGCGCGGATTGCGCCGGCACAAAATCCTGTTCGGCCGCTTTTTCGTAGAGTCGAATGCCGGCTTCCGGATCGCGAGGCGCGTCTTTCCCGCTGACCAGAATCGTCGCAAGTTCATACTGGGCCGCTGGGTCGTTTTCACCATCGGCCTTGGCGCGCAGTGCGGCCAGACGTTGAGCGGTTTCAGCCTTCTCGGCAGCAGGAGTCATTTTTGCTTCGGTCTTTTCCGGGACAGGTGTGGGCGTCGGCTCTTTTGGCGTTGGACGGACAGTGGCGGGAGGCGGAGTGGTGGTTGACGGGGCGGGGGGCTTCGAAGTGGTGACTGTGGCTGACGGGGTGTTGGTTGACGGCGCCGAGGCGTCGGATTGTTTGTCGGCGGCGGGTGGTGGAGTGGATTTAGGAGTTTCGGCCAGGGCGGGTTGTTTTGTTTTAGCGTCGGGGAGGGGGATGCTCGTTGGTGGCGAATTGGTTTCTGGCTGCGCCTTCGACGCGACCGAATGGGCGCTGGATGGCGGCTGGACGGCGGTTGGTTTGACAATGTTGGTCGGGGCCGATGGCGGAGCGGTTTTCTTCGCAGGGGGGGGAGCTGGAGTGGGGACGGCTGGCGGTGGCTCGGGTGACTGGGCGGCGGCTTGCTCGTCCTGCTTTGGGGTCTTGTCGCCGCAGCCGAGGGTCGCGAGCGAAGCCATGAGCGCGGCCAGCGATGCGATGATGGCCGCTCGTTGGCGCCGATGAGATTGAGACGTTTTCATTTCGTTTACTTGTGGGAAAAGGAGATCGATTCAATTGCCCCTGGTTCAAGGCGCGGGCTTATAGGTCACCCAGACCGGTGAGGTCCAGCCCATATTGCCATCGTTCTGCTCCACGCGCAGGTAGTAGCGATTCTCGCCGGTGATGGGGGAGGGGTCGGTGAATTCGACGGAGAAGGTGGCGCTGTTGGGTTGGAAGACTTTGTAGTCTTTTTCGTTTCGGATGATCGTTGCGCGAGCGATCAGCGCCGTGCCGTTGATGGCGAGCTTCAAGCGAGGCGTCTTCGCGGTTTCAAAGGAGTCGCCCAGAGGTCGTCCGTTGCAGGAGAATTCCATGAAGATCTTGTCGGTCGCAGCGACGGTTCGACGGGTATCCATCGCGTCGAAAATGCCTTTGCGGTCGAATTTCTTAACGTAAACACCGCCGTAGGAAATATGCACGGAGCGGTGGTCGGAACTGGTGAACGCTCCGAGTTTATGGCCCCGACGCAGGGCGTTTTGCCAGGTGCCGGCATTGAATTTCCCAAATTGTTTCTGGCCGCCGCCTACGATGGGGGGCTGTGGCGCGCCGACGCCTTCATAGCTTTCTCGGGAACCCTGAAAGATCTCGAGAATGTTCTCGAATTTGGTGTCAATCTTGTCGTAAACGCTCCAATCAGTCCCCATGCCGCCGCCCGAGGTGTGTTCGATGGTGATGGCGCGTTGCCCGTGGGCGCGCAGGAGTTCCC
>JBLHKZ010000365.1:0-4868 GCA_047618185.1 Limisphaerales bacterium
CGCTGTCGCGGAAGGCCAACCTTGGGCTGGAGGGCGTAATCCCGTTGGGATAAAGGGAAACGAGGCAGCGCCGCAAATCGCAAATTTGTGGGTAATGCACAGCTCCTGGGAGGGGCCAGGGGTGGGTTCGGCTTCAATGCAAATATCGATTCCCAAAATCTGATCTGAGCCCACCCATCTCGCGAAAATGCACCCCCTCGCCGTGGGCCCGTTTCAATTTCCAGATTGATCGAAACTCCACGCCGAGAGTATGAATACACCCGCCTCAACACCGTTTAATTCAAATGAAGAATAAGAACCTCCTGCTGCTCACCGGAGCCCTGCTGCTGCTCGCCATGACCGCCTCCACTCTCCAAGCCGCCGACGCCAGGGCGAAGAAGAAGAAAGCGCGCAAACCCAATCCAGCCATGGCCGTCATCAAGGACGTCCCCGGCCTGCCGCGCGTCCTGCTGATCGGCGACTCGATTTCCATCGGCTACACCGTGCCGACGCGCGAGGCGCTCAAGGGCAAGGCCAACGTCCATCGCCCGCGAACAAACTGCGGTCCGACCATCACAGGGCTGAAGCAAATCGACAAATGGCTCGGCGACGGCAAATGGGACGTGATTCATTTCAACTGGGGCCTTCACGACCTCAAATACATGGGACCTAACGGCGAAAACCTCGTTCCCAAGGAAAAAGGCGGACATCAACAAGTCCCACCCGCCGAGTATGAGAAAAATCTCAATACACTGGTCGAACGGATGAAAAAGACCGGAGCCAAACTCATCTGGCGCAACACCACGCCCGTTCCACCCGGCTCCAAGGGCCGCGTCGTCGGCGATTCCGCCAAATACAACGAGATCGCCGCGCGCGTCATGAAAAAGCACGACGTGCCGACCCACGACCTTTTCACGATCAGTCAGGCCCGGATGAAGGAGATTATGCTCCCTGCCAACGTGCACTACACGAAGGAAGGCTCAGCCGTCCTCGGGAAAGCGGTCGCTAAACGCATTGAGAAGGCGCTGGCCGAATAGGCGCAACTGCCCGGCGCGGGACCGGACGCCGCAGCAAACAGACCCCATGCTCAAAGAACGACCAGCCGAAATACCGGCATGGGTTCTCGAGCGTTTCCCGCCATCCCCGCGCAGCGCCGTGGATTTTCTACGCCCCCTCATCGATGAGGGGATGCTCCTGGAAATCGCGGAGGCCGACTACGCCGAGGATACCGATGAGCATCTGGCCGCATTGAAGCAGATTTGGGCCGGCGGCGATCTCGGGGATCTCGACGCATGGCATCCCCTGGAGGTCCTCGAGCTTATCCGGTGGTCCGAACCGGAGGACCCCTTCTGGAAACCCGGATCGACGGGAATTCGAGGCCACCAGATGCGCGCATTTTGTTGCGCCATTTTGCTCGCGACTCCCAACGAAGAACCGAACAAGGAAACGTTAATTCAGTTGATTAATTCCGTCTTGCTTATCGGAACTGCAGCTACCGAGGCCACGGGCCGGTTTCTGACCTCGCAGTTCGAACGGCTGGGGCTCGAAGAGGATCGCCCCTTCTTCGTGCTCGCGGTCGTCGCGCTGCTCCAGAAGCTGGATTCTGGGATGTCTATTTCCCGCGAACAGGAACTTGCGAATTGGATTCTCGAGGCAGAGGCGATCGAACGGGAACAACGGGGCGAATTCCATGAAGATGACGGAACCGCCCTCTGGCTCTTCGGCCTGTCCTTCAGCGATATGCGAAACGATCAATGGAAGGCGCTCATCGCCAAAATGGCGGATGCTTCCACCGACCGACCTCTGGGCCAACTCTTCGCCCGAAAGCACGATACATGACGAGCATCGCCCCCATGTAAGGCCGACTGAATTCCTCACTCAACGATTCTTGTCCGAATTCTGAATCAACGACCGAAGCTTCCTTCCCGAGGCGAGTTTAGATTCGATCTTCTGATCCAGTTCCGCCAACTCGCGTCCGGGCCGAGCCGCCAGCCGTTCGCGGAGTTTCACATCGTCAAGGTCGTAGCCCGCGCGGCTCAGCTCATCGATGTGCCGCGCCTGCGAGAGAAAGAACGCGCGATACGCATCGTCGACCGGACGCCATGCCTGAGCCATGACTTCATCCGGCAGACTCGGCATCGCAAACTTCGCCCGACGCCAACGTGATTCGGCGACCAACAACGCCTTCTGAATCCCCGTATGCTCTTTCTCAAACTGAGCAGAGCGCAATTTGAACGCATCTACCTTCGTCGGCTCGCCCAATGCGCGCCGAACAACCCGATCGCCAAAGTAGGTGCGCTTGTGGCCCGTCGATTTCTTCACAAATTTATCCCAATCGCCGCGCTTCAATTGTTCGCGTTGCGCCTCCGTCAGCAAAGCCCACGCATCGCGGCAATACCGATGATGCGCGATCTGCTCCTGCAGCCGGATCTCCATCCAGACATCCAGCCAGTCGCGCAGCTCCTTCTCCTTTGCCGTCCGCACCAGGCCGGGTTCATACGCCGGCGCCTCCCATGCGCAGGCGAAGAAATAGGCGCGCTAAGACCGTTTCTACCGGCGCCATTGAACGACCCGTCGCGGCAGCATTTCCCTGCGCCGGCAGGGCATTGCTGCGCCAATGCTTCGCGCGGATGCCGAGCGCTTCCGCCCATGGCGGACGCGTCAAGCCAACGGAGCATTCTCAATCTGCGGCCGGTTGCCTCACCCACGCCCGCATATCTACTTGCTCGACATGTCCGTTGTTCCGATCATCCGACGATGAACCGAGCACGATCCTCCCTCGTCGCCGCCTGCCTCATCGCTCTTTCAAGCGCGACTGTTCCCCTGGCCGCAGCCGCGTCCCGCCCCAACGTCGTCCTCTTCCTCGTGGACGACATGGGCTGGATGGACTCTGGCGTCTACGGCAGCAAATATTACGAGACCCCGAATATGGACGCGCTCGCGAAACGAGGCATGCTCTTCACCGACGCCTACGCCGCCAATCCACTTTGCTCGCCTACCCGCGCCAGTATCCTGACCGGCAAGCACCCCGCGCGACTGCGCTTCACCACTGCCGCCGGTCACACGCAACCCACGCCCGAGGACGCACAGCCCTATCCCGACCGCGTGTCGCCCAGCAGCAAGCTAATCAATCCACGCACCATTCGCCATTTGCCGCTCGAAGAAATTACCGTCGCCGAGGCCTTTCGTGACGCCGGCTACGTGACGGGACATTTTGGCAAGTGGCACTTGGGACTGAATCCCGAACACTGGCCAGACCAACAGGGCTTCGACATCAAGTTTCATGGGGCGCCCGATCCCGGCCCGCCGAGCTACCATTCTCCCTACAAGTTCAAGGCCGGCAATGTCGTCGACGGACCGGCCGGCGAATACATCACCGAACGCCTGACCGACGAAGCCCTGAAATTCGTCGAGGCCAATCGAAACAAACCCTTTCTCCTGCACATGTGGCAATACGGAGTGCACGGTCCTTGGGGCCACAAGGAGGAACTGACCCGCCATTTTGCGAACAAGAAGGATCCGCGCGGGCATCAGGACAACGCGATCATGGCCTCCATGCTCAAGAGCGTGGATGAAAGCCTCGGCCGCCTCGTCGCGAAACTGGCCGAGCTCAAACTCACCGACCAGACCATCATCATCTTCTCCTCCGACAACGGCGGAAACATTCACAGTAACATCGAATCAGATCGCAAGCGCGGCGCGAACATCAAGCCCGACCACCCCAAATACGCGCAGATCGCCGACTACCGTGAATGGGCGGGCTTCAAACCGCCGACTAATAATCATCCGCTTCGCAAGGGCAAGGCATGGCTCTACGAAGGCGGCATCCGCGTGCCCCTGATCGTGGTCTGGCCGGGAAAAGTGGAGCCCGAATCGCGCAACGACACGCTGGTTTCCTCAATCGACTTCTACCCAACGATGATCGCCATGGCCAACGTGCCCAAACCCGCAGGGCAAACCTTCGACGGACTTAGCCTCCTTCCGCTCCTCACCGACAAGGGCTCGTTGAAACGCGATGCCCTCTTCAATTTCTTTCCCGGCGGCGGACCGTCGCGACCGGGCGGAATCACCGTCCGCCAGGGCGATTGGAAACTGATCCGCTGGTATGAAACCGGCCCGGAGTTTCCTGAATTGCTGGAACTCTACAATCTCAGGGACAACCTCGGAGAAACGATCAACCTCGCCTCCCAACGGCCGGACAAGGTCAAGGCGCTGCGCACGCTGATCGGGGCATTCGTAAAGCGCACGGGAGCCAGCGAACCCAAACCGAATCCCGACTACAATCCCAAGTTCAGCCAGCGCAAGCAGGCCAAAGCCGGCGCCGCTGCCGACGCCCTCCAAGGCTGGGTCCCGAAATCCATCCGCGCCACGCCAGGCGCCGACGGCCTGACGCTCCAAGCCGACGGCCGTCAGCCCTTTATCGCCAACACGCGCCGCCTGAATAAAGTGAAGCAGCCCGGCCCATATCGATTCGTCGTGCGCTTCGCGACCAACGCTTCCGGGCCAGGTAAACTCCAATGGCGAACCGCCGAGCAGGAGAAATTTCCCCAGCAGGGCCAGATCCAGGATTACGAGATCAAATCGGGCTCCAAGAGCCTGGTCGTCAACGTCCCCGTCTCTGGCGTGATCCGCCACGTGCGCTTCTATCCGCCGATCGCCGACAGCCCGGTCACCATTCAATCGATCCGCCTGCTGCCTGCCGGACCGGAAAACGCAAAGCCCCTCGCCATCTGGAATTTTAAAAGCCCCCCGGACTCTCGAATAAAGTCTGATTCCCGTCCTTATGGGACGGCGCAATAAACCTCAACCTGTTCGAATTGTGATGGAACGTGATTTAGCTGAATGCCTGGGTTTCCTGGCCCCGCTCGCCGCCGCTCAGACCGAAATTA
>JBLHKZ010000366.1:0-4865 GCA_047618185.1 Limisphaerales bacterium
CAGAGCGCTGAATCCTCCGTTGCCTCTGTTTCCTCTTGTTGTAATTTTGTCCGATCGGCACGAGAAAGAGACGGTCGGGAACCCTGCATGTTTCGGAATCCAGCTCCCGCCCCGGGCATTTTTGGAACTTCTCGAGTTCGCCAATCCCAGAAGGCAAAAATGCGAAGTGGCGCGACTCCTTTTTCGGCGGCGTTTCCGCCGAAATCCATCGCCCTTTCGGGCCGGCGTGTCTTGGTCCCGGAGGGAACGCTGAGAATAGCCCGGCGTTTCAACGCCGGGAAAAGGGTGTTGAGATTCGTCCCGGAGGGACGGCTGAACGGCGCTTTAAAGGGTCAAAAAAACGTCCCGGAATCAGGGAACCGTCAATTCTGGTTTCCGGGACTGACCCTTTCATGTTTTCCGGGACTGACCCTTTCATGCTCGGGCTTGCCAAACAGGCCCATTGCCCGTTGAATCAGTGTTCTGGATCTTGAGAGTGATGAATAACTTGTTCGCCTTGCGCGTATGCATTGGCGCCACGACGTTGACTGACAGCACCCTGAACTCATTTGCATTTCAATAAGAAGCGTCCCATGAAACCTGCATCAAAGTCATCGTCCGCACGGATCTCCCGTCGTCGGTTTGTCCTGCAATCCCTGGCCGGCTCTATGGCACTGCCCTGGCTTCCATCCCTTTGCGCCAGCTCGGTGGGCGCTGGAGAGGCTGTTCAGACGGCCAAAGGCGCCGGAGAAGGAGCACGGCGTTTCGTCGCCGTCGGTAACCTGCTTGGTTTTCAGCAGAAGAGCTTTTTCCCGGAGACGGCCGGAAGTGGCTTTGAGGCGACGCCCTTGCTGAAACCGCTGGAGGCCAATCGCAAGGACATGACGGTGTATCGCGGGCTTGATCATGGAATCAAAGGCGGGCACTTCGCGGTTCACACCTTCCTCTCCGGCGTACTTCACCATCAGGCTGAGGACATGCCGGATGGAAATGTCACCATCGACCAGTTTATCGCCGATTCGATTGGCCCGCAGACTCGTTTCTCGTCCCTGACTGTGGGGTCCGAAGGCGGCATCCATGGCGGTTGCCAGATTGCCTGGACACGATCCGGCGTGCGGGTGCCGCCCATCACGGGGCCATCTAAACTTTTTGACACCCTCTTTGTCAGCGACTCGAAGGAGCGCCAGGCGGAGAGGATGCGGCAAAATCGGCTGCAGGCATCCATCCTCGACGCCTCGCTCGAAGACGCCAACCGACTGGCCGGCAAGGTCAACAGCGAGGATCGCGACAAGCTGGACCAGTATTTCACCTCCGTGCGCGATGTGGAAAAGCGACTAAAATTGCGGGAACGGTGGACAGAGCAGCCCAAGCCCAAGGCTCCCTTTGAGAAACCCGCCAACAAGAACACAGTGCAGGATTTGCCGCTGTTGTATGAAATGATCGCGCTGGCATTGCAGACAGATTCCACCCGAGTGGCGACGCTCGAGATCGGCGGGTCGTTTTTGCCGCAGCATTTGGGCATCGATAAGAGCTATCACAGCATGTCCCACCACGGGCATGACGAGGACACCGTTGCGAATCTCATCACCCTGGAAACCCATCAGATCAAACACTTCGGGAAATTTCTAACGCGCCTGGCTGGCATCAAGGACGGCGAGCGTTCACTGTTGGATTCCACCTCCGTCGTCTTCGGCAGCGGCATGGGTGATGGCCACAAGCACTCCAATTCCGATCTGCCAATCATCCTGGCGGGCGGCGGCTATCGGCATGGTGAGTTCAAGGAGATTTCGCGGGATGGGCGCGGCAAAAAGCCGTTGTGCAATCTCTACCTGGATATCGCCCGGCGCATGGGAATTGAGGCGGAGGCGTTCGGAACCAGCACGGGCACGTTCTCCTGACCGGGGGCACATGACCTTTCGTCGTATTTCCATCCTCGGACTTCTGTTGTTCGCGCTGGCCATTCAGGCTTCCGCCGGCGATGTCGGCAAATTCCTCAAGCGTTACTGTTATGACTGCCATGACAGCGAATTGCAAAAGGGCGAACGCGATTTTGAGAGTTTCCGGTTGCCGTTGAAGACGCCCATGGATCTGTTCGCGGCTCAGGAGATTATTGATCAGGTCACCCTCAAGGAGATGCCGCCCAAGAAGGCGGACCAACCCACGGAGGAAGAGCGCCTGCAGGTCATCCGAGATCTGCGGCAAGGCGTCCGCGACGCGCGCAGCGTCCTTGCCAGCAGTGGAGGACGAACAGTGATGCGCCGCCTGTCCAAACGGGAATACGAGATCACCCTGGAGACCTTGTTTGGTCGACGCCTCGATACCTTGGGGCTGACGGAGGAATTCCCGAAGGAGAAGATCAGTCGGCACATGGACAACATCGGCCAGTCCCTGGTGACCTCCGGTTTCCTGCTGGACCAATATTTCCTGGCGGCGGACCGGCTTGTGGAATTGCGGCTGAACCGCGTGCTTGTGGAACCGAAGACGTGGCATTTTCAGGGCAACTTTAAACAGTACGAGGAATTGACCGGATCACACAAGGCGGTCTTCAAAAATCGCTACCTCTGCATTTACGAGCAGCCGAATACCGACACTCGCCAGGGCGGCTACGGACACATCGAGGAGTTTCTGCAGGGCGTTCCGGTTTCCGGGCTCTACGATCTCAAGGTTCTTGCCCGGGCCATGCATCGCGATACGCACTACGATCCCAAGATTCTCGGCATGGACTTCTCCGAGCCCTTCCTGCTGGGAATCGTGCCGGGCGATGTCCGCAAGGGACACATTCATTACCCGCAGCGGGTTGAGCCACTGCTGGCGAAACCAGTTGTGCTGCCGGATGACGAACCGGAATGGCAGTCCTTTCAAGTGTGGCTGGAGAAGGGCCAGACCCCGCGCTTTATTTTCCCGAATGGAGCCTACGAATCACGGGCGTCCGTTCTCCAGCTCAACAAGCGATACCAAGAAGAACTGGGAATCAAAAAGACCAGCGTGAGCCGCGCGGCTCTCTTGCGGAAAGGCAAGCTCCCGCACATCCGCATTTCCGAGATCAAGATCCATGGCCCCCTTGCCGAACCCGGCGGCGGGCTGGAGGAAATTAGTATCTTTGGTAAATACGGATTCCAGGCCAAGCGGGCAGTCGAGCAGCTGCTGGCCTTTGGCCAACGAGCGTGCCGGCGGCCCTTGACGAAGGAGGACCGCAATCACATCACGAAGATCTACAAGCAGGGATTGGCGGGGGACGCTTCCCCGAGGCAGGCCGCCCTGGACACCATCAAGATGATCCTGTGTTCGCCGTTCTTTCTCTATTTAAGTGAGATCACCATGGAGAAAGAAATCCGACTACGCCCCTTTGACCTCGCTTCGCGTCTGTCCTACGCGCTGTGGTCCGCCCCGCCCGACGAGAAGCTTTTGAAAGCGGCTGCAACCGGCGCTCTGGTCCGCGATGAGATCCTTCTGGAGCAGGTCGACCGTCTGCTCGAGGATCCTCGCTCCACTCGCTTCGTGGAGGGCTTCCTGGACAGTTGGCTGGGACTGCGCGACCTCGGCAGCCAGCCGCCCTCGCGAAACGCCGCGCGCTCCTACTACGCCGAAGATCTGCCGACATCCATGAAGGAGGAAGTCCGACGCTTCTTCACGAACCTGCTTCGCAACAATGGACCGGTCACCGATTTCCTGGATGCCGACTACACCTTCGTGGACAAGAAACTCGCCAAGCTTTACAACCTGCCCGAAAAGGACACGCTTCGGCTTGCCGATGGTTTCAAGAAGGTTTCTCTCAAGGGCAATGCCAGGCGCGGCGGAGCGCTCGGCATGGCGGGCGTGCTGGCCGTCAGCGCCAATGGGGTGGACACCTCCCCCGTGACCCGCGGAGTATGGATTGCGGAAAATATCCTGGGCTCCCCGCCGCCGCCGCCGCCGGACGAAGTTCCGGCGATCGACACCGACGTGCGCGGAGCCAAAACCATCCGCGAACGTCTCCAGCGGCACAGCGACTCGAACACCTGTGCCGAATGCCACCGTCGGATCGACCCCTTCGGATTCCCGCTGGAGAACTTCGATCCCATCGGTCGTTGGCGTGACAGCTACCAAAGCCGGAAGAAAGGCGCTCCGAGACTCAAGGTCGATCCCTCCGGCGAGTTGCCCTCGGGCGAGACATTCAAGGGCTTCTCCGACTTCAAAAAGATATTGGCTGCCCATCGCAGCGAGCCGTTCACACGCCATCTGATCTCGCAGGTTCTCACCTACGCCAGCGGTCGCCACATGGAGGCTCTGGATCAGTTCGAAATCGACGAGATTCTCGCCCGGGTGAAGCAGGACAAACACGGACTTCGAACCCTCATTAGAGCCTGCCTCACCAGCGACATCGTGCGCTCGCGTTAGGTCGCCTGAGCCCCGATCGGGAGCCCCGGATGGCGACTTGCCGAAGGGGTGAACGGCAGCAGGAAGGCGAGGTATAGAAACAGGCTGACCCACCCAAGCATAAAGATCTGGATGGTGAACATGAGTCCGATATGAAATGCGACGCCAACGCAGGCGGTGATCCAACGACACCGCGGGATCCAGAATCCGATGGCCAGCCAACACTCAATCGCGACCGTTCCGATAGCCAGCCCGGCGACGAAAAAGGGTCGGTCCGATAATTGATGAATCTGATGTCACTCCAAATCAATTCCTCGTCAACCCTCGCCTTTGATGCCAATCGATTTCACCTGCCTTCGCAGTTTCAACAACGCCCCTTGTTTCGCGCCTTCAACCTCCCGCCAGGCCTGCGTGACCCGAGTGACATGACCCATATGCAGCCGTTGCGCAATCCACTCCCGCGACAGGGTTGTTTCGCGGCGCAACCGCCAGGCCAGGGCCAATTTGGTGTCCGCTCCCTTGGCGAGACG
>JBLHKZ010000367.1:0-4855 GCA_047618185.1 Limisphaerales bacterium
CGTTGGCGCGGGCTGCGACTGTGGGGCTTGCCTGGTCGGAGCCGACGGGAATGGGCGAGCCAGCGACGCGAGCAGCGACTCGTCGACGGGAAGATACTTCACGCCACTGGCCTTTTCGCGCTGAAGGTGATCGATCGTCGCCTGAAGTAGTTGGTCGAATCCCGCTGACATGGGCGCGAGCCTAGGATGCGGGCGGGCGCGTGCACAGTATTTTCGCGCTGCGGAAAGGTTTGTCAGCGCCGGGGCGGAACTTACACTGGCGCGCATGAAAACGCGTCATTGTCATCAATGCGGCTGGGTGTGGGATCTGAACACAAATCCCGGGCGCGGCGAATTGTGCCATGGATGCAGCGCGGATTTGCGGGTCTGTGTGAATTGTCAGTATTACGATCCGCAAGTCGCCCACCAGTGCCGGGAGCGCCGGGCGGAGCCGGTTCACGAAAAGACCGCGGCCAACTTTTGCGAATGGTTTGAATTCGTCCCGCGAGAGTGGAAGGAGAAATCCGACGCGAAATCGAAAGAGGATGAAGCTCGGGAGAAACTGAGGAATCTGCTGGGCTAGTAGGACGTCCGGCGATTCCGGAAGGAGCGCAACAGGACGTCTATTGTCCGCCTTCTTCGTCGGTGAGCTTCCGGTAAAGCGTGGCCAGGCTGACGCCGAGCAATTCGGCGGCCTTGTCCTTGTCATTGCCTGTGAGCGCAAGGATGCGCTGGATGTAGGCCGCCTCCTGTTCGCGAATGAAGTTCTTCAAAGGCCCCAGCGGCGTGTTGGTGGAGACGGCTCCCGGCGCGGAGGTCGGCTTAATGGGGCGGCCTTCGCTGTTTTCTAGAGGGTACAGGGATTTAGCCGAGAATTTCTGGGCTTCTGGTTCAGCCGGAGACTCTTCCGTTTTGGGTTTATTTTTCAGGATGACCGTGTCGCTGCTGGTCACTTCTTCGGCCGTCTTCTGAAGAGCCGGCGGCAGGTCCCGCACTCGGATGGTGTCGTCCTCGCACAAGGCGGTCGCGCGTTCGATGGCGTTCTCCAGTTCGCGGACGTTGCCTGGCCAGTCATGGGCCGCGAGGACATCCATCGCATGTCGGGTCATCTGGTAGGGCTGGCCCGTGCGGGGATTCATCTTCTCCTTGAGAAAATGCGAAATGAGCAGCGGGATGTCGTCGGGACGCTCGACCAGACCGGGCAGGGGAATGGAAATGACGTTGAGCCGGTAATAGAGATCCTCGCGGAACTCGCCGTTCTTAATCATCTCTTCGAGCGGTTCGTTGGTCGCCGCGAGCACGCGGACATCCACATAAACCGGGGTGTTGTCGCCGACTCGGCGCACTTCTTTTTCCTGCAGGACGCGCAGGAGGCGGCTTTGGAGCAGGGGCGACATGGACCCGATTTCATCGAGGAAAATCGTTCCGCCATCGGCTTCCTGAAACAAGCCGGCCTTGTCATGGATCGCTCCGGTGAACGAACCCTTGCGATGGCCGAATAATTCCGACTCAAGGAGGTTCTCGGGCAGGGCGCTGCAATTGATCGGCACGAAGGGAGCGAACTGCCGGCGGCTGTTGAAGTGGAGCGCCTTGGCGACGAGCTCCTTGCCGGTGCCGCTTTCGCCCAGGATTAAAATCGTGCTGTCGGTGTCGGCGACCTTCTCGATCATTTTGAACACCTGCTGCATCTCCTCGGAGCGACCGATGATCTGATCGAACTGATATTTTTTGCGAAGCTGCTTTTTCAGGTAAACGTTTTCCGAGATGGCCTGGTTGAAGGACAACGCGCGCTGGATGCACATGCGCAGCTCGTCCATCTTGAACGGCTTCTCGATGTAGTCGAAGGCGCCTGCTTTCATCGCCTTGACCGCCGTTTCGATCGATCCGAATCCGGTGACCAGGATCACCGTGATCGGCGGATTTTGAGATCGCGCCTTTTCGAGAATATCCAATCCGCCCGCGCCGGTCTTGTCGATATAGAGATCGGTGACGACGAGATCCGGTTGAAGCTCGGGAATGGCTTCGAGAGCGGGAGTGACCTGGGTGAACGGATGCACCTCGTGCCCTTCGGCGCGCAGCATCTCAGCGACCATCTGGACCATGGTCGCTTCGTCGTCCACGAGGATTACTTTTGCCATAAGCGGGTCACGCTAGAGTAAGCCGATACGTGGAGCAAGTCCCGATGGCTTTCGAACGGATCGGGGAAGGGACGCCGAGTATTTTCGGCGACTCGACCGGTCAGGTGGACCCGTTTTCGCGGAACCAGTCGACTGCGTCTTGCAGCGCCTGCCGCGGCGGAGTCTGGGGCAGGCCGAGGTCGCGAATCGCCTTGGCCGGATTGAAGAACATCTTGTATTTGGCCATGCGCACGCCAGCGAGAGGCGCTTTGGGGTGTTTTTTTGTGAGGGAGGAGATCGCTTCATCGACCACGGCCGCCGACCAGGCGAGGCAGTAGGGGATTCGCATCTTTGGCGCGGGGACGCCGGTGATTTCCTGAAGGATGGCGAAGGCCTCTTTCATCGTCAGATTGCCCTCCGCGTTGCCGAGAATATAGCGCTCGCCGATGCCGCCTTTTTCCGCTGCGAGAATGTGGCCGACCGCTACGTCGCGCACGTGCGCCCAGTTCAGGCCGGTGTCCAGATACGCCGGCATCTTGCGATTCAGGAAATCCACGATCACCTTTCCAGTCGGCGTGGGTTTGACGTCGCGGGGGCCGATGGGCGCGCTGGGATTGACGATCACCACGGGCAGCCCTTTCTCCGCGAGTTCCCGGGCAACCACTTCGGCCTGCCATTTGGACTTCTTGTAGTGGTTGCTCATCTGCGCTCCGGAGACTGGCGTGGTTTCGTCGGTGGGCTCCACCTTGCCGTTTACTTTTTTCGGCAGGCCGATGCAGCCCACCGTGCTCGTGTAGACAATCCTTGAGCAGCCCGCTTCGGCGGCGGCTTCGATCATGTTGCGCGTGCCTTCGACGTTCGCGGCGTACATCGGCGCGTAATTGGGAAGCCAGAGGTGGTAGCTTGCCGCGACGTGGAAGCACCAGTCGCAGCCGTCCATGGCGGCGGTGAGGCGGGCCTTGTCGCTCAAGTCTCCGGCGACGGTTTCGTAGTCGGCTCCCTTCAATCCGCGCCGATCGCTCGACTCGCGCAGGAGGGCCTTCACGCGATGGCCGCGAACGTTGAGTTCATGCACGAGGTTGGCGCCGATAAATCCCGACGCGCCGGTGACGAAGCATTTCATAGACGGGGTTTTGACCGAGAGGCCGGCCATTGTTCAACTCTTTTCAATCCGCGCGCTGATCAAAACGAGTTTTAACGCGAAGAGATTTGTTGAGGCGCGGATCGCGTGAATGATCTTTATCCGGGGCGTTCTGCGGATTAGTCCTAAGGCATGAATGTCAAGACAGACGGCCGGCGCCGGCGTTTTCGCACCGTTGAATTCAATGCGGCCCGCAACGAGGTCCAGTTGATTGAACAGCGACTGCTGCCGCACGAATTCAAAATTGTCGCGATGAAGGATTATCGAGAAACGGCGCGAGGCATTTCAGACATGATCGTGCGCGGCGCGGGAGCGATTGGAGCGACTGCGGCATTCGGACTGGCTCAGGGCGCGCTGGCGTTTCGCGGAGGCGATCGTGATGCGTTTGCGCGACAGGTCGCCAAAGTCTATCGCGTTTTGGCGGAAGCTCGCCCGACCGCAGTGGATCCGGTCAACGCGATGAACGACATGTTGAGCGCCATGGAGCGGGGGGGGACGGTGTCGCAGAAAAAGGCTTTGGCGCTGAGATCGGCCCGGGCCTTCGCGGACGAAGATGTGGCGCATTGCGAGGCGATCGGTCGGCACGGGGCAAAGCTGATTCGCGAGGGAATGAGAGTTCTTACCCATTGCAACGCCGGTTGGCTGGCCTTCGTCGACGTCGGTTCGGCCACGGCTCCGCTTTACGCCGCTCAAGCGCAGGGCCGGAACTTCCATGTTTTTTGCGATGAGACGCGGCCGCGCTCGCAAGGTTCGACATTGACTGCGTGGGAATTGGCCCAGCAGGGCGTTTCGCATGAGATCATCGCCGACAACGCGGCCGGACATTTGATGCAGCGCGGCGAGATCGATCTGGTGATCGTCGGCAGCGATCGAGTGGTCGGACGCACCGGTGAAGTCGCCAACAAGATTGGCACCTACACCAAGGCCGTTCTCGCCGATCGGCATGGCATTCCTTTCTACGTCGCGATCCCGCTTTCGACCATCGATTGGAATCTGGCGTGCGGCGGAGAGATCCCGATCGAGGAGCGTGACGAAGCGGAAGTCCTCGGGGCCTGGGGCGTTACGAGGCGCGGACGGCGAGAATATGTCCGCGTCGCCAATCCCGGCAGTGGGGCCCGCAATCCGGGCTTTGATGTCACGCCGCCGGAACTGATCGCGGGCATTGTCACGCCGGCTGGTGTTTTCAAGCCGGAATCGCTTTGGCGGCGGCGTTCGCGACTTGGTTTTCATGGGCGCTTCACCTGAAGTGCGAAAGACGTTGAACCGCAGGCGTTCAAATAAAAACGACTAAACTTTTCACATCCCCTCAATCAGGCTTGCCACATGGCCAAGCCCAAATCGACTGCCGAACCTTCCATTTTATCGAGTGTGCGCCTCCGGCCTCTTCTACCCGAGGAGCCTCCGCGCTTCGACCAACTGCTCCAAGAGCCCCACTATTTGACTGGGGGGCGACTACATCTTCGGCCTCAAAGGCAAAGCCAACGCGCCAAACGCGCCGGGCTGGCGTCGCAAGATGACGGCGGCGGCGGCCATCCAACTCCTGAAGAAAGGAATCTAGAACGCGCGATCAAAGAACGATCTCCCGACAAACTCAAGACCTGAGCCGGCCGCAGTCTGT
>JBLHKZ010000368.1:0-4844 GCA_047618185.1 Limisphaerales bacterium
AGGAGAACAAGCTCATTACCGCAGTCCCGGAGATCATGGCGATGGGTGATCTGCCCGAGCCTCGACCGACCTTCGTGCTGAATCGCGGCGCCTACGATTCTCCCGGTGAGCCCGTCACTCCGAGCGCACCGGCCAGCCTACTGGAGTTCTCGAACGATCTGCCGCGCAACCGTCTTGGGCTGGCAAAATGGCTGACCGATCCGCGCCATCCCTTGACTGCGAGGGTCGCGGTGAACCGATACTGGCAGCTGTTCTTCGGAACGGGCATTTGCGAAACGGCGGATGATTTGGGCAGCCAGGGCAAGCTCCCGTCGCACCAGGAATTGTTGGACTGGTTGTCGGGATGGTTCATCGAAAACCAATGGGACACCAAGGCGCTCCACAAGAAGATCGTCATGTCGGCTGTCTACAGTCAGTCCTCCGCGGCGTCGGTGGCGAAGATCGGTCGCGACCCGGAGAATCGGTTGATGGCCCGTGGCCCGAGCCACCGATTGACTGCCGAGGCGATTCGTAACAATGCCTTGAACGCCGGTGGAATTCTTCGCGAGGTCGTCGGCGGCCCCAGCGATCAATCCCACGATCAAATCGGCCACACAGGCGCCGCGAAGAAGAACGCCGTCGGTCGGGCGTTTCGTCGGAGTCTTTATCTCTACATCAAGCGGACTGCTCCCTCGCCTTATCTGGTCACATTTGATGGGACGGGGCGCGAGGACTGCATCGCGCGCCGACAACGCACCAACACGCCTCTCCAGGCGCTGATCCTGTTGAACGACGAGCTTTTCACCGAGGCCTCGCGAAAGCTGGCGTTGCGCATGCGCCTCGAAGGCGGTGAGTCAACCGAGGAGAGAATCCAATTCGCGTTTCGATTACTGACCGGAAGACGGGCGGAGAAAGTTGAATTGGATATCCTGGCGGGAATGCTCGCGGAGCAACGCGAATTGTTCGTGAAGGATCCGAAAGCGGCGGCGGCCTATGCTTCGGCGGGCAAGTCGAAGTCCGCATCGGCCAACGCGGACACGATCGAACTCGCGGCGCTCGCGGTAGTGGCGAACGCCATTATGAATTTTGACGAAGCGATTATGAAACGTTAACGCGAGTAGTCCCACGCGACTGGAAGATGAAAGAAGCACACATTGGAAACTTAGCCTGCGCCGACCTGGCGGGAATGAATCGCCGTCAGGCCTTGAGCAGTGTCGGGATGGGCCTGGGGGGGCTGGCGTTGGCGCATCTGCTGAACCCGGATTCGGCTCGCGCCGATGCCGTGAATACGACTGCGGCCGGCGGCATTCTTGGCGCGCCTCATTTTGCGCCGAAAGCTAAACGGGTCATTTATCTGTTCCAAAGCGGCGGTCCCTCGCAGATGGATCTCTTCGATCACAAACCGTTGCTGAACAAGATGAACGGCGAAGATTTGCCGGCTTCTGTTCGCAAAGGTCAGCGGCTCACAGGAATGTCCTCGAATCAGGCGAAGCTGCCATTGGCGGGGTCTATTTTTGATTTTAAGCAACACGGCCAGAGCGGCGCATGGATCAGCGACCGCATGCCACATACCGCGAAGGTCGCCGATGATTTGTGCTTCATCAAATCGCTGCACACCGAGGCGATTAATCACGACCCCGCTATCACGTTTTTTCAAACGGGCTCCCAACTTGCCGGCCGACCGAGCATCGGAGCGTGGCTCAATTACGGGCTGGGATCGGATAACGAGAATCTCCCGGCGTTTTGCGTGCTGATCTCACAGAATCGCGGCGGGCAGCCGATTTATTCGCGCTTGTGGGGCAGCGGGTTTCTCCCGTCGGAATACCAGGGCGTGAAGTTTCTGCCCGGCGAGAATCCGGTCAACGCCCTGCAATCGCCTCCCGGCATTTCGCGGACCGGAAGGCGAATGATGCTGGATCGATTGCGCGAGCTTAACGAACTTCAATTTGAGTCCGTCGGCGATGCAGAGATCAATTCCCGCATCGCGCAATACGAAATGGCCTTTCGCATGCAGAGCTCCGTTCCCGACGCGATGGACGTTCGCTCCGAGCCGGAGTCGATCTTCACCCTTTACGGCCCTGAGTCAAAGAAGCCGGGGACCTACGCGGCGAATTGCATTCTCGCGCGGCGCATGGCCGAGCGAGGCGTGAAGTTCATTCAGTTGTATCACCAGGGCTGGGATCAGCACGGCGGATTGCCGAGCGGCCTGAGCCGGCAGTCCAAGGACACCGACCAGCCTTCCGCCGCATTGGTCGCCGATCTAAAAGCGCGAGGATTGCTCGAAGATACCTTGATTGTCTGGGGCGGAGAGTTCGGCCGGACGAATTACTCGCAAGGCAAACTGACGAAGACGAATTACGGCCGCGATCACCATCCCCGCTGCTTTACGATGTGGATGGCCGGCGGCGGTGTGAAGCCGGGCTATACGCATGGCGCGACAGATGAATTCGGCTACAACATCGCAAACGATCCCGTGCACGTGCACGACTTCCACGCGACGATGCAGCATCTGCTGGGAATCGATCACGAACGTCTGACGTTCAAATATCAGGGACGGAGATTCCGACTGACCGATGTGCACGGGCATGTGGTTAAAGAGGTTCTGGGGTGAATCGGGTTGTAGCGTGGAAGCGCGGCCAAGCCCGGGAAGCAACAGCGCTGTCAAATACCGAAGGAAGTGTAAAGTCGGTGGGGCGAGAGTCCCCGCGAGCCCAATTCCGTATTCCGAAGGAATTAAAGACTCTCCCGCTCCTTCGGAGCGTTGATTAGGGCTCGCGGGGACTCTCGCCCCACCAACCCTAGGCTGGAGGGCGTAATCCCGTTGGGATAAAGCGAAACGCGGCTGTGAACCCTTCGGGTTAAAAATCGCAAGCCAAGGCTGCCTGGCTTATTCCAACGCGCGCAGAATCTTCACCGCCTCGTCGAAGTAACCGAGCATCCGTTCCTTCTGGCGCTTGTTCCAGTAGCGGGCCTTGGTCTCGTAGAATTCCCGCTGCCTTCCGAGATGGCGGATCAGCCATTCCTTGTCTTCGCGGGAACTCACGCGCTGGTCGCCGACGATGACTGGGATCGCGGCCGAATGCGCGATGACACTTGTCTCGCTCCATGACTGTTTCTTCAGGGACGGGATGTCGAGCGATTGGATGGGGACGCCTTTGCCGCGCACGGCGAACCAGCAGCTTCGCGAGACAGTCATCTTGTGTTTGATTCTCCAGAGATGGACGGCGCCGAGCTTCTTCTTCACGATCTCAGCATTGACGGGCTCGCCATTGCGAAGCAGTTCCATTTCCGTGAGGCCGATAGGCGTGGAGAGCGTCGCGTTGATTTCGATCTCGCCTCCGCCGTCAGGCAGAGTGACGCGATCTCCGAGTTCCGCGTCGTTGATCTTGAACGAAACCATCGGTCCGCTCGTGACGAAGACTCGATTGGATCGGACCGCGTTTTTCCAGGCGTCGAAATCGTGATCTTCGTCGACCTTGGTGTAGGTGCGAATCTCACCGAGAAAGGGCTGCCAGTTGTCGCGCATGGGATAGTTTGGCAGGTCCGTGCCGCCGACCGGGGGAATGAAGAAGCCGCAGTTCATCAGCCGATACCAAAGCTCGGGCACGTAGAGATGCGTGTTGGCGATCTCCATGAAATCCGCGGCGCCGAGAATGACGTCCAGGGCGGCGGTGGTTTCCGTGCCCAGCGCGCCTCCGTGCGCGATGCCGCCGATGCCGTTGAGTTTGCGCGTTTCGAGAAACACATCGCGCAGAAAGGGGAAATTGGGCAGACCGTTCTGACCGGCCATGATGGGCGGGATGATGCGTTCGATGCCGAGGAGATTGACGTGCCCCTGCGCGGAATCCCGATACTCCTCGCCGCCGGTGATCAGGCGCGCGCCTTCGCGGGCTTCGCCCTCCTTTCCGTAGGCGTACTGCGTTCCCCATTCGCCGGGAACCTTGCCGCCCTTGAGCATCATGAAATGAATCGATTCCAGGTCGTCGCCCTCCATCATGATAAACCAGTCGAGATTCGACGAACGGCCGAAGCGATCGTAGTGCAGGTGCGGATCGGAGGACGACCAACCCTCCAGTGAAAGACTCGACCAGCGTTTGAGGGGGATATTGACCTTCAACCCGTCGCCTTCAATGGCGTAGGTTTTGCGGATCGGCAGAAACTCCAGACCTTTGGCAGCGAAGACCGTGACTTCTTTGGCCGCCGCAGGAAGGGGGATCTTCACCGGGAAGGTTCCCCGAGTGTAGGTCATCACGCGCAGCTGTTTCTTGCTGTCGTGCAGGGAAAGGAAGCGCACGCCGTGGGGGCCGATGTCGTCGGGTTGAAAAGGGACGCCGTTGACCTCCAGAGCAAATCGAGCGGGCAGGGGACGGCCGGTGTTGCCATCCGTGGTTTCGAGCGTCAGCGTCGGCGCAGCGGACAGCTCCGCGGCGAGAATGACAAGGACGGCGATTTCCAGGCTAACCTTGAGGCCCGGAACTTTTAGTCGGTTCATCGTGTCCATCTGGAGTTGTAGCTTGAGGAGGGGACGGGCTTTTTCTGAAAAATTTGCGGAATGTCACGGTGGAGGTTTCCGCATTCGGATAAATGCGCATAAGAAGTTCATTAAGCTCGCGGTAGTTCTTCATGCCGCCCATCAAAAGGAGAGGGCTGGCGTCTTTCACACTTATTATCGCCGTTACCGGAAATCGGCCGAGTTTGTTTTCAACACAGGACGAATGATACCGTCGCACGTCGGTATGCGATATGTTTCGCCTGCGTCGAAACGGCCAAAGGGGTTTCATTTGCATCGATCCGGAATCAACTTCGACGCGGCACGTGAAGAAGGTCATCTTCAACAGCAGACAGAGACTGACAATCGCGAAAAT
>JBLHKZ010000369.1:0-4822 GCA_047618185.1 Limisphaerales bacterium
GCGGCTCCCTAATTCCCCGCCGCCGCGGCCGCTTCATCGCTGGTCAGCATCTCGATCGCCTTGTCGATCTGGGGATCTTCGCCCGAAATATAGTCGTCCGGATGCAGCCAGATTTCGACGTCAGGCTTCTCGCCACGATTCTCCATCGGCGAGCCGTCGAGGCGATAGACGCCCGCGCCGGGCATGCGCCCGCTGGTCCCGTCCACCAATGAAAGAGATTGCGTCCAGATCACGTAGCCCGGCGTCTGCCAGCCCACCAGTTTCGCAAGGCCTCGCTCACGAATGGCGTTCGGGAACATCTCAGCATTCGAATAACTGTGCTCGTTCAGCAACACCACGATCGGCTTTGTCCAGGCCCGCGCCGGCGAAGGCGCCGCCGCGCCGTCGCGGGGCTTGGTGTAGCCGTGCGGCTTGCGCTCCAGCCAATCGATCAGGGTGTCGGAAATATTCCCGCCGGAGTTGAATCGCACGTCGATGATCATGCCGTCCTTGCCGAGAATGTATTCATAGGCCTCCTGCTCAAACTTCGTGCGATCGTCCGATCCCATCGAGGCAATGTGCAGGTAGCCTATCTTGCCCCCGGTCTTGTCCTCGACGCGCTGTCGCAGGCGCTCGGTGCGGGCGTTGTAATTCAGATCCAGCCACTCCTTCTGGCTGAGGACCTTGTATTTCACGGTCCGGGCGCCGTCCTTCTTCGGCTTGTCATTCACCAGCAACGCCAGTTCGCGGCCCTCCTTGTGATTCACGAGTCCGTAATATTTTTCCGTCAACTCGACCGCCTCGCCGTTGATCTCAAGAATGTAGTCGCCCGGATTGATGCGAGTCTTGTCGTAGGAGCCCGGCGCCGCGTCCGGGACTTTGTCGACCTTGATGCCCGGCCCGGCATGGCTGTAGTCAAAGGTGAAACCAAGCCTGGGCGTCTCCGCGCTTGAAGGCCCGCCGCTCGCGGGCTTGACCTCGGAGTGGGAGCTTTCGAGTTCACCGACGACCATGTTCAGCAGATCAGCAAATTCCTCGCGCGTGTCCACGGCATCGAGAAAGGGCTCGTAGTATTCGCGAATCTTCGCCCAGTCCCTACCATGCATATTGCCGTCGTAGAACCCGCGATCAAAAGAGCGCCAGAACTCGGTGAAGGCCGCCTTGCGTCGCGCGCGCACGTCGTGCTCCCAATCCGCCGTGAAGGTCACCTTCGTGCCCGAGCTGGGCCCGCTCAGACTTGTCGTGTAGAGCTCACCCTTCCGGACAAACGTGGCCTTGGCGCCGCCGGAATAGGGCCGAATCAGCGAGTTGCCGTTAGCCGAGCTGAGCTTCTTCGCCGTCTTGCCGTCGTAGGTCAGAGAGTAGATATCGCCGCGATAGCCGAAGATGATCTCGCCCTTCGACGTCACCGCGAGGCTATCGATCGCCGTCTTGGCATGAAGCAGTCGAATGCGCCGATGAATGTCCTTGAAATCGATTTCCACCTTCAGGTCGTCGTCTGGCTTCTTGAACTTGATGTCCGCGTCGCCGATGCGAGCGCCCTCGCGCTTCAACGGAATCGCATAAATTCCCGAGCCGCTGCGACTCGAATAGCAGAACAGATACTTTCCTCCAGGGCCCCAGGTTGGCTGGCTGTGAAAGGCATTCAACCGCGTAACTTTGACAGGCTCCCCGCCCTTGGCCGGAACGATCCAGACATTGCGCGCTTTATTGTCCTCCACCCGCGTGTAGGCGATCCATTGGCCGTCGGGCGACCAGTCGAAGCTCCCGCCGCCATAGCCGCGCCACTGCGGGCCGGGCACGTGAACGATCCGCTCGCTCTTCCCGCTTTTCAGATCTACGGCGAACAGACCTCCCTCGGCGCCGGTCACCCAGAATCCCAGCTTCTTGCCGCCTTTCGACAGCCGGATATTTGTCACATCACGCTCCTCGCTCCAAACCGTCCGCGTCTTGCCGGTCGCGACGTCGACCTCGAATATGCCGTAGTTAAAATTCCGATCCGAGACGAAGTAGATTTTCTTACTGTCCTTCGACCATAAAAAATCCGAGTCGTCCCCCTCCCAGTGCGTGAGTTGTTTGGCGAATCCCGCGCTACGGCCGGCCACTCCGCTGGGTTTCGTGATCGCGATCGTCCAAATGTCGCCCTTCACTCCAAACGCGATCGTCGTGCCATCAGGCGAGGGCTCGGCCTCAACCACGCCGTTGGTGACTTTGTCGTAATGCCGATTGGTCTCCTTCTCATCCGTGGCGGCAAAAAAGGTCAACTTCTTCGGCTTCCGCCCGCTGGAGGTCGTTCGCCAAAGATTGCCGCTGTATTCGAATGCGATGGCCCCGCTCTTTGCGGCCACCGTCGGCCAACGCACCGCCCAGCCGCTGAACTCCGTAATCTGTTTCGCGCCGCCCTCAAAATCCAGCAGCCAGAGATTCGGAGTATTGATGGGCTCGTCCTCAAGCTTCGGCGGAGTCTCGTTCAATCCGTGCGATGTCGGCGTGGACTCGCCCGTCGTCACCGTCAATAGCCGCTTGCCGTCCGGCATGAACCTCGTCCAGAGATGCTGCCGATCCTCGCGCGGAATCGGATAGCGCAGCGAGCGCTTCTGATCATAGATCCAAATCTGCTCCGCCGCCGAGCCCGTGTATCGCGGCCGCGTCCAGGGAAACCCGTAGCGGCCGTAGACGATCTTTTCCCCGTCGGGCGAAAAACTGGCGTGATTCATCTTCGCGTAGTCCTCCGTGATCTCCCGCAGCCGCAGCGTTTTCACGTCGATCGCGAAGAGCTGATAATTCGGAGAATCGCGCTTTGATCCAAAGACCAACTCCTTGCCGTCGGGACTCCATCCATAGGAAATATCCGTGCCTGCGTGACGCGTGATGCGCTGCGGCGAGCCGCCATCCGAAGGCGCGACAAAGATGTCCCAGTTACCGTGACGCCGACTCGAAAAGGAGATCCACTTGCCATCGGGCGAGAACTGCGGATGCGCGTCCAGCTCGACGTGCTGCGTCAGCGGAACCGCCTTGCCGCCTTTGGTCTTCGCAGTCCAGACATCGCCGCGATAGACGAACGCAATTCGCTTGCCGTCCGGGCTCAACGCCGGCATGCGCGCGCCAAACACGGGCTTTTGAACTGGGTCGGAAAGCTGCGCGCGCAAGGCGCCAGGGATCATTCCGAGGAGAAGGGCTGCCAGAAGGAGTTTGATGTAAGACATTTTCATAAGGCTAAAGCGTGGCGAAATGTACGAGTTTCCAGATCAAAGGGAAAGCGGGAAGCTGAGGAAAGCGCAAGCCCGCTGAGTCTCGCGGATCATCCAGCGCTGCTGCCTGCCACTGCCAGTGTGCTCGAACTCACCCACGTCGGCATCCCGGCCGCGGTCTGTTGCGCAAGGAAGTTGCGCGCATGAAGGGTCTGCCGATCGACTGGCTGAACCGGGTGAAGTCACCCCATCTCGATTCGGTTCGCGATCGGCCGTTGTTCGCAAACGAATTGGTGAAGCGTTGAGGTCAGGGTTCCCGGAACGTTCGTCGAAGAACAGGGTTCGGCTGAATGCTGCGATGGGTGCCATGATTCACCTGGTTGCTCATGCGGCCTTCATATCCACCAGCCCGGCGCTGATGGCGTGCTGGACATTGTCCGAGACCAGATTTCCCAGATGACCGCCTTGTTCTAATACGGTGCGACGCTCGGAACCAAAGGTGTTTTCGATTCACTGCGTCCGTTCGTGTTCCGGCCACTCGAGCGGCGCGTTGAACAGGTTGTTCAGCAGACGGCCCGGTTCACCCGTCCGAAGGGATCGGGGCAATCTCCGGGAGCACGAGGCGCTCCGGGGTGAGCGTGGGGGCGGCATGTCCGGATATCGTCGTAAGCAGTGCGATATTTGGTAGGTGACAAAATATCATTGTGCTCCCCGGCGAATCCTCATAACTCTGCCTCGTGCATTGCTCAAATCTCCCGCGGGTAATCGTGTCAATGGCCCGGAACCAAACACTCTCGGAAGTGCTGTCCGCGATCGTCGCCGGCTCCACCCGGGCGTCCGTATCATCATGGTGAGCGTCGATCAGAATGTTGCCATCCGGCATCTCACATCCACTTTTTAATCAAAGGTATATACTCCCATGGCAACCAAACACACTCCGCCCTCCGACCCCGACGGCCAGCTGGACTCCGGCCTTCTCCTCCAAGCCCTCACCGCCGTCAAACACGGCGACTTCTCCGCCCGCCTCCCCCTCGAGTGGACCGGCATCAGCGGCAAGATCGCCACCACGTTCAACGAAGGCGTCGAGCGAAAACAGCAATTCACCCACGAGATTGAGCGCGTCACCCGGCTCGTCGGCAAAGAGGGTAAGATCAACCACCGCATGGACCTTGGCCGCATCGATGGCGGCTGGTCCGAGCAGGTCGAGAACATCAACTTCCTCGTCACCAATCTCATCACGTCTACGCGCGAGATGACCCGCGTCATCGACGCCGTCGCCAAGGGTGACCTCACGCAGGCAGTCCGCCTCGAACTTGAGGGCAGCCCGCTGCGGGGCGAGTTCCTCCGCGCCGGCAAGACGATCAACACCATGGTCAACCAGCTTGGCGCGTTTTCCTCCGAGGTCACGCGAGTGGCGCGCGAGGTCGGCACCGAGGGCAAGCTCGGCGGCCAGGCCCGGGTGAAGGGCGTGTCCGGCACCTGGAAGGATCTCACCGACAACGTGAATGGCATGGCGACCAACCTCACCACTCAGGTCCGGGCCATCGCCACCGTCACCACCGCCGTCGCCCAGGGCGACCTCGGGAAAAAGATCACGGTCGAAGCCAAGGGCGAGGTTCAGGAATTGAAGCAGACCATCAACACCATGGTCG
>JBLHKZ010000370.1:0-4791 GCA_047618185.1 Limisphaerales bacterium
CATCAACGCCCCGCTCGACAAGAGCATCTACTTTCCCGGTGGCGACGAGGCCCGCTCCGAACGGAAATACTGGACGCAGTTCTGCACGCAGCGACACAACGACGAAAGCACGGTTCTCCACCGCGACGACAAAACGGAGTTGGATTTCGCTCCCGATGAACGGGAGACCCTCTATCGGAATTTCTCCCCGTTCCGCTACGACATTCCCGTCTACTACGGCAATTTCGAAGAGCATACCTGGGCGCTCATGTTCGACCGAACCGAGGGAATTCGCTTCTCGCATTCGCCCTCCGGCGGCGGGTTGAACTCAACGCACGCGACGACCAATCCCGCCTGGGATTTCCAATTCATCATTCCTGACTACGAGGTGAACCAGGAATATGGCTTCAAGGCCCGAGCCGTTTTCCGGCCAAAATGCGACCGCGAAGACGTGATCAGGGAATTTGAAGATTGGAAGCCCTGAGCTCCGACCAGACAGCCTCAATAGACGCTGTGACCGTCCGATGCGGACAGGCTGCAAGTCGGATCGACTTCGACCGAATTGATCACGTAGATTCCCCCGGAAGGACAGATCGGAAACTCTTTCAGGTAGAGATCGGCCCCAACAAGATCGGTCCTGCCCGGAGTGTCCGTCCCCTTCTTGTTCTCGTCGATCGCCCAACGCTGCTTTGCCCCATTGATTTGCATCAGGTTGGCAACACAGGTTTTTTGCTGAGCGGTCGCCCGTGATCTAAATAAATTGGGCAGCGCGATAGCGGCAATGGTGACGATGATCGCCAACACAACCATGACTTCAATGAGCGTAAATCCCCTCTCTCCTTTGCGATTCTGTTTCATCCGTTTCAACTCGTTACTCGTTTCGACCTTGCTAACTGTCCATTCAGGAGGCCGGAGGATCGCCCAAGTGTCAACTATTGATACCTGCGCATCCCGTTAAACGCGTTCTCACTCAGAGTCCCACAAAATTGATTTAACGACCGGCAACCAACCATGGGTAGACCGACTGATCGAGATCAGCCATCTCCCTCAGGAGCCCGGCGGGTTCGAATCGCTTACCCGCAGTATCGGAGGAAAGGCGAATCAAACGAGCGAAGATCGTCGCAGCGCCGACGACGGACACCCAGTTGTTTAGCAAGCAATACCGAGACTCACGTTCTCATTTCAACTCCGATCAAGCCGCCGCCGGTCTTTCTTTCGGGTGTGATTTATTTTAGAAGCCCGCTCTATTTATTTGGATGTCAATAAAGCGCGCAACGTTCAACCAAACCCCTCGCCCGCGCTTCCAGATCGCGCGCGTTTCCCAACCAGCGCGGCGCTTGACCGACCGACGCCGTTCACACATTCTGCGCATCCGGATTCTTCAACGGTTTTCAAGCAATCATGGCCACCGCAAAAACGACGCTAACCCAATTGCGCTCCATCGTCGGGGCGCGCAATGTGTTCACGAGCAAGGAGGATCTCATCCCCTACTCCTTCGACGGCACCGCCGCCATGAAGTCCATGCCCGGCTGCGTGGTGTTCGCCAAATCGACCGAGCAGATCGCCGGGATTCTCAAGCTCGCCAACGAGACGAAGACCGCCGTCGTCACCCGCGGCTCCGGCACCGGGCTCAGTGGCGGCAGCCTGCCAAGCGAAGATTGCATCGTCCTCTGCACGGTGAAGATGGACAAGATTCTCGAGATCGATTCGGCCAACCTCACCATGCTGGTCGAGCCCGGCGTAATCACGCTCAAGGTCGCCGAGGCCGCAACGAAGGCGAACCTCTTCTACCCCCCCGATCCGGGCTCCATGAAGATCGCCACCATCGGCGGCAATGTCGCCGAAAACTCCGGCGGCCTGCGCGGGCTCAAATACGGCGTCACCCGCAACTACGTCATGGGCCTGGAAGTCGTCCTCCCAACCGGCGAAATCATGTGGCTCGGCAACAAGTGCGTCAAAGACGTCGCCGGCTACTCCCTGCGAGATATCTACATCGGTTCCGAAGGCACCCTCGGCGTGATCACCAAGGTTTTATTGAAACTCATTCCCAAACCGCAGGTGAAAAAGACCATGGTCGCAACCTTCGACCAAATGGACAAAGCCGCCGACGCCGTGTCCGCGATCATCGCCGAGCAGATCATCCCCTGCACCCTTGAGTTTCTCGATCGGACGACCATCCATTGCGTCGAGGATTACGCAAAGATCGGCCTGCCTCTCGATTGCGAAGCGCTGCTCCTCATGGAGACCGACGGCCATCCCGCAGTCGTCGCCGAAGAAGCCGCCGCCATGGAACGCGTCTGCCGCGAACAGGGAGCCAAGGAAGTGCGCGTCGCCAAAAACGACGCCGAGGCTGACAAGCTCGCCAACGCTCGCCGTGCCGCCTTCTCCGCCCTCGCCCGCCTGGCGCCCACCGTCATTCTCGAAGACGCCACCGTGCCCCGCAGCCGACTCGCTGAGATGGTCCGCTTCGTCGAGGAAATTGCGAAAAAATACAAGCTGCGCATCGGAACCTTCGGCCACATGGGCGACGGCAACCTCCATCCGACCTTCCTCACTGACGAGCGAAACAAACCCGAGATGAAGCGCGTCCACCAGGCCTTCGAAGAGATCTTCGACAAGGCGATCGAGATGGGCGGCACCATCACCGGCGAACACGGCATCGGCCTGGCGAAGAAGAGCTTCCTCCCCAAGTTCGCCGGCGCCGCCCAGATGCGGGTCATGCGCGAACTCCGAAAAGCGCTCGACCCCAACGGAATTTTGAATCCCGGCAAGATGTTCGATTGACGACGGATTTAGAGAGTTTCACCCGTTCGCATACTTAAAGAATCTCAACGCCTGATCATTTCATCCCAAACTTAATGTATCCGATCAGAACAACCTGAATGAGTTCACCCGCAACATTTGAACCGCCCGTCGCTCCGAAGACCGGCTCGCACCTGAAGGACCTGGACTACTCGATCTTGCAGCAGTGCATGCACTGCGGGATGTGCCTGCCGACCTGCCCGACCTACGACGCCACCAAGCTCGAGAAGAACAGCCCCCGCGGCCGCATCGCCCTCATGCGCGCCATCGCCGACGACGAACTGGAGCCGACCAAGGCCTTCGCGGATGAAATGTATTTCTGCCTCGGTTGCCTTGCCTGCATGACTGCCTGCCCCGCCGGTGTGAACTACGCGGAACTCTTCGAGCACGCGCGCGCCGAAGCCGAACAGTCCAAAGTCCTCGCCAATCCCAAACGCAGCCTGATCCGCGCGTTCACGATCAAGTGGCTGTTCATGGATCTCAGCCGATTGCATTTTCTCGGCGTCGCCATGCGGCTTTATCAAAAGCTCGGCATCATGGCGCTAATCCGTTGGAGCGGCGTCATGAAACTCATGCCCAAACGGCTCCAGGAACTCGAGTCCATGACCCCGATTATTCAGGATAAATTCTCCGCCGAATTGATCGAGCCCGTCACTCCGGCGAAGCCCGAGAAGAAGTATCGCGTGGCCATGCTCACCGGCTGCGCGCAGGACCTGATCTTCAGCGACGTCAATCTGGACACCGTCGAAGTCCTCGCCAAGAACGGCTGCGAGGTCGTCACCCCGCCCGTCCAGGAATGCTGCGGCTCGCTGCACGCGCACAACGGCGAATGGGAGCTCGCCCAGGTCCTCGCCCGCAAACAGATCGATCAGTTTCCGCCCGAGCAGTTCGACGCGATCATCACCAACGCCGCCGGCTGCGGCTCCCACCTCAAACACTACGCCGCCCTGCTCGAGCACGACGCCGAATACCTCGAGCGCGCCAAACTCTGGGACCGCAAGTGCAAGGACATCCACGAGTGGCTCGCGGAGATCGGCATTAGGCAGCCAATCGCGACCGGCGACGAAGAGCAGACCAACGTGACCTATCACGAGGCCTGTCATCTTTGCCACGGCCAGCAAATCACGGCTCAACCGCGTGAGATTCTGAGCGCCATCCCCGGCGTAAATCTCGTCGAACTACCCGAGTCCACATGGTGCTGCGGGAGCGCGGGCATCTACAACATCGTCCAACCCGAGATGGCCAACGATCTCCTCGACCGCAAGGTCGGCCACATCAAAAGCACGGGCGCGACCGTCGTCGCGACCGGCAATCCCGGCTGCCTGCTTCAGGTGATCAACGGACTTAAATCGCACGACGTCGACATGCGCGCCTGCCACCCCATCACGCTGTTGGCCGAAGCCTACCGCCGCGAGCGTCAACCCGCCAAACACGACTAAGCCATGTTGAACCATCCGCTCATCAGAAATGTCGCCGTGCGCGCCACTATCGTCATTCTGGCCGGAACGCTTTGCGCCGCGTCCGCCCTCACGGCCGCCGAGCCGCCAAATATCTTCATCAAGTTCGAGACCTTCGAACTGCTGCCCGACGGAAAAGAGAATCGTCTTTCCGCCCCCCGCTTGACAACCAGACCGGGCACGGAAGCGATGATCTCCGTAGAGGGCCCTGGCGACTATTTCGAGTTTAAGACCAACCCAGACTGGCAGGACGGGAAGACATCTCGTCCGAAAACCATTGAACCGCGCCCGCCGCGGAAAAAGGCCCACCCAAAGACAGACCGCCTCTTTCCCGACAACCTCGACATGAAGGGCTTCGCCACGCTCCCCGGCAAACCGCTCCGCATCGTGCTGCTCGATCTCAATCACGATGACGAATTCTGGATCCGCCTCAGCCAGACCGTGCGAGACATTCGCTTCGTGTCCGTCGACTACGCGCGATCCGAGCCCGAGGCATTGCTTGAGCACAAAGGCCACCCGCAACAACTGCGCATGACGGCAAAGGCCTGGGATG
>JBLHKZ010000371.1:0-4743 GCA_047618185.1 Limisphaerales bacterium
TTGCCGCCCTTGTCGCGTTGGCCGCCGCGCATTTCCATCATCTTCTTGCGATCTTCCTGGCTCATCGCGCCAAACTCCTCACGATCGAGGCGCTTGTTGCCGTTCTTGTCATACTTCTTGGTCATCGCGGCCATGACCTTCTTCTGAGCGTCGGTCAACTGCGGGCGATTTCCGCCGCCGCGCAACGCCGCCACCTTCTTCTTGTCCTCGTCGCTGATGGCCGCGCGCTCGTCGCCCTCGATGCGGCCGTTGCCGTTCTTGTCGTATTTCTTCGTTAGCTCCTGCATGACCTTTTTCTGAGCGTCGGTCAGCTGAGGACGCTGGCCCTTTTGGCCGCCTTTAACCTTGCCGCCTTTGCCTTTTCCGCCCTTGCCTTTGCCGCCGTCCGCCGCGCTGACCGTGAGGGCCATCGCGCACACCAAACATAATGCTGTCGTGATAAGTTTTTTCATAATCTCTGTCTTTCTGTTCTGGTTTTCAGTTACGCCCCGCTGCCAGAACCTTGATCGTTCGGCATGGACAACTGGATAGACTTCCGAAGCGATCCGACGCCGGCGGCTCCAGTCGATAATCTCCGACTGCCGACGCTCTTTCTGCGTCATGGAGTCAATCATCAAGCCCATCCCCTTACTCGGGTTTCAAAGGCTTGAGCGGTGAAGACTCACTAAGATTGACTCGTATCGCGACTTCCTCCGCCTGCCCTCCCCGGACAACGATCCCGGCCTCGTTGACCAGAGTGGCGGAATGCACGCTGACGGAGTATTCGCCGTCGTCGAGAACGGAAAAGAGACACCGACCATTTTCATCCGTCTCTCGATCGGCGTCGATCCAGCCCTGGAGATTTCGGTTGCGTGGTTTTGGAATCAGATAGACGACCGCGCCAGGCACGGGCCATCCAGTCTTGGCGTCAAGAATCTGGCCGCGCACCTGATGCCCCTTTTCAAGCCGAATCTTGACGGGCTTGCCGCCCGGAGTGAACGCCACGCTGGCGGACTGATAACCGGGAATCCTTCCGACGTTGATCTTATACGAAGCTCGCGGGTCCGGATTGACGCCCTCAAACCGAAATCGCCCACGCCGATCGGTGAAAAGATCCCCGGGGCCAATGCCATGACTGGGATGCAGATTGCCATAAAGACTCAGACTCATTCCAACGAGGGGCCGCCCCGCCGAATCGACCAACTCTCCGACGACGTCCACTCCTTCCAACAGTTTCATGCGAATCTCCTGAATGGGTTTCTCCTCGCTGATCAAGATCTCCTGACTGGCCACAAACGTGACGCCCCGAGAGGCGACGATCATGTAGCGGCCGCCAATCGGCAAGGGGCCAGCCATGAATCGCTCCGTGATGTCGTTGCCGAAGGCGAGGTTCTTGATCGCCAAACCCAGGTCTCCCGAGGGTCGGCCGGGAGCGCGCTCGACCTCAACCAGGGCGATCAGGATGCCCCTCGCCGGAGAGCCGTCAGTCTCGCTGATCGTTCCGTAGATCGCGCCGGCAGGTAAGCACGTCGCCTCAACCACAAGCGGCTGGTCCGAGGCGCCGACGTTATCGCGATTGATCTCGGGCATCCAATACCCCGCAACGCCGCCCGCGGCGCAACCAAAGAATCCCCCCACCGGAACGGCAAACTTAACGACGCCATCCTTGATCTCGACTTCATGCCACCCTTGCCACCCTTGCAACATCTGACTTCCGCCGGGACTTTCCACTCCGAAATGAACACTGAGTTTGCCCCGCGGCGCGGGATGACCCGGAGGAGCGACAAGGCGTATCTCCACTTCGCGTCTCGGCAGTCCCGCAAGTTCGGCCCTCTCCTCTTCCGCGCTCTTCGGGGTCACCGCGTCGAGATCGATGACCGCCTCGGTGACCGACGCCGTCAGAGGAAAATTGCGGCGATAAGCGCCCGTGGAAATCTTCACTGTTCCCTCCCAGAGATTCGTGATCTCAAACGTGGCATTCCCATCGTGAATATCCACGCCGGTAAATCCGGAATTAGCGAAGTTGTTATCACCGAATTCCGCTGGATTCTGCTGATAATGGACATAGGGCACGGGTTCGGCGCGCCCTTTAAATCGGCGTTTCCGCAGCTTTGAAAGATCTCCAACGATCGAGCCTGTCACGGACAAGGCAGGAGACAGTTTGACTTCAAGACCCTCCGCGCCTGCTCGAATTCCACCTAGGAAGGCCGGTTGATGACCTGCAGAATCGACGATGACAATGTAGATCGTATCTACCCGAAACTGCCGAACGACGGCGTTGCCCGAATCGTTTGAAACCGCCACCTGCGGCCCGCTTCTGATTCCAAATTGAACGTTTTCAGGCGTTCTGCTAGCGGCGACAACGCAGATTCGCGCGCCGGATATGGGCCGCCCGTCTTCCTTCGACAAAACCCGAAGAGTCGTGGGAACGCCGGGCAGTAGCGCCCACGAATGCGTCGCTTCGCTATCGAGTTGAAACGTTTTGGTTTCATGTTGAAAACCATCCGCCCAGATCCTGAGCTGGAGCTGGCCTTTGGCGGAGTGGGCCAGCTCCATGGCGCCGTGTTCATCGGATTCCCGGCGGACAATGCTGATACTGGCCCCGAACAGATAGTCGCCGCTAATCCGAGCGCCGGCGATCGGCCGCCCTTGATCGTCTTTGATTTCGAACCGTGTCTTGAAGCCCTCGTTCAACGGGATGACCAGATTCTCCAGAACGCCGCCAGGTTTGCCTATGAAGGGGCCAATGATCGCTGGCGCAAACCGGCTGGAATTCACCGTCAGATAGATCGAGCCCGGCCGCAGTTTTTCACGAAACACACCCTTATTTATCGAGCCGACTCCCAAGTAACCGCCTCCGAGAAGATTCGCGCGATAGTAGAATTTACTGACCTCGGGAATCTCCCCCTCGCGTCCCTCGATGACGACTTTGCCCGAGACGGAGACCCTGGCATCCGGGGCTTCGCGCAGACTCGCTCTAAGTTTTTCCTCCTGGTTAGAAATCGCATGACTTTCCTGAATTTGCTCGATCTTCGCGATGCGTTCCTTCGGCGTCAGCAGGCTCCCGCCCGCCTCCACCACCAGGCGAGTCCCCTGCTGCAAGGCCGCGAGGGCGATGGCTCCCGTCAGGAGGAATACCATCAGCCCGCGCAATGGCAGGCGCATGCGGGAGGCATACCCCGGCTCCACCAATCTCCGGATGCGGTCCAACAGTCCTCCCGTGCTTTTGCGATCTCCAAAGGCGAGAGCGGCTCGCGGCCACGCTCCGCTTTCAACGGCGCCGGCGGCGAAGTCCGCCAGCGCCTGGGCATACTCAGTCTGATTCCCTGTTATTCGCGCCGCCTCGGCGTCGCAACAAGCCTCCCGTTCAATGCGGATTTGTCGACTGATCCACCACACTGCCGGATTAAAGAACAAAACCGTCTCGATCAAGAGCTGCCCCAGATTCACCAGATAATCATGTCGCCGAACGTGCGCCAACTCGTGCGCCAGAATCGCCCGCAACATCGCGGGCGGCGTTCCGGTCAAAAGCCAGGTCGGCAGAATCACCAGGGGCCAAATAACGCCCATCGCAACGGGAGTCGACAGTCCCTCGGCGATCCTCAATTGGGCGCGCCGCGTCAATCCCATGCCGTCTCGCAGTTCATCAAAGAGAGTCTGCACGCTCTCCGCGCCGGCGGGGCGGCTTCGACTCCCGACGGCCTCCGCTCCCTTCAACTGAAATCCAAGGCGGACCAACATCAACGCCATCCCCGCCAGCCAAAATCTCAATACCCACTTGCCGTGATCGAACGAACGAACCTGCGCTTTCGATGAACCGGGCACACCGCGTTCGATGGTCGCCTCATTCTCAAACGCGCCAACGGGCTCCGGGGACATCCGCGCTTCGTTCCGTTCGAGTTGGCGGTCCTGACCAAGTCCGGCCGAATCGCCCTGGCTGGACATCGGAGCGCGCGCACCCCGCGAGTAATCCAACGCCGACCAGGTGACAAATCCGCCGAGCAACACCAGCCCCAAAACGACGACCGAAGCCAGGTATCGCCGATTCCCCCGCGCCGTGGGTGTGAACGCCAAATAAAGCGCCAACACCACCGCCATCAGCGCCCCTTGCCAGAGCGTGTGCAACAGAGCCACCGCCAGCGAATCCCAGTCCGGTTGATCGAGCCACGTCATGCGCCTACTCCTTTCCCTTTCCCCGGCCTTCGACCTGGCGACGCTCGTCAATCATCTTGCGCAGAGCATCCAATTCCTCCTCCGACACATCCGCTTCATTGAGGAAGCCCTGCATCGCCGTCGAAACACTGCCGCCGAAAACGTTGTTCAACATCCCCTTCAGCATAGGCCCCAGAGTCCGCTTCCGACTCCCGACCGGCCGATAAACGTGCGCGGTCCCGCGCGAGGTTCGCGAGACCAACCCCTTCTTCTCCATGTTCTGCATGACCGTCAGCACGGTCGTGTAGGCGCGATGTTTGCCATCGGGCATCGCGTCCAACAACTCCCGCACCGTCGATGGGCCTCGGTCCCACAAAACGGAAAGGACCTGCATCTCCAGATTCGAAGGCTGTGTGTTTGGTTTTTTAGTCATGACTACTATGACCTTAATACTATAGTCATAGTAGATGTCAAATGAATCTTCGAAACTGGAACACTGGCGGAAGAAAGTTAAGGAATGGCTTAACGCACGCGGCGGCCAAGGGCGCGACGCCGATGGCCCTTCAGATTCGCCTCACGCCGCCGGTTCTTCGCGCGCAGTTACGAGAGTCG
>JBLHKZ010000372.1:0-4699 GCA_047618185.1 Limisphaerales bacterium
GCTACACGCCGCGCGCCGGTCAGAGCGGGGCGACGTCGATCAAGTTCCGGATCGTGGACAACGGCGGCAGCAACTTCGGAGGCGACCCGGTCGGCAACGAAGTGACGGTGACCTTCACGATCACGCCGTAGAGCCTTTGTGAAAAAGGCGGCAACTCCTATTAGGCGGGGCGCCGCCGCAAGCGGACGGATGGGGCGAGGACGAGGATGAGGGCAGCAAGGAGCGGCGGCATTCCTGCCGCCGTGGCCCGCAGGGGACACAGAAGGCGCGCGAGTAGGCGGGAGCCTGAGGAATACTTTCGGCTTTGGTGTGGCTGCCGGCCCTCTTTGTGCCTGCTTCGCAGGCAGGGCGGCAGGAATGCCGCCCCTCCTTGGGGCGCGGTCCGCAGGGGACATGCGAGGGCGAAGGACGCGGCAAAGATGAGCGAACGGGGATTGGTGTTCTATCGATCCGAGAACCGCGTGTGGCTGACGGACCGCGTCGCCCCGGAGTTTCTCACTTATCCGGCCGCTTGAGCGTGGGCGCGATCGGCGGCCCTATTTCGACTGAGTGGCGCCGGGGCTCAGCGTTTCCACGCGATCGAGAATGCGCTTCAGATAATTCAGCTCCCTGGCGTCCTCGAAAGTGAGGCCCAGTTCGACCAGCTTCCGCGCTCGCGCCCATGTCCCATGGCTCATGCAGGTTCGCGCCGCGAGCGACGCGTAATGCGCGGGAGACCAGTGCGGGACTTCCGGCGGAGCGTCGGGCGAGCGTTGACGAAGGATCTCCTCGATGCGGTCCACCTCCGGCAGCCAGGCTGCGGGGGTTCGGATGAGGGTCGATTCTGCGTCCAGCAGGAATCGAAATGTCTCGCTGGCGCCGGCCGGATAGACTGCGGATGTCGAACGCTCACCTGGGGAACTGAAAATGATGGGCGCGGGATGCGCGCCATTGAAGAAATCCAGGGCAATCGCGGCGTCTTTCCGCGCGGCGCGCTGATTGGCATAGCTCGTCAATTCCTGATTCACGGATCGGTATTCAGTGAAGATCTCATCGATCTGTTGGTCGGTGAACTTTCCGAGCTCGGCGCGCTTGTCGGGCGGGGCCAGACTGGATTGCCAGGTCCGTTCGTCGAAAAGAAAGAGGAGTTGAGAATTCAGCCCGAGAAAGAATGCCTTGGGGGCGGCATATTCGAGAATGGGAAACTCGTCCGATTGAAACGCAACGCCGTCGGTGATGGCAAAGGCCGTGCGTTGCGAGGCGAGTTGGCGAGCGAGAATCGACTCCGGTGTTTTGAGTCCGATCGATTCGAGATCGGCGCGGGGTTCCGGACGCTCGAACACCTGACGGTAGATTTCCGGGCCGGTGGGCCAGGGCTCCATCGCGCCCAGCAGGATGATGTCGCCGTGACCGGGATCCCAGATTTCGACGTAGGGAAATACTGAGCTGAAGGTGCTCAACACCAGGTCCATAATGCCGTCGTGCATCTCGTAGACGTGAAACCATTGGGTCATGACGCCTTTCGGCTTCAGGCTTTGCGCCGCGAGCTTATAGAAATCTTGGCTGAACACGCTGCCGACGCCGACGGTCCAGGGATTGGAGGGCTCGCTGATGATGACGTCGTAGCGCTGGTCTGAAAGCTTGAGAATGGTGCGGGCGTCTTCGTTCCAGATCCGCGCCACTTTATTGGTGTGCACGCCGCGATTCCACTCGCTAAAGAGGGGCGCGGCGCGAATGACGGGCTCGCAGTTTTCGGCGATGTCCAGGCGTTCGATCGGGTGTCCCAGCAGGGCGCCGGCGGTGACGCCGCTTCCGAATCCCAGCACGAAGACGTCCTTGGCGTCGGGCCGGGCGAGCATGGGAATATGGGCGAGCAGGTATTGCGTCGACATGTCGCCGCGGGAGGAGGCGTCGGGCTTGCCGTTGATGCGCAGAACGGTGGTGAACTGATCGTTGCCCACCTGGCTGCGCTCGACGCTGACGGTGGCGTCGGTGCCGTCCTCGTAGAAAAGCAATTCCACCAATTGCTTTCGGCGTTCGAGTCGTTCGGTGTCGACGACGGTTTCACGAAAACGAAATACGCCGGAGCTGAGAACGGTTTTCCAGGTTTCGCCGCCGGTCCAGACCACGAAGGCCAGGCCGAGGGCAATCGCGCCGGGCGCCGCGATCGCGACGTTTCGCGGCAGTCGGCTCCAACCGACCCAGGCGGCCGCGCCAATCAGCAGAAAGGCCAGCAGCGCCAGCGAACCGCGCAGTCCAACGGCGGGCATCAGCACGAATCCGGTGAGCAGGACGCCGGCCACCGCGCCGAGGGTATTCCAGGTCAGGAGGCGTCCCACGCTGTGTCCGAGATTGGCCGAGTCGCTGGAGGATTCCCGGATCCAGAGCGGCAGGACGGCGCCCAGAATGCCGGCGGGGATGCCGAGCACGATCAACGAGACGCCGGCGTTGATTAGGAGGTGAAAGACGTAGCCGGCGGAGCTGGGAGCCAGGCCGCTCTTGATCCATCGATAGGCCTCGACCCAGGATTCGATGCTCATGACGTAGATGCCGATCAGGGCGGCTCCCGAAAGCAGGAGAACGAAGGTGGTCGCTTCGCGCGGCCATTGGCGAATCCTCGGCGAGGCGATCACCGACGCGCCGATGCCGATGCCGAGAATGAACGACATCAACACAATGGAGAACGCCTGCAACGATCCGCCAAAAATCAGGATGAGCGAGCGCGCGGCGAGAATCTCCAATCCCATCGAGACGCCTCCGGTCAAAGTGACAAGGCAGATGGCCAGCTTGATCTCCGGAGCCGGGGCGGAGGGCTGTGGCGACGATGGCGTCTCCTTCTCCCTTGGTTTCGTTGCTTTTGAGGAATTCGATGCTGCGGCGTAGCCGGAAATGATCATTGCGGCGAGGCCGACCAGAAGGTTGATAGACCCGGCGAAGAGGATTGTCATTGAAAGTCCAATCCAGGAGACCAGAAAAAAGCCGGCGAGTCCGGCGCCGGCGACCGCGCCGAGGCTGTTGATGGAGTAGAAGCGCGCGGAAAAGCGTCGCGCGTCGGGAGTTGTCTTTTGCAACCAGGCGGCGATCAACGGCAGGGAGCCGCCCATCAGAACGGTTGGGATCGCGAGCAGGGCGACGCTGAGGAAGCCTTTGAAAGCGAGCAGCAAGGCGCTGTGTTCGAGAACGGCGGGGCCGATGCCGACGAAGGCCATATCCGCCAGCTTGTAGAGCGGCGCGAACAGAAAAGCGTAGACGCCGATGGCGATCTCCACGTAGCCGTAAGTTCTCAGGGGATTGTCGAGCGAGTCCGCCCATTTGCCGAAGATCCGATTGCCCAAGGCGAGTCCGCCCATGAAAACCGCGAGCACGACGGTCTGCGCCTGCACCGTGCTGCCCATCATCAGCTTCAGGTAGTTCGACCAGATTACCTCATAGATCAACGCGGTCGCGCCGGAGCAGAAAAACAGGAGCAGGACAGGCATTGTTTACAGAAAATGAGCCGAGCAGTTATTGCGCCATGAAAAGAGATTTCGTGGTTGATTTGGACGGATCAAACTTCATGAATCGCGAGGCGAAAGCAAGTTCATTGGAGTTGTCCGCGAGACGGGAAGCGGTGTTAATTTGAAATTTGGAGGACTGTGGTCAAGGCGATCGACCCGTGGCGCCTCCCAACCCTTGGGCTTTGGGGCAGAATCCCGTTGGGATTCGAGTGCGACCGTTTCGAAAACTTGTGGGTAAGGCACAGCTCCTGAGGGGGGCTGTTTGGATTTTCCGTATTGGACCGAGTCGATCCTGGAAACAGAGATGCTAACGACGCGCTCCGCGGGCAAAAAAAAATCCCCCGACGATGTCGGGGGATTTCTTGCGGTCAGCCGCAAAGTCAGTTTTTAGGCGCGGTCGGTGTGGTTGCCTTGGGGGTCGGCGTCACCGTTGTGGCCGCTGCATTGGTCGCGGAAGCTGCTGAGGCGTTCGTGCCCGCTGCGGGCGTGGCGTTGGTGGGCGCGACAATCGGGGGCACGGGGAGGACGGGGGCATTGGTGTCCGCCTTCTGCGTCGCCTGTCCGGGCGCCTCCAGGGCGCTTGAGATGGCGTTCGATGCGGGGTCCTGGTACTTGGCGTTCAGCATGGACAGTCCGAGCGACAGAACGAGGAAGAGACCGGCTGAGTATTTGGTCGCCGTGGTCAGCACGTTGCCGTGTTGGGCTCCAAACATGTCCTGCATGGCGCCGCCGCCGAACGCGGTTCCCATGCCGGCTTCTTTCTTGGGCAGCTGAATCAGGATCAGCAGAATGAGGAAGGCGCTGTTGAGCACCAGAATAACGGTCGTTAATCCAATAAAAATTCCCATGGCAAAACTTTCTTCTTAGTCGTCGATGCAATTCTTGATGATATCCGAAAAACTGCGGAACTCGAGCGCCGCGCCGCCGACGAGGGCGCCGTCGACATCGGGTTGTCCGAGCAGTTCGCGGGCATTGGCCGGTTTTACGCTGCCTCCATATTGGATGCGAACTTTCCGGGCGACGTTGTCGTCAAAGAGCTCGGCCAGTTGGCCGCGGATGAAGGCGTGCACTTCCTGCGCCTGTTCGGGCGAGGCGGTCTTGCCGGTGCCGATCGCCCAGACCGGTTCGTAGGCGAGGATCGTTTCGAGCATTTGCTCGGCGCTCAATCCAGCGAGGCTGCCCTTGAGCTGTGTTCCCACGATGTCCTCGGTTTGACCGGACTC
>JBLHKZ010000373.1:0-4627 GCA_047618185.1 Limisphaerales bacterium
GGGGATGGCTACATTGACCGGCCTTTTACAAGTAGAGAAAGATTTTGATATGGCTAAAGTTTGTGCATTAACAGGAAAGAAACCGATTTGCGGCGGCAGCATCGTCCGCAGCGGTAAAGCGAAGAAAAAAGGCGGCATTGGCACGCACGTCGTGAAGCGGACCAAGCGTCGCTTTCTGCCCAACCTCCAACGCGTCAAGGCGCTCGTCGACGGCGAAGTGAAATACATTCGCGTGACGGCCAAGGCGATCAAGAAGGGCATTGTCGTGAAGGCGCCGAAGCGCACGTGGAAGAAGCCGGAAACTGCGGCGGCGTAGGCGGGCCTCCATCCAATTTCAGAAGCGGCGATCCGATTGGGTCGCCGCTTTTTTTGTGCCAATTCAAGTTCGAAATCGGTTCAACCACAGGTGGACACAGATGAAAATGCTTCGCGCGTCTGCCCTTCAGACAGCGGTATGGAGGTAAGTCATTCTCTTATCTGTGTTTATCCGTGTCCATCTGTGGTTGACTGCAATTCCAGACGGAAAAGGTGGCGGATTTCGAAATTCGCACTTTCCTCCGTCACCGGCCCTTGAGCTGGGTCATCGTGGCGCGTTTCATCTCGCGGTCGGTTTCCCGCTTCTTGAGATCCTGCCGCTTGTCCCGCTTCACTTTGCCGGAGCCGGCGCCGATGTCGACCTTGACTCTGCCCTTCTTCCAGAAGACAGACAGGGGAATCACGCTGAGATTCTTGACGTTGGCGAGATTGAACAGTTTTCGAATCTCGCCCTTGTGGAGGAGCAGCTTGCGTGTTCGACGGGATTCATGATTCTCCCGGTTGCCCTGCTCGTATTCCTCGATGAAGGCGTTATGCAGGAAAACCTCGTTGTCGCTGACCCGCACGAACGCCTCGCGAATGCTGCCCTTGCCCGCGCGGAGAGATTTGACTTCCGTGCCCACGAGGGAAATCCCGGCCTCGAAAGTCTCCTCGATGTGATAATCGTGGCGGGCTTTCGGATTGTTGAGGATCGCGGACATGTCGGAAAACAAAACAGCCAGAAGGGGGTGAGACCTCCTGGCTGTTCATTGGAAAAGGGTTGTGGCTATTTGCCCTTGAATTCTCCCCGAATCGGATTGTCCTCGTTGGCGAATTCCCAATCCATCTTGTCGCTGAGCAATTCGGTCAGCGCGATGTCGGAGTAACTCATGGTCGCCGAGTCGGAGATCAGCGGGCGGCTGCCCTTGCCGCCGGGGGTGGAGAGCTGGCGCACGCGTCGGGAAATGATGTTCACCAGGACGTTGGCGTTGGTGACCTTTTCAAGGCCTTCCTGAATTTGTTCGGGATTCATAGATTCAAATGTTGGTCTGTGCGTCTTCTCAAAATTGGAGAGCCGTGAAATTTAGCCTGATTCCCCCGCATGGCAATAGAAAAAAGCAACGTGAGCTTGCGCGGTCTGTTCAGTTTTTTTACAACCCCGGGCATGCCAGCCAGCAAGAAACGGTCGGGGAGTTCGGGGGGAGCCGAATTTGATCTGAAGAAGTACGCCAATCGTCAGGTCGCTGCGGTGAATCGCGCCCTGTCCGGCTACCTGCCGTCGGCTCGGACCAAGCCCGCGACCATCCACGAGTCGATGCGCTATTCGCTGTTTGCCGGAGGCAAGCGCATGCGCCCGGTTCTCTGTCTCGCAGCTGCCGAAGCCTGTGGCGGGACGGCGAAGGCCGCCATGCCGCTGGCCTGCGCCGTTGAGTGCATCCACACCTATTCTCTGATTCACGACGATCTCCCGGCGATGGACGACGACGATTTCCGCCGGGGCAAGCCGACCAATCACAAGAAGTATGGGGAAGGCATCGCGGTGCTGGCAGGCGACGCACTGTTGACGCAGGCGTTTGAGATCGCCGCGAAGTGCGATGGCTGGCGTCGGTATTCACATCAGGATGTGATCCTCGAAATCGCCGACACGGCGGGCTCCTTGAAACTGATCGCCGGACAGGTGGCGGATTTGGAGGGCGAAGGGAAGAAAACTTCGGCTCAACAATTGAAATACATTCACGAGCGCAAGACCTCGGCTCTGCTTTGCTGCTCAGTTCGCCTGGGCGGGATGAGCGCGAATTGCACGCCGACGCAGCTGAAGGCGCTCACTGATTTCGGCTACCACGTCGGGCTGGCTTTTCAGATCATCGACGACATTCTCGATGTCACGCAGACGAGCGAAAAGCTGGGCAAAACGGCAGGCAAGGACGCGGCCGTTCAGAAGGCGACCTATCCGTCCATCATCGGCATGGACAAGTCGCGACGGAAGGCGAAGGAGCTGACGGAGAAGGCATTCGGCGCATTGAAGACTTTTCGTGGCAAGGCCGCGGCGTTGGAGTCGATCGCCAGCTATCTGCTGGATCGGGATTGCTAGGCCGGCGCGGATCCAGCGTCAAGGTAGTCGGGAACGTCAGTCCGCCGTCAGGACGTCTTCGTGTTTCACCGTTCCCTGCACGTCATGAAATCGCATGGCCAGGGTGGGTTTCCCGCTTTTTCGTTCGGCGCTCACCGAGAGGAATCCGCCGATGACATTCAGGTATTGGTGGTAGTCGTCCCGAAAGTCGTCCTTCCGCCAACCTCCCGCGTGCTTGTCGCTGGCGGGGCCGCAGGAGTACTCGCGAACTTTGGTTGTGGGGTGGATCGAGTGATACTGCCAATGCCGATCGCCGCAGATGACGATCATGTTTTTCTGTGACGCGAGGAACTTCCGAATCCCGTCGCCCTCGTGTGTGAAATCCTTGTTGGAGTGGTTGTCGTGCTTGGTGTCACGATCCGGGCCGACGATGGGCGTGGGGCTGATGAGCACGCGGAACGACGCATCGGATTCCCGGACGGTGCGCTTGAACCAGGCCTTCTGCTCTTCTCCCCAGATGGTTTTTGAAGGGCCGTCGGGCGCGGTGTTGGCGCTTCGGAAATCGCGGCCCTCTACCATCCAGATCTGCAAGTCCTTGCCCCAGCGGCGCGTGCGATACGTACTCTCTCCCATGGGCGCTTGCTGGGGAAATATTTTCAAACCCTGCTCGAAGGTGAGGTCGCCCATGTAGGGAGATTTCATGGTCGGCCAGCAATCGTCGACCAGAGTGTCGTGGTCGTCCTTGATGAAGTAGCTGGCGACGTTCATGTGAAATTTCACGTTGGTCGGGAGACTGTAGGTGCGTTGCCAATGGTAGTTTGCCAGATCGCGGTTCTTGGCCAATTTGTCGTAGTAGACGATGTCGCCTGTGTGCACGAAGAAATTGGGCTGCAGCTGTTGCATCGACGGATAAATCTGAAAACCATCGGGGCGATCCTGATCTCCGAAGGCCTGGCCGGTGGACACGGTGAAAACGACTTTTTCCGGCGCCTTGGGCGATGGCGCGGTCTGAAAACTTCCGCCTCGGGAAGAGCCGCCGGAGGAGCCCGCCTGATCCCGCTCCTGGACTCGCAATCGGTAGCGTGTGTTGGGGCGCAAATTGCGTAGCGTGAATTGCCGCGTGAAATCGGCTGCGGGATCGACGCGGAGCCAGTCTGTGCTTTGAAACGAGCCTTTGATATCGGGGCGGTAGTGGATTCGAACTTCGCCATTCCGGCCAGGAGCCGCGCTGCGGATCGTGCGCACGGTGGCTCCGGCGGGATACTTGATTTCCTTCAGCGGTTGACGACGTCGGCCGCCCGGCGCCTTCCCGTAAACAACTTCAAACATGGGCCCATCCGCGGGATTGGCCTCCTTGTGCTCGGTAAGGCGCGTCCAGATGATCGCGGTGGTGTCGGTGACCTCGCCGATCTTGAAGCCGGTGGCCATGCGTGGGCCGGATTCCGCCGCAGATATGGCCGCCGCAGAGGCAATCGCGAGGAGTGGGAAGACTAAACGGGCTGAAACGTGTTTTTGAAAAGCTTTCATGGCTGGCAGTTTGAATCAGCGGAATTTGAATCGTCGCGCGGAGATTGGCAATCCTCCCTTTGCTCCAGGCGATCCCATCTCCAGGCGATCAGAACGCTGAGTTCGTAGAGCAATTGCAGGGGGATCGCGAGCAGGAGTTGGGTGATGACGTCCTGCGGGGTGAGCAGGATCGCCTCACGCTGCCCGCCGTCGCGGCTCCCCGCAACGGGGAGTCGCCGTGGCGTTCAGAATCAGCGCGCGTTCGCGGATTCGCTATTGGAGAGGGTGGGCGGGAGACCTTGAGCGGTCCTCAGCCGTCCAGCTTGGTTGACTGGTCCTTGTCGTCCATGGCGCGTTCGAGGTCTCCCTGAACGTCGCGAGTGGCTTTCTTGAACTCCTTGATGCCCTGGCCCATGCCTTTGGCGAGTTCGGGAAGTTTCTTGGCGCCGAAGAGGATGAGCACGACGGCGATGATGAGAAACATTTCCGGCATGCCGAGGCCGCCGATGAATGCGAGTGTTTGCGTTGTCATATTGCTGAGATGTTCTGACGGTTTACTGCTGTTACGTCGGCGTCGTCGCGCAGCCGAATCCCAAGATTCGTCCGTCTCCAAACAGGGAGACAGAGAATGCGCGCGTGCGCCGATTTGTGTGAGTCAATCCCGTGGCAGAGTTCCCAGTGGGTCTGCAAAAAAGCCCGATATGAAAAGTTAACTGAAGACTCGCTTTCGCGCAGTCCGTGCTCAGCGAACAGGGG
>JBLHKZ010000374.1:0-4610 GCA_047618185.1 Limisphaerales bacterium
ATGAATATTTACGAAGAACTGAGCTGGCGCGGCATGGTGGCCGATTGCACCGACGCCGATGCATTGTTGAAACTGCTCGAATCGAAGTCCGTCACACTCTATTGCGGATTTGATCCGACGGCCGACAGCCTGCATGTCGGGAATCTGGTGCCGCTGCTGGCATTGCGTCGCTTTCAGAATGACGGGCATCGCCCCATCGCCGTCGCGGGCGGAGCAACCGGGATGATTGGCGACCCGAGCGGCAAGTCGGCGGAGCGGCAATTGCTCACGCGCGAGATTCTTCAGGGCAACATTGCAGCGGTAAAAGGGCAGTTGGCGCGTCTGCTCGATTTTGAGGCGAAGGACAACGCCGCCCTGCTGGTCGACAACGCCGACTGGACGGCGGGCATGAGCTTTCTGGAGTTTCTGCGGGACATTGGAAAGCTGTTCACGGTGAACATGATGGTCGCCAAGGAGAGCGTGCGCGCCCGGATGCAGGATCGTGACGTCGGCATCAGCTACACGGAATTTAGCTACATGCTGCTCCAGGCTTTCGACTTTTTCAAACTCCGCGAAGAGCAGGATTGCGAACTCCAGATTGGCGGCAGCGATCAATGGGGGAACATCACGGCGGGGATCGATCTGTGCCGCAAGAAACTCGGACAGACAGTTTTCGGTCTGACCCTGCCTTTGATCACCAACGCGGACGGGTCGAAGTTTGGTAAATCGGTGGAAGGCGCGATCTGGCTGAGCCCGGCCAGGACGAGCCCCTACAAGTTCTACCAGTTTTGGATCAACACCGATGACCGCGATGTGGTGCGTTATCTGAAATACTTCACCTTTCTGGATCAGGAGACGATTCAGGGGCTGGCCAAACAGCACGAGGCCAATCCCGGCGCTCGCGAGGCGCATCGTGCGCTGGCGAAGGAAATGACCGACATGATCCACGGCGACGAGGCCACGGAAGACGCCCTCAAGGCCAGCCGAATTCTGTTCGGCGGTGATTTGGACGGCGTCACCGAGAAAACCTTTGGCGATGTCGTCGGCGAAATTCCGACCGTGGAGCTGGAGCGCGCACGGTTGGAGGGCGAGGGGATGGGCCTGCTCGAATTGTTGTCGACGTCCGGATTGTGCAAGTCCAACGGAGAGGCCCGCCGCGATGTTCAGGGCAACGGCATCAGCGTCAATAACGTCAAGACCGGCGACATCGAGCGCGTCATTTCAACCGGGGATCTGCTCTTCGATCGGCACCTCCTGCTGCGCAAGGGGAAGAAGAACTACGTGGTCGTCTCGGTGAAGTAGGCCGAGTTGGCTAGCCATTCGTTGTCGGGCGCGGAGGAGTTGCGCTGGGCTGCTCGTTGCCAGTTGTCTGTTCCGAATTCGGTGCAGCTTCTTCGGGGTCTTCCGGTGACTGAGGGTCTTCATCCGCTGAAGACTTGATTTCCAGCAGCGTTTCCTTGAGCAGCGCGATGCGTTGTGCTCGCCCTCGGCGGCGCACGATCCAGAAGTCCAGAAGCGCGGTCATGAGGGTCAGAAAGGTGAGCAGCATGCAGGCCGTCCAGTAGAACAGGAACTGCATCCCCTGAAGGTGGGACTGGAGAGCGGTTTGCCCCCAGACGAGCATGACCAGCGTAGCGCCGAGGAACAGGGTCCCCAAGGCGCGGCGTCGAGCGTCGCTGGATTTCAACATGCGGTGAGAATAGCTTGGCGGGGGCGTGGAGTCAGCGAGAAATTGTTCTGTCGTATGATATGTAAAGCGTTGATTTTAAGATAGTTGACTACAATTAGCGTTGTTGGTTTTGGATTTACTGCTTGCGAGGATTGATTTCGCCCGTTCACAATGCGCGTTCGCGAGATTCGCAACGATCTCGGAGGCTGCTGAGGCGGACCATTCGAAAGTTCGCCCGGAGCTGGTCGGCAGAACAGGCGTCGAACGCCGAGTTTTTGCGGGCCGTTCTCGACGCCCTCTCCAACTTTGGAAGCAGGGCTGACCTTGCCCGGTAATGGCGATGGGACGGAATCGTCAGAAAGTTGCGTCGGGCGCGTCAAAAAATTGATTGATTTGGAGCGGAATTGTCGCTTCATTCCCAAGCCCGCGAGGCAGGGCCAGCGGTAACTATGACTATGGATAGACAGAAAAAGCCGGGCTTTCCGGAGCAACAGGGTCTCTATGATCCGGCGATGGAACGCGACGCCTGCGGTGTCGGGTTCGTGGTCGATATCAAGGGGCGCAAATCGCACGATATCGTTCAGGGCGCTCTGGAAATCTGCATTCGCCTTGACCACCGCGGCGGTTGCGGCTGCGATCTGAGCACGGGCGATGGCGCTGGAATCTTCATGCAGATTTCGCACAATTTCTTCAGCCAGGTCTGCAAGGATGAATCATTCGTTCTGCCGGGCGAGGGCGAGTATGGACTCGGTTTTGTGTTCCTGCCTCAGGGCGAGGACGATCGCGCCGGGATCGAGAAGGTCTTCGAGCAATATGTTGAGGAGGAGGGGCTGACCTTTCTGGGCTGGCGCACGGTGCCGGTCAAAAACGACATGCTGGGCAAGGCCTCGGCCTCCTGCGAACCAGTGATGCGTCAGGCGTTCATTGCACGCGGTTCCGGCTTTGCCGATGACATGGCCTTCGAGCGGAAGCTCTATGTGATCAATCGCATTGCCTCCCATCGCATCCGGAGCAGTAATCTGGATGGCCGGGAGTATTTCTACGTCAGCTCGCTTTCGAGCCGCACGATCATTTACAAAGGCATGCTCACGACCGAGCAGTTGGCCGCCTATTTCCCCGACTTGAACGACCCGGCTATGGATTCGGCGATGGCGCTGACGCATTCGCGCTTCAGCACCAACACCTTTCCGAGTTGGCCCCGCGCCCAGCCGTTCCGCTATCTCAGCCACAACGGCGAGATCAACACACTGCGCGGCAACGTCAACTGGATGCACGCGCGTCAGTCCCTCTGCGAAAGCGACTTGTTCGGCGAGGATCTGAAAAAGCTCCTGCCGGTGATCAATGAAGACGGTAGCGATTCCGCGATGTTTGACGATTGCCTGGAATTCCTTGTGTTGAGCGGCCGCTCTCTCCAGGAAGCCGTGATGATGATGATCCCTGAGCCGTGGGAGAATCACAAACACATGAGCGAGGAGAAGCGCGCGTTTTACGAATTCAACGCCGCGATGTTCGAGCCTTGGGATGGTCCCGCTTCGATCGCCTTCTCCGACGGCGTCAGCATTGGCGCGGTGCTGGACCGCAACGGACTTCGGCCTTCACGGTACTATGTCACCAAGGACGATCGCGTGATCATGGGCTCGGAAGTCGGCGTTCTGCCGGTGGATCCGGCCAACGTGCTTTACAAGGGGCGCCTGGAGCCGGGTCGCATGTTCCTGATCGACACCAAACAGGGCCGAATCATTGACGATTCGGAGATCAAGAAATCGGTCGCCACTCAACGGCCCTATGGCGAATGGCTGAAGGCCAATCTTCAGGAGCTGAGCCGCCTGCCGGAACCGGAGAATGTCAACGGCGTGGACGAAGAGACCCTGCATCAGCGCCTGCTCGCCTTCGGATACACGTTTGAGGATATGCGCTTCATTCTCGGTCCGATGGGAACGACCGGCGTCGAGCCTTTGGGATCGATGGGCAACGACTCGCCTCTGGCCGTCCTTTCCGACAAGCCTCAGCTGCTCTACAATTATTTCAAACAGCTATTTGCCCAGGTGACCAACCCTCCGATCGACTCCATTCGCGAGGCGATCATCACGGCGAGCGTGACCTTTGTCGGATCGGAAGGCGACCTGTTGAATCCGAAGCCCGAAAGCTGCCGGATGATCAAGCTGGACTATCCGATCGTGAGCAATCGCGAATTGGAAAAGCTGCGCCAGGTGAAGGTCGACGGGTTCGAGGCCGCCACGTTGCCGATTCTCTTTGAGCCGCATGATGAAACCGATCACGGGCTCGCCTATCAGCTGCCCGACAGTGTCGAGTCGCACGCTCAGGAGCACGATCTGAAAGCGGCTCTTGAGCGTCTGTTCGAGAGCGCCACTCAGCTCATCAACGACGGCGTCAATATCCTGATTCTTTCCGATCGCGGGATCGACGCGGAGAAGGCGGGCATTCCCGCTCTATTGGCGGTCGCCGGCCTGCATCACCATTTGATTCGTGAAGGCACTCGAACGCGCGTTTCCATCGTCCTTGAATCGGGCGAACCGCGCGAAGTGCACCACCACGCCCTGTTGATCGGCTACGGCGCCGATGTCATTAATCCCTATCTTGCGTTCGAATCGATGCAGCATCTGATCGAAGGCGGGGAGATTGCCGGAGATTTCGACAAGGCTTGCGAGAATTACATCAAGGCCTGCGTCAAGGGCGTGATCAAGACGATGTCCAAGATGGGCATCTCAACCGTGGCGAGCTATCGCGGCGCGCAGATTTTTGAAGCGGTCGGGATCGACAAGTCGGTGATCGATAAATACTTCACGCGGACAGCGTCACGTGTTGGCGGCATCGAATTGGATGTGATCGAGGAAGAGGTGAAGATGCGTCACGTGAAGGCGTTTCCTCGACGCGGACGGCCGGTTGGAGAATTGGATTCCGGCGGCGTGCTGCAATGGCGCCGCGATGGCGAGCGGCACCT
>JBLHKZ010000375.1:0-4593 GCA_047618185.1 Limisphaerales bacterium
GGCTATAGGACGTTACCCCGTTGGGGTATTGATTTGAGATGGAAACGGCGTGTGTGGCATTTCGGCGTCGTGCGGCACGGAAAAACCGAGGGGTTTCGATCAAGATTATGCGACGCGATTACGGATGCGCGACGGGGTAGGTTTTGAATCGAGGAACGGGGTGTGAAAAGTGTGCGTCGAGCTACTCCGGCTCCTCACGCTACTTTTCTTTTTGGGCTGGTTCCTTCTTGTTCTGTGTGTCCTTCGGCTTCGAAACTTTCGGATTCAGCATCTGCATCTGGATCTTGATGAAGTAACTGATCATGGCCTTTTCTGCGGAGCTGACACCGGCCTCGCGCGTGTTGACGGAGAAGGCGGTATACCACTCGTCTTTGATCGGCGTGTAACCCAGTTCCTTGCGGACTCGGGTTTCGAGATCGTCCATGTGACCGGCTCCGTAGAAGACGGAAATCGATGCGGGAGGAGTTTCCTTTGCGAGGTAGGTCTTGAGGTCTTCGACGACCGTCTGATTGCGCGAGCGTATCAGGACCTGGATCACTTTCTGGAGCTCTGGCGGGATGCCCTGTGTCTTGGAAAGGTCGCCCTTCAATCCGCCGAGCGTCTCGACGAACATCAGCTTGGTGATCGCCTTGAGCTTGGGGCTGGAGCCGATGAAGCGGAGCGCGGAATCCACGATGGCGCCCAGCGCGGAACTCCCGTCCATCACCTGCATCAGGCGGTCAAATTGCTGGCTGGCTTGGGTTTGTTCGCCGTCGGAGTCTTTGTGCGCGGAGTGGGCGCCATGCTGCTGAGCCGGGGTTGATGCCGGTTGGGCTGGTTTTTTTTGGGCTTTCTTTGCTGGAGATTCGTTTACTCGGCGGGGCGGGACGTTGCGAATTCCATTGCGCTGCGGGAGATCTTTTTCCTCGCCGCCGGAAAGCAGGAAGCGGATCTGATCCACCGACAAGTCGCTGTTTACAAAATGCTGGCGGTTGTAGTCGATGGCTTCGAGCTGGAAAACCAGGCCGAGCGAGGTGGCCATCGTGCTTTGGACCGAGTGCATTTCATCGTCGGGCGCGTTTTTGTCGTCGGCTTTCTTTGGAGCGGGTTTCACAGGGCGTTCACCGACGCCTTCGAAAAGCACGAGAACTTGCGCGTCGAGGTGTTCCTGCAGTTTTTCGTAATACTTGACGTCGCCGATGTGGGTGACGCCGGTCAGCCAGAGGATGGGGCCGTTGCCTTTTGCGGGTTTGAATTGCCGGGCGACGATCTGCAGCTCGACGGTGTCGCCATCCGGACGCGCAACGCGCATGTATGATTCGGGCGCATCGGACGTCGCGGCAATAGCGCTCGGCGTCAGCGAGGCGAGAACGCCGAGTGAAAGAATTGAGAGCAAAACAGGGAAGGGGGATCGGCGTGGAGTTCTCATAATGAACGGAGGCTGAAGCATCGACTCTCTTCGACCTGATTGCCAGCGTTTCGTTTGATGCCCGGTCGAGAAACTGATCGGCGTCGGGTTGGTGAATCACCCGGCAAGAATTAGATTTTGTTGCGACTCGGGTGGCGCACGCGTCCCGCGTGGCCTCATGGGCGACTCGCCGATGAGTTTGGGGCGACTCGAGATTGGCGGCAATTAGCGAGATTCTGCGCGGCTGACGGATCGAGGCGAGACGCCCCGATCAACACGCGAGACGCGTATTTCACCCTAACGATCCCGTGCTTGCGTAGCGGGAAATACGATCGGCCATCGCCGCTAATTCACGACGTTCTGCGGCGAACCCGCCAGAAAGGCGCGAATATTCTCGGCCGCTGTTTTCATGAGGCGAGACCGGGCGGCGCGGGTCGCCCAGGCAATGTGTGGAGTGACGATGCAGTTCTTTACGGCAGTCAGGGGATTGTCCGAGGAGGGCGGTTCGACCGAGAGGACATCCACGGCGGCGCCGGCGATGGTGTCCGACTCCAGCGCAGAAGCGAGTGCGGATTCGTCGATCAGCGGCCCGCGCGAGGTGTTGATCAGAAAGGCCGAGGATTTCATCAGCGCCAGGCGTTCAGCGTTGATGAACTCCTTGTTCTGATCGGTGAGCGGACAATGAAGGCTGACGACATCGCTTTCGCGCAGCAGTTCTTTGAGCCCCACGAATTGGACATCGTTGTTCACGTCGGTTGTTTCTGGCGGCGTGCGTGTGTGGACGAGGACCCGCATGCCGAAAGCCCGGGCGAGCTTGGTAACGGCGCGCCCGATCTGTCCGTAGCCGACGGCCCCGAATGTCATGCCCTCGAGTTCGAACATGGGTTTTTCCCAAAAACAGAAATCGGGGCAGGCGCTCCATTTGCCGTCGCGAACGGCGCTGGCGTGCAGGCCGACGCTTTGGGTCAATTCGAGCAGGAGGGCCAGGGTCATCTGCGCGACGGAGGCCGTGCTGTAGGCGGGCACGTTGGTGACAGAGATCTCCCTTTCCCGCGCGGCGGCGATGTCGACGACGTTGAAGCCCGTGGCCAGCACGCCGATGTATTTCATGGCCGGCAGATTCGCGATGCTGTCGCGATTCAGGACCGTCTTGTTCGTGAGTGCGATCGTGGCGTCGGCGGCTCGTTCGAGGACGAGCTCAGGTGGCGTGCGATCGTGAATCTGGAGCTCGCCGAGAGAACCAAGTTCGTCCCAGCTGAGATCGCCGGGATTCAGGGTGTGGCCGTCGAGAACGACAATCTTTGGTGTTTCCATTTGCGGGGGCATTGATAGCCCGCTCGCCAAATGAGTTCACGCGAAAAGAAAAGGGCGAACGTCGTCACTTCACTGGCGTGGCGAGGTCTTCATAGAACTTCAGCGCCTCCTCGTATTCCGCGATCGCGGATTCGGGGAGAACTTCCTTGCTCCGGTCGATCTGATCTTTCACGCGCTGAATCAGGTAATCGATTTGTTCCTTGCGCGGGCGCAGCGGCTTGCCGGGAATCTCGACCCGCCACGGAGCCGTGTGGGCGAAGCGAAAGCGGCCGTCGTCGTCAATCTGCCAACAACGCGCGACAAACCAGCCGGACTCGGCGGTCTTCGTTTTGAAATCAATCGCGGATTCGAAGGCGCCCTCGGAATTGACCGTGTTCTCGGGCTCCAGGGTTTTGACGACTTTGCCATTAAACAGGATTTCAATGATGGAGAGTGGCTTGGCGTTGATCGCTTTGCCCGTGAAATACATTTGCACGGGATTGTCGCCGCCGACCTTTTTCCATTTGTAGCCGGGATGCCTTCCGTTCGCCTCGACGAACAGCATGGGGCCGGTGGTCACAAAGCTGCGGCCGTATTTGAGTCCGCGCCGCCAGTCGTTGTAGTTGAATTTGTCGTCGAGTTGGACGTAGACGCGGCCAAATCCCAGCGGCACGGGATGCACGCCGCTGGCGGTTCCACCGGTCGGCTGAATGCGGAATCCGCAGTTGAGCAGCGCGTAGTAGTTTTCAAAACCGAAGCGCGTCCAGGCCATTTCGGCGCCGGTCGTCCCGTGGTAGTTGAGCTTCATGTAGGGCGGCGCGGGCTCCGCCCAATTCGTGAAGGCGAACTTCGTGCGCCACAGGTGATTGTTGGAAAGCTCGAACAAGTCCACCTTGAGCAGCGGCATGATGGCCATCGACCAGGGCCAGTTGTGTTTGTCCAGATCGAGGAGGGGGGCTCCCTCCTCGTCGCGGGCCGCGGCGATACGCTTCACCGGTGGCGCTCCGAAATCCAGGACCTTCTTGTGGCCGAGCACAAACACCGCGCCCAGCGTGTGGCGTTTGCCGTCGACGGTAAAAATCTCATATTCGGTGTTGCGAGGGTAAATCACGTGTGTGTCGTCGATCTTGATGAGATCCGTTCCGTACTTGTCCTGGGTGTTCTTGTTGCCCTGCGAGGGTTTCTCGTAGGCCTTGGTCACCCAGTAGGTAAGGGGAAAGGTCACGTTGAGATCTTCGGCGAGCATGATATTGGGCAGATCCTCGACCGTGCGATGCACATGGGTGTCGCCGGAATACCAGCCGTGCGCGGCCACGTTGATCCAGCGCTCCAAGGGCAGGCGCAGATCCTGCGGCTTGTCGGTCATATCGATTGACTTGGTGAGGGGGCGGTATTCCTTACCGCGCTCAGCCGTGACCGTGTATTTGCCGGGAGGCAGGTCAATCTTGAACGGATGCGCCGAAAGCGTGGTGTGCATCTCGACCGATGCCTTAACGCGCTCTTTCTTGTAGTAAACCGCCGAGCCGTTCGGAGACGTGGACCTCGGAAAAAGCCATTCGCCGGACGCGGATTGAATGTAGACGCGGGAAGGGATGCTCGCGCCCGTCTTGGAATCGACGACGTTGCCGACGAAGGCGGCGCCGTTCGCGGCGAAGACCATCGCCAGTGGGATCAGAAATGCCGTCGCGCTGAGTCTGAGCGGAACGCGGTCTTGCATGAAACGCTTTCTACCCGATCAACCGGCGAGTGGCCATCGGGAAGTTTGTCGACGGGAGGGGCGGGGGGAGAAATCACGCAAGATTGTCCGACCAAAAAGTTGGGCTGCATTGCACTTTGACCGGCTCTCTCGTCGGCGCCGGCGTCCGCGGATCCTCCAGAAAATTGCAAGTGTTGAACGTCTCAGCTGGAGGGGG
>JBLHKZ010000376.1:0-4587 GCA_047618185.1 Limisphaerales bacterium
TCGACCTGACACCCGCGAATGATGCCCGGGCCGCCCAGGATCTCTACGCAATCCGAATTGCAATCGCCCAGGTTGTTGTCGAGGCACCGCATATTGGCGCCCTCCATCATGATGCCGAGACTGTAGGCGTTTCGGACGTCGCAATTTCGAATGGTGATGTCGTGCGCAAATTCCGCCCCGCCGACACGCGGATCGCTCGCATACGCCTTGATTCCGCAAAATTCAAAATGTTTGTGCTCCAGGTCCGGCGGCGCCATGCCGTTCGGGTTCTGCGCCCGATTGGCGTCGACCACCAGATCGCGCACGACGACGTGATGAATGCCGGAACCGAGAATCCGAATGACATTGATATTTTGTTCCTCGGCGAGTGTGAGTCGAGTGGAGTCGCCCTGCCCCGCCAGTGTCACGTTGCTTCGCTCGATCAGAACGCCGCCCAACTTGTCCGGAACTCGCCGAATGTCGTAATTCCCCTCCATCAGAAGCACGGAGCCCCCGGCTTCGGGCAGGGCTTGCAACGCCTTGTTAATCTCCTCCTGATCGCCCTGGCCGTCGCCGACAAAATCCGCGGTCGCCTTTGATGCGTCGGAGGAGTCGGCCGTTGCGACGACAAATGTCGCCGTCCGAGTCGCCGACAATTCAGCCGCGTCCGCCAGCGTGATGGCCAGAAATGCGATGACGGCGACGCCGCCGATTCGGGTCAATGTGAAGCGCCTGATTTTCATGCCGATTCATGTAGCAGAATATCCATTTCCCGGCCAATCGATTACGCGCGACGCCCGTTTCAAGAGAGATGACAGACTTTGCCGTTGGCGCTATTGCTTTCCCATGAGCAATCAAAATCACAGCGCCGATCCCGACCCGAACACGGCTCCAAAACCTCCCGCGGAAAACGAAACGCCTAAAGCTCCAAAAGCAGCGTCCGAGGGTGACGGCGACGCCAAGGAACTCACGCCCGAGGAACAGATGGCCGCGTATGAAGAGGCGATGAAGAACGAGGACTGGGGCCACCAACCCTGCTAGTCGTCTCCTTTACCTGCCGGCGTCCGTTTCCGGCGTCAGGATTGTAATCCTAGCATTGGGTAGCTGCGCCATTGCTCCAATGCAATCTCGCATGGCGGAGAAACCATCCCGATTCTCTACAAAAACAATAATCGCCGGGCGGCCATTCCTCGTCTCAGTTATTCCCCATGGGCCGCCCGCTCCACCGGACGCGGCCCGTTGGAGCAGCAGTTCTTCCGATTCGGACGACACAACGACAGCCAACCACTCGACGCTATTCGATTCAGCGGGCAACTGTTTTTCAACGCGCATCGGGATCTCAAACAGTCCGACCCTCCATTGATCTCCCGGCGGATCATAGACCAGGAACCGCTCAGCCGATGTAGGGGGATTCCAGAAAGCGCGCGTCACGCCTTCAAGTCGCTTTTTATCGATTCGGAATTGGAACTCTCCCAAGACGCCATAAATCTCCGCCGCAATCAGCAAAGTGATGTTCCGCGCATCTTCATCGAACGCGTAAAGGGCTCCGTCGTCAGGCAAATACATTTTCATGTCCTCCCCGTAGACCGCTGGAAGTGGCACAAACATCATTCGTGAATCGTCTGACGTCGTCGTGGCCATCGCCTTGATCCGCTCCGCCACCAAATTGTAGCCGACACGATCGTCGTCCCATTTGATCAGAGCCTGCCCGCCGCCAACTCCGCATGCCGCCATCAGTCCCGCCAATCCCAGTGGTTGCCAAAATGGATTCTCGGCAGCGCGCGTCTTGTCCCCGAAGGTCCAACGCCACAAGCCAGCGCAACCAAGCAAAGCCAGGACTAGGAAGTGTCCAAAGGTGCGGCCATAGGGCGCCGAGTAGGCAGCCGCCGTGTACGCGAACACCGCGAGCAGCGCCAACAGCGCAACCGGCCCAAGCCAACGGTCCTTCGAAGGCCGCCTGACCGAGCGCAGTCCATAGATAAGTCCGACCATGGCGATCGCGATCCACCACGAGGGAAACACCACCTGAAACGCGTGCCACATCACATCCGGCAGCTCACGCATTTGCGGAAACTTCGTGCCGTACCGCTCACGTGCGCTGACGATTTCACTAAACTTGATTGCAACGAACGTCAGAATCCCGCCAGCTACCGCGCAGGTTTGCCAAAACCACAGCCTGAAATCTCTGGCCCTCCAGGCGACTTTAAATTGGTCCGCGACGGTTCCCGTGCGGCCCCCGGTGTCCCTAAAGGAACGCCAAAGCAAACACGCGCACAGCGGAGCCAGCCAGGCGAATGCCAGAGAGGTCGTATTGAGAAATAACGCCAGGCTCAGCGCGATCATCCCGATGTTCAATCGGGCCGTGAATCCGCGTTTCCGGCCCCGCTCCACCAGGACGATCTGCAGCAGAATCATCGCCAGCATGAAGGAATATCCGCGGGCCGTCTGGCCGTAGTGAATGCTGTAGGGGTTCACGCACAGCAAGAGCCCCAATCCGGAGGACACCCACCGGTTCCCCGTCCAGCGCCAGGCCAGGCGCATCAACAAATAAACCGCAGCCATCGACGCCAACAACGCCGGCAACCGGATCGCAAACTCGCTAAAGCCGAAGACAAAACAGGAGACGGTAATGGCGAGCGAATTGACGAGATGATTGTTCGGATCCCAGCGCTGCAGGAACCCCTTTCCGATACCCCTCGCAAAACGTGAAACATCGAAGGCGGACTCCCGGCCCATCGCTTCCATGGTTTTCACATAGTCGAAGCTGGTGTAGAGCCGGACCGAAGCGGCCTCATCGCGACGCAGGGGTTGGAACATCGCCGGCGACATTCGAAGAAAGAGAGTCACCGCCAGAACAACAATCGCCAACGTCGCCATGCTGCGCGGCCAACTCGTTTCGACGGAAGTCGGCGAGTAGTTCGTCGCCTCCGCCGCATCCGGCACAGCTTGATTCCTGGGTGGGTCGCTCATTCTCTCTGAGTTCGATTGTGGTTGGGGAATGAGCGGCCCCGTTGGCGCTTCGCCCGCGAACTAATGATGGCGAGACTGAATAATGAAGCTGATCCGCGAATCCGCCTTGCGGCTGTCGCGCACGTGAAACGTCACGCGATCGCCCGGATCGTAATTCATGTTGATCCAGGTCAGCAGCTTGCGCCCGGTGATGTCCTGGGCGTATCCATCCACGGCGGTGATCACGTGATCGCGCTTCAGTCCGGCCGCGACTGCCGGTCCTTTGAGTTGCTTTCCGAGATACGGTGTCACGGCCATCTTGCCTTTTGTCAGGCCGTATTTCTGACGCTTGCCGTCATTCGTCCGATTCGGGAAGAAGCCCGGATAAACGCCGGCGATTCCACCGGAAACTGAAGCGCGCCAATCCATGATCGTCTTCCGCCAGCCTGGTTCAACCTCGAGTTCACCCTCCATCACTTCCGAGCCGCGCCGCCAAACCAGCGAAATGCTTCCCGCCGCTTTCGGCCCCCGATGCATCACGCCTCGAAAGTCAGTTTGACCAAACAATCTCCGCCCTTCCGCCGCGCCCAGCACATCGCCCGTGCGAATGCCCAGCCGCGCCGCCGGACTCCCGGACTCCACCTTGTTCACGCGCAATCCGTGATCTCGATCCAGATGAATGCCGACATTCTCGGGCAAAGGCCAGACATCGAAATCCGTGCGCTTGTCAAAGGTTCCGGCATCCACCGCTGGGGCGCGCAGAATATCGTTCACTTGATGGCAGTGAAGGCAAGTCTGGCTCTGCACGTGCGGCCCCATTTTCGACTTCCAGGATTTGTAGCCGGGTAAGGAACTCGGTGGGCGACGCGCTCCATCCAATGACGGGGCCGCCCCGTCGACGTTCCAGCCCTTCCGACGTGGATCGTAATGATGCGCCAACACCCGCTCCATTGTGTTCGCAAGGGATTCCTCAGAAATGCGGGTTTTGTCCGACACATGATCTTTGCCCCCATAGATCGCGTAGATCTGACCTTGAGGTGAAAGAAAATACCCCCACCAGGAAATGTCGAGATCCTGGAATTCAGCCACCGGGAAAAGGCGCAGGTCCAGCGCCTCCGCGTCGGTGATCCGCAGGGTGATGAATTGGGTCAACAACGGAGTCAAACGCGGTCCGCCATCGAGCACGTCCTGATCGAAGCTCGAGCATTGTTTACACGGCAGGCAGCGAAAAGTAGCAAACAGCGGCCGATTCTTTTGACGGGCTTCAGCGAGAGCGGCATTCAAGTTGCCGCGCCATTTCACTGCGTAGGCATCCGGTCCCGGAAGTTTGCCATGCGGCGGGCCGAGAATCTCATTCCAGTTGGCTCCCGCCGAAACGGAACTGGCGGTGAGCAGAAGAATCCAGGCGGTCAATACAGAAGACCAAGGCCTAGCGGGCAAGATGAGGAATTTCATTCGATCGCCAAAATAGCGAATCCCTTAGCCCACGCAAACAGAATTGCCCCGGCCGAACGGTCGCGGATAGATACCGAATCAACGACAGGCTCGGATGAACCCACCCCAATCCTGTCCTTAACCCCTCCTCGGAGCTGTGCATTACCCATAAGTTTTCGAATCGGTCGCCTTCGAATCCCAACGGGATTCCGCCCCAAAGCCCAG
>JBLHKZ010000377.1:0-4555 GCA_047618185.1 Limisphaerales bacterium
TTGTTCGCCAATCCCTCCGCCACGGCGAGAATTGCTCCGTCGGGCGTGGACATTCTCCAGCCCTTCAGAAGATTCGGGCCGTAGATCACGCCCGCAGTGACGAGCCCCGCGACGACGACGAGAACCGTCGCAAGCAATCCGACCTTGCTCTTGCCGCCGGATGCGCGTCGGCGCGGGGCGGGGCTGGGCGTATCGGGAGCTAGGGCAATGTCCAGTTCACAATGCGGGCAGGCGACCACCTGACCGATGGAGTCTTCCGGAAATTCGATTTCTCCCTCGCAGGAGGGGCAATACATAGTCACAAGTCTTCCTTTCGTTTTGCGGTTAATCCCTTGGCTGAAGACGGGCTCAGGCTTCGTCCAAAGGTCGTTGGATCTTCTTGTTTTGGGTTTGGCGCCAATCGCCTGGCAGTTCTCCAACAGTTCAGCGTCGCCGGTCGCTCGAAGCCTCTCGGCTTGCGCAGCGAAGCTCCTTCAATCGGCGTGTTGATCCATCGCTTCTCTATCACGATGACAGGCACCCTACACGGTCGCCACGGAACAAACACGTATAATGTCCCGAGGCGATTGTAACCGGGCGGGTGGAAATGAGCGAAACTCGCGACGCACGGAACTTGACCAAAGCCCCGTCAACACGCCAAATCAAAGTATGCGAATCCATACTCGAACCTTGATCGCGGCCGCGTTGATTCTGGCCTCCGTAAATTCAATCGAAGCCGCGAAATCCGCCGCCGGGCGCGCGTTTCAAAAGTTTCATCTGACCGACAAGTTCTGGGCGGAGGGCGCGCACTATGCGGACTTCAATCACGACGGCAAAATGGACGTGGTCGTCGGCCCGTTTTGGTATGCCGGCCCCAATTTCGGCCAACGCCATGAATTCTATCCGGCGACCGAGAAGTTCGAGATCAAGAGCAAGGACGGCCAGAGCGTGACCATCCCGGGCTATGCCGGCGCCCTGAGCGGACGCAACGCCTACGCCAACAACTTCCTCACCTTCACCTACGATTTCAACAGCGACGGGTGGGCCGATGTGCTCGTGTTCGGCTTTCCCGGCAAGGAAACGACCTGGTATGAGAATCCTCAGAATAAGTCGGACGGCCATTGGAAAAGCCACGTCGTCTGGGATGAAACCAACAACGAGTCGCCGCAGTTCGGGGACATCACCGGCGACGGCAAACCCGAACTCGTCGCGCACAGCCGGGGCAAGCTCGGCTACGTCGAACTGAACTGGGACGACCCGACGAAGATGGGCGTCTTTCGCGCCGTTTCCCACGCGGATCCGAAACGATTCTTCCGCTACACCCACGGGTTCGGATACGGCGACGTCGATGGCGATGGGCTGGTCGATCTCATCGAGCGCGATGGCTGGTGGCGACAGCCCAAAGGCTGGGACAAGAAAAGCCTTTGGAAGTTGAATCGCGTTCCCTTTGCTCCCGAGAAGGCTCTCGGCGGCGCGCAGATGCTGGTCTACGATTTTGACGGCGACGGCCTCAACGACGTCGCGACCAGCCACGACGGTCATGGCTACGGGCTGAGCTGCTATGTGCAACAACGCGACGGCGACGCCATCACGTTTCGCGAGGTCCGCATACTCGGCAGCAAGGCCGCGGACAACCCGCAGGGCGTCGTCTTTTCCCAGCTTCATTCACTGGCTCTGGCGGACATGAATCAGGACGGTCGCGCGGACATCGTGACCGGCAAGCGATTCTGGGCGCACGGCCCCAAGGGAGACGCTGAACCTAATGCGCCCGCCGTGCTGTATTGGTTTGAAACAAAAGGGAAAGGCAAGTCGCTGAACTTCGTGGCGCATCAGATCGACAACGATTCCGGCGTTGGCACGCAGGTCACCGTCGGCGACCTGAACAAGGACGGTTTCCCGGACATTGTCGTCGGCAATAAAAAGGGGGCCTTTGTGTTTCTCAATCAGAAGAGCAAGTAGAACCAGGAGCGCTAGCCAGGGGAAGAATTTCCATCGCGGCCCACCGAAACCCCAGCTTCCTCGAAGCGGTCTAAGTCAAATGAATCACATTAGGAATCGGCGCATCGGGGTCTGGATATTTTTCCTCATCGCTTCAATTAGCGCTCGAGCTGAGCTTGTCACGTTCCAGAAAGCCGCCTCGGGATCCCCCGTCAAAATCATCTGCTTCGGCGACAGTGTCACCGGGCTTTACTATCACACCGGCGGGAGGCGGACCTACACAGACCTGTTGGGCGACGCGTTGCGACGGGCCATCCCCAACGCCAAGGTCGAGATGCGCAACGCCGGTAGCAGCGGCCACACCACAGTCAACGCCCTCGGCCGAATCGAGCGCGATGTGATCGCCCACAAGCCGGAGCTGGTGACGGTCATGTTTGGGCTCAACGATATGGTGCGCGTCCCGCTCGACGCCTATCGCGCCAACCTTGTAATGATCGTGGAAAAGTGCCGTGCCGCCGGAGCCGAGGTCGTGCTTTGCACACCCAATGCCATCACCGACAACACCGCACGGCCGACGAAGAAGCTCCTCGAATATTGCGCCGCCGTCCGGTCGGTCGCGGCCGAGTTCAAGGTTCCTTTGTGCGACGCCTATAGTGATTTCGACGCGCTGCGGAAGCGCGACTATTTGAAGTGGCGGCTGTTGATGAGCGATGACATCCATCCCAATCTCGCGGGGCATCAGTTCATTGCCGAGCGCATCGCCTCCGTCATCGCTGCGAAGCCAGTGGATCTGGAAAACCTAGTTGTTCCATCGCCCGCGATTCCCCGAACCATCGCGCTTCGTAAATCGAAGAAACCCATCCAGGTCTTGGCGATGCCTCCTTTCGACAAGTGGATTGTGGCGCCGCTGGCCCAAGGGGAGGCTTCGCCGAAGCCGAAAGTCATCTCTTGGGATGTTGTTGGCAAGACCCTGCCTCAGATTGAACAAGACGCTAGCGGACGCGTGCGCAAGCTCAAGCCGAACCTGGTCATCATCGCCGTCCCTCGTAGCGCGGCGGCGAAGTCGGTCGAAGAATTCATTCACGCGCACACCTGGATTGCCAACTGGTCGCTCAGCTTCGGCCGGCAGGAGTGGGATTGCGTCATTGTCCATCCGTCCGTGGCCGATCCCGAAGGCGTCGATCCAGAGAAGGACGATTTGATTCGCAAACTCGCGATCGCCGCGGACCTCGCGTTGATCGATCGAAAGCCCGGCGATCAATCGTCCGCCGAGGAGCTGTTCACGAATTGGCTGCGCGCGGAATTGGGGATCGGACACCGAGGACGGAGTCCCTCTCAGTAAAAGAGACGGACGTCGTCCGCAGTGTCCCATTTCATAGAATCAAGCGTCGCAAATTGAACGCTTCCTTCACCGCCGGGCGACCCGTATATTCTTCACCGATCCTTGGTTTGCCAACGCATGAGCGCCGCTAAACAGAAAGTTTCCAAATTGTGAGAACGTCGAAGACGATCGTCTCCCTCGTCGTTTTGACGCTGGCGTGTTCCGCTTTCGCGGTCGATCGCGAGGATGGACGCTCCATTTCCGCCGCCGCCAGCGATCACTGGGCATTTCAACCGCTGGTAAACCCGGTCCCTCCCGACGTCAACCGTCCCGCCTGGATTCGAAACCCCATCGACGCCTTTGTCCTGGCGCGATTGGACGAGGCCGGATTGAAGTCCGCGCCTGAAGCCGATCGCCGGACGCTGATTCGTCGCGCTTCGTACGCCCTGACCGGGCTGCCGCCCTCGCCCGAAGCCGTCGAAGCGTTTGTCGACGATCCCAATCCACGGGCCTATGAAAAACTCGTCGACCGATTGTTGGATTCGCCGCGCTACGGCGAACAACTCGGCCGGCGGTGGCTGGACGTGGCGCGCTACTCCGACACCAAGGGCTACGTCTACGGGCGGGAAGAACGCTTCTGGACGCATGCCTGGGCCTACCGGGACTGGGTCGTGCGCACGCTCAATGAAGACATGCCTTACGACCGCTTTCTGAGGCTGCAGCTCGCCGCCGATCAGATTGCGGATCGTCGCGAAGGCGATCTGGCGGCGATGGGATTTCTTACACTCGGCCGCCGCTTTCTGGGCGTGCAACGCGACATCATTGACGATCGTATCGATGTCGTCACGCGCGGCACGATGGCGTTGACCGTCAGCTGCGCGCGCTGCCACGACCACAAGTACGATCCGATTCCCACGGCCGACTATTACTCGCTTTATGGCGTTTTTGAGAGCAGCGCCGAACGGCTTTCCGCGCTTGGCGACAAGGCCGTCGGCGGCGAGGCGTTTCAAACGGAATTGAGCAAACGCTGGGAAAAGCTTCGCGAAACGATGGCCCAGCGCCGTTCGGAATCCTCGGCCCGGGTCCGCGCCAATATCGCGGGCTATCTCAAGGCCCAGACCGAGCTCGACAAGTATCCCGCTGACGGCTTTGACCAGATTTTCGCGAAGACCGATTTACTGCCTTCGTTCGTCCGGCGCTGGGAGTCCTACCTGCGCGAGGCGGAGCGTCGCAAGGATCCGATCTTTGTGCCCTGGCACGCCTTCGCGAAGTTGCCGGCGGCGTCCTTTTCCGAACGGGCCCGCGACGAAACGAGAA
>JBLHKZ010000378.1:0-4553 GCA_047618185.1 Limisphaerales bacterium
CGCGCCTCTTCCCAGCGCGGCCGGTCGGCCATGATGAGTTGAAATGGAAACCATTCGCCGAAGGCGTGGGGCAGGGGGAAGCCGTCGGGCATCTCGCCCTTGACGACGCTGTTGGCGGCGAAGCGGCCCCAGAGATATTCCTCGCCCTCCCATTGCTCAGAAACCAATTTGCGGTCCATGGTCAGCGAAGAGAGGTAGAGCCCCCGAATCGGTTTTTGATTGTAGATCTCCGCGAAATCGTCGGCGGGATCGAGGGTCAGCCAGAAGCAGGGTTTATCGCCATACCAGGCGACGGCCCAGGGCATGTCGCTCATGAGGATCTCGTCCCTTTCAAACCAGCCTGAAGCTTCGTGAATAAGCGGTGGGTGATAGGGGGGGAAGGCCAGCGTCGGTTTTCGCGGGGAAAGCATGGCCATCAGCAAGGGCAGGCAAATGACGCAGCAAAAGATGCCGGTGAGCCAGCGGCGTCGGGGGCTGAATTCCTCCGACGCCTGATCGAGCACGATGGAGAACATTGCCGCGCCGAAGAGGAACACGAGCGGAGCGAATGCGATCAGCAGATTGTCCGCATTCAGCGTCGGCGTCAGTTCCGAAGCGTGGGATCGCGTGAGGGTTTGGACGAGGACGAAGAGCATGAGCGCGCTGACGATGAACGCGCGAAGGCGGGTGATGCCGGCGCGATTGAATGGCATGAGCAGGCCGACGAGAAAGAAGGCGCTGATCCAGCTGCCGCCATATTTTGGCAGGTCCTCGCTCAAGGTCGGACCGATGTTATTCCAGAATTTGATCCAGTGTTCGCTGACGCCGACCTTGTTCAGATCCTGGGGCGAATCGAGTTTGATCGGCGTCAGGGAGCGCTCGAGTCGATCGCCGGGAAAGCGAAGCGAATCCTGGTTGAGCGCGAAAGTGGCGGTTCCCAGAGGTTCCCCGGAAACGTCGATGTTTCGTTTGATCCAGGGGGCGGTGACGGCGGCAAAGCCGAGCAGCGCGACGATGCAAAGCAAGGCGCGGCGCTGGTTGAAGGCGTAGCCAAAGAACGCGAGTGTTGGGAGGACGAGCCAGGCGAAGGCGTATTGGGTGAGGGCGAGCGCGCCGAGGAGGATGCCAGCCAGGCCGGCGAGCGCGGCAAGTCGGCCGGCTCCCCACTTTTTTTCGTTGGCGCCCTGCTCGGCCAGCGAGAGGCAATGCGCCAGCGCCAGCATGAGAACCATGAGCATCATGGTCGGTAGCCCCGAGACGCTGAATTGCCAGAACAGCTGGGCGCCTCCCATCGCGATGACCGCAACCCACGCGACAAGGGGATCGAAGAGCTTCCGAGCAAGCGAGTGCAACAGGACGAGCGAAAGGAAGAAGAGGAATTGATTCAACACCCCGATATGCACTTCGGCCTCGTATTTCCAAAGGCGGGCGGGATGTTCCGTGTCGAACTCGCTCAGCCTGGGAATCTCGCTGGCGGGCCGAGTCGCCTTCATCAGTTGAGCCAGCGCGAGGGGATAAAGCGGGGCATTGGAAATGTCGGGCTGCGGGCCATCGAGCGGCAGGTCGCTCTGGCCGGATTTTTTCCGCAGGAGGTGAAGGCTGAACGGGCGGACGAAATCGGTGGTGAATCCTTCGCCCTCCGCGAGATTGCGGGCGAGTTGGGCCGAGTCCATCGCCTGAGGCGCGGTGAAATTACGATATTCGCGCAGGTTGTAGAGCAGCGCGATCGCGATGAACGCGAGGCTTGCGACGACGACGCGGACGATCTTCGCCCCGCCGCCTTCCTCGAGCGCGTGAATCCATTCTTGAATACCCTTGGGCATATCTAAAATCCCTCCAGGTGGTACTCGTGGAGTTTGCGGTGGAGGGTGCGTCGGCTGATGCCCAGCGTCTTCGCCGCTTTCGTTCGGTTGCCGTTGTTGTCTTTCAGCGCTTTGATGATGAGTTGTTTCTCCGCCTGCTTGACGGTCAGGTGATCGTTGTCGAGCAGGGGCTGGTCGCCGCCGCCGATGCTCAGGTCGCCCGAGGCTTCGCGGACGTTCGCGGGGAGGTCTCTCATGCTGATCGCGGTCCCGCGACAGAAAACCACCGCGTGTTCGATCGCCGTTCGCAGTTCGCGGGCATTGCCGGGCCAGTCGTAGGCGAGCAGGGCGTCGAGCGTCTCGGGCTTGAACTCCTTGACGGCCTTGCCGTTTTCCTCCGCGAATTCTTTGAGAAAGGCCATCGCCATCAGAGCTATATCACTGCCGCGCTCCTTAAGTTTCGGCAGGCGGATTTCGACGACCTTCAAACGGAAATAAAGATCCTCGCGGAAGTCGCCGTCCTTGACCATTTGGGCAAGGTCCTTATTCGTCGCGGTGACGAGTCGGACGTCGGCGGAAATGGTTTTGTTGGAGCCGACGCGTTCGAAGGTCCGCTCGCCGAGGAAGCGCAGCAGCTTGATCTGGGTGGCGGCGTCGATTTCGCCGATTTCATCAAGGAAGAGCGTGCCGCCTTCGGCCTGTTCGATGCGTCCGATCCGGCGTTCATGCGCGCCTGTGAAGGCGCCTTTCTCATGGCCGAAAAGTTCGCTCTCGAGGAGCTGCGCGGCGAGGCCTGCGGGGTGGACAGTCACCATGGCGTGGTTCTTGCGCGGGCTTTGCTGGTGCAGAGCCTTGGCGACCATTTCCTTGCCGGTGCCGCTGTCGCCGAGGATTAGAACGGTGGCCTTGGCGGGCGCGACTTGCTGGATGATGTCGAACACCTCCTGCATCGCAGGCGACTCGCCAATCATGTTTTCGATGCCGTACTTTTTGTCGAGCTGCTGATGGAGCGTTTCGTTCTCGGCCTCCAGTGAGCGGCGTTTGAGCGCGCGTGAGATGCGCATTTCCAATTCGTCGATCTGCAGCCGGCCCTTGGCGATGTAGTCGTCGGCTCCTTTCTTCATGGCGGCGACAGCGACTTCCTCGGAGCCATAAGCGGTCATGAGAATGCAGATGGGGGGGCGGGTGAGAGACTTGGCCCGGGTGATGAGTTTCATGCCGTCGTCGCCGGGCATGCGCAGGTCAGTGAGCAGCACATCGAAGCGTTCTCGTCCGAGCAGGTCGAAGGCGGCGTTGGCGTCTTCGGCGACATAGACGTCGTAACGATCCTCCAGCGCGACGCGCAGGCCGTCACGGGTGGTCTTTTCGTCGTCGACGATCAGGATGGAGGCGGAAATCATGAAACTGGGTTCGGGGTTGAGAATTTGAGATTTGAACTCTCGATCATCGGTCATCGGATTGGGCTGGAATGAGTCGGGGCTCGCGTTCACGCAAGGGGAGCCAGATGCGAAACGTAGTTCCGTGTCCGGTGTGACTGCTCACGTCGATGAGGCCGTTGTGGTCGCGCACGATGCGGTTGACGATCATGAGCCCCAATCCGGCGCCCTTTTTCTTGGTGGTGTAATAGGGGTCGAAGATGCGCTTGATTCGCTCGTCGTCAATCCCTCCGCCGGTGTCTGAAACGGTGATCCAGACACCGTCCTTTGCCGTCCCGGTCTGCACCGCCAATTCGCCGTCCTGGGTCATGGCTTGGATCGCATTTTTGACGAGATTTACGAGAACCTGCTTGATCTGTTCTGGGTCCATTCGGGCGTTTGGGAGGCGTCGCCGCAATTTGGATTTCACCGTGATGCCGCGGTTTTCAATTTCGGGCAGGAGCAGTTCGAGAACCTCCTCTGCCGCCTGGTTCAACGAAGCCGGTTTGAAACTGGGCGTCGAGGGGCGGAGCGCCTGCAGGAATTGGGTGACGATATAATCAAGGCGGGTGATCTCGCCTTTGGCGACATCCAGATACTTTTCGAAGCGTCCGATGATGTCGGAAATGTCGCTGGTGGGAACGGCGCCGCCTTCTTCCTCGGTCCCGCCTATGTCGAGCGTTTCGATCGAGGACTGACGTTTGAGTTTGCCGATTTCGCGCTCCATCAATTGCAGGTGGATGTGAAGCGCGTTGAGGGGATTTCCAATTTCGTGAGCCACACTGGCTGCCAGCAAGGTCAACGTTTGAATGCGTTCGCTTTCGATCGTTTCAAAGGTCTTCTGCCGGGCTTCGGTTGCGTCGTGCAGGATCAAGGCCCAGCCTGACGCGTGCTCGGATTCGCTGTCCAGCGGCGCGGCGTAAAGACGGAGAAACCGTCGCTGGGGATAGGAAACTTCCAGCTCGTGTCGCAGAATCTTCTCACCGTCGTCACTCGGGCGCGCCAGTTTCGCCAGATCGAGATCGGGGAGATAACGTTTGATGGGGTGGCCTTCGGCAGCTCCGGGCTGGAGGCCGAGTAGTTCAGTCACAGCCCGATTGTAGTAGCTGATGCGTCGTTTCGCATCGACGACCAGCACGCCGTCTTCGATCGTGTTGAACAGCGTTTCCAGGAACTCCCGTTCCCGAGCCAGGCCTTGCACGACGGTTTGCAAACCGTCAGCGTCCAGTCGCTCGATGCGGCCAAGGACCTTGTCAAGGAAGCTGGAATGGCCCGGTTTCATGTTCTTTCGATGCCGAAATGGCTTGAGGTTGATCTATCGACCAAGATTTCATTGAGTGCCATAATGGCGCTAAAA
>JBLHKZ010000379.1:0-4537 GCA_047618185.1 Limisphaerales bacterium
CTCGACGCCAAACTTGCAGAGATCAAAGCCAATCCGTCCACGGATTCGTTCATCCTTGCCGACGCGAAGGACGCCGATATGGCGTTTGGCGTCAGTTCGACGGGGCCTCGCAGCTACCTGTCTCAAAAGGGCGCGCATTCCGCTCAATTCTCTCCGGAAGTCTGGAATCGCGAGGAGTTTGGTTATCGGAATCTGCCGGAATATCTGGACGTCATCCGCGAGGTCGCCCATCAGGGCTTGATCGACATCCTGCTAATGTCGGCGTCGATCAACGAGCAACTGACGATCAAGGAAGAGCTCTTCAAGAATTCGCATATCACTCCGGCGGCGCGCGCGAATGACGCGACGGATGTCTGGGCGATTCGTCATGGCGAGTATCTGAAAGAAGGCGCGCGGCCGTTTCGTTCGGCGAGCATCGATCAGATCCAGTGCGGCAAGGTCGAGTGCGACCGCACGACGGACGAATTTCCCGGCGCGAACCTGGGGCTTTATTCGGTGACATTCCTGAACAATCTCGATCAGGACTACGCGACGCTGAAGGCATTTAAGGAATTTCGCGAAGAGGCCGAGCGAAAGAAGTTTCGATACTTTCTCGAAGTGTTCGACCCCAATATCGACAGCGGCATTCCGCCGGAGAAATTGGGCGAGTTTATCAACGACAACATCCTGCGCAATCTGGCGGGGGTGCCCGAAGCGGGGCGGCCGGCGTTCTTGAAGATAGTTTATCACGGGCCGCGGTTGATGGAGGAGCTGTGCCAGTACGATCCAAACCTGGTGGTCGGCATTCTGGGAGGCAGCGCCGGCACGACCTACGACGCTTTCAAGTTGATTCATGACGCGAAGAAATATGGCGCGCGAGTCGCGCTCTATGGCCGGAAGATCAACAACGCGGAGCATCAGCTCGCGTTCATCGAGATTCTCCGCACGATCACCAAGGGCGAACTGACGCCTGAAGAGGCGGTGCGCGCCTACCACGGTATTCTGGAGCATTTGAAGATTGCGCCCAAACGTCCCCTGGCGGACGACCTGCAATTGACTGACCAGTCGATGAGCTATGATGGCGGCGCGAAGGCGAAGTCGACGGCGACAATTCGAAACAATCCGCTGGCAGCGGCGAAGTCAGACGAGAGCCCTTCACCGAAGAAAGAAAGCGTTCGGAAGCTCGATGGGGATTGGCCGATCAAAGCGTGCGGGAAGCCGGACTTTGGCAAGATGACCTCCGCGCAGCGCAAGGCGTTCGACCAGGCGAGGCTCAAGCGCGCCTTTGGATGAGTCGGCGCGAGGCGGAATTCAATCGCGTGACGCAACGGCGTCGTTGAGCGATTTCAAATAGGCTTGTGCGGTGTTTTCCCAGGAGAAGTTCGCCGCGTAATCAGTGATTGTTTTCACGTCCGATTCACGATCGATTTCATTCTTCAAAGAGTGCGCCATTTCTGCGGCGTGGTTCGGCTTCACCAAAATTCCGAGGCATTCCTCCGACACGATCTCCGGGATGCCTCCGACGTTCGTCGCGACGACTTTCAGGCCGGATGCGAAGGCTTCGAGGATCACGTTGGGGACGCCTTCATTGTCGCTTGGAACGCAAAGGACGTCGGCGGCGCGCATGTAATCGGCGATACGGTCTGGCTCAACACGTCCCAGGAATTGAATCCATTTTGAGAATCCGAGACTGGCCGCTTCTTGCCTGGCGGCGGTTAGTTGCGGTCCGTTGCCGGCCATGATGAGTCGATAGACGCGATCCGGGTTGTCATCGCACAATTCGGCGTGGGCACGAACGAGCAAGAGGGGATTCTTGACCGGATGGAAATTGCCGACGTAGAGAATGATGGAGTCCGGCTGTGGGAGATTCACCGCGGCGCGGGCCTCGGATTTGTCTCCGGGGCGAAAGCGTTCAAGGTCGACGCCATTGTAGATCGTGCGCAGGTTCTTTGGCGTGACGCGGGCTTCTTTGAGTAAACGTCCGAGTTCGGCGCTGCGGGTCACGATGGTCGAAGCGCCGCTCAGGCAGGTTTTCATGACCTTCCTTCGAGATGGGATCTTCAGGTATTGGTGAACATCGGATCCCTGGGCAACGGCCACAAAAGGGAACTCCAATTCCTGCGCGAGCAAGGCGATGGCGCAGGCATCGGGATAGAGCCATGACGCAAGAACGACGTCGAAGGGGAACTCCTCGTGAATGCGTTTTAATTCGCCGCGAAGCGAGTGGGCCAGCAGGCGATGATTTAGCAGGCCACCGATCTTCGGGATGTATCGTGCGGTCGGAAACGTGGGCTTTAACGAGGCGTCTTCGCTTCGCGCGCTGCGGGCTTCGCCGCCGAGAAACGGCAGCGTCGGGCGAGGGGAGACGACGCGCATCTCACATCGTTCGGCGAGGTTGTGGACGAGACGTGCGTTGTAGATGCCGCGGCCGGAGTCGGTCGCATCGGGAAAGAGATTGGAGACGAACAGGACTTTCATGCGCCGCGATCCGCTTCGGGTTTGCCCGCGAGTTTGTAGAGGTAGTCTCGGTATTGTCCGGGCGATCCGGTCTTTCCGTCTTCGAGCGCATGAAGGATGTTGGCGGATTCTCGGGCAGTGACGTAGTGGACCCGATACCGCTCTCCGTCGTTGTAGGTCCGGAGCAACTCTTCGTGGAATATTCGATAGGGATCGCCAAGGAAAACACTGGAATTGCGGTCGATGGCGCCGTGAGTGTGGAGCTTGATGAACAGGGTGTCCGGTCGGCCGACGACGTGGTTGTGAAGGCGCAGCCACAGGCGAAGGCGGTCCATCGTAGGGGGATTGACGCTGGTCAGGTCGCCATTCTCGATTCGCGGAATGACGCCGCGTTTCCGGCGTTCCCAGTTGAGGCCCAGCGGACCTTGGATAAGTAGGAGTCGTTCGGGGTCATCGCGATAGGTGTGGGTGGCATCGCCTGCGCTGGCGCGCTCGCCCGTGTCGTGTGACTTGGGGCGGTCGGAGCTTTTGGCGTAGTAGAGGCTGTTGATGGTCCGTGTCTGCGTCGGGCTGGGAGCCGAGGGCATCGTGAAGTCGGCGTAACAACCGGACTCGCGCAAATGGCGCAGTTCATTGCGCACGCCGCAGTGTCGGGCATCGGGGTGGGAATCGTCGAGCGCCCAGTCGCCGTGAATGAAGGCGTAGCGAATCGCGCCCGCCGGATCGCGCGAAAGGAAACCGTGTTTACGAAAATCACTGATTCCCAGGTCGAGTTTTTCACGCAGACCTTCGGGTGTGTCGTTGTTGTGATGGAGGTGAATCTCGACTTCGCCTCCGGAGGCATCGCACAGTTTTTCCAATCGATCGATGACGTCGCGGTCGTACTGTTCGATGGGGTAGAAAAAGGTGTGGCGTGGGCGAATGCCGTCGGCGTCCTTGAAGTCACGAATCAAGGGTGGGAATTTTTCGATCCATGAATCGAGTCGAGCGAGGGCGCCGTCCTTGTCGGTGTCGTGAAAGGGCTCGAAGTGGTCGCAGACGCAGATCAGGATATCCGTCGGGCCATCCGTCGGGGGCAGTCGACGTTTTCGCCTTAGATACGCCGGGAGCCATTTATCGAGGGCTTTGTACACGATTTCTTATCAGTTCTTTTGCGCGGGTTGCGTGGTTGTTGAATCCCAACCGGATTTCGCGGATTTGAAAAGGTAGTAATAGAGTCCGCGCAGCGACATCAGATTGAGAAAAAGAAATCCGGCGGGGATTGAAAAGAGCGCCATGCGAAAGGGGGGGAACAGGCCGCCCAGCAGAGCGAGGGCGTAGAAGCCGCCGTGAAACCAAAGGAGCGCCTGGTAGAGAGGTTCGCCGATCAGCATGAGATTGGAGGCCATGAGTGTGATCAGCAGAAAAGGGGCGGCCAGACGCAGATACTTGTGTGAAATGAGCTGCCACCAGAGTCGGTTGCGCCAGGGAAAGAGCCAGCCGGGATGCCGGAAAAGCATTTGGTAGTTGCCGGCAAGGGTGCGTTGCTTGCGGATCTTTTCCCTGGCCGGCTCAAGGGATTGGGAGTCGTGGGCCTGGGAGTCAAAATCGTAAAGCACGCGAAAGCCGCGGGTCGCGATTCGCATGGGGATTTCGACGTCGTCGATCAGCGTGTCCGCGGGAATGGCTTCGTAGAGTTCGCGGCGGATGGCGTAGACCGCGCCCGTGCAGCCGATGCAGGAATCCCAGCGGGACTCGGCGTGGCGAATCATTTTCTCCAACCTCCAATAGGCGTCGACGCCGCCGCCGACCGCGGAATCGGACGATTGGATTAACAAAGCGCCGCTGACGGCTCCGACTTTTGGATTTTCGAAATGCCGAACGAGGTTGGAGATGGTGTTCGCGTCGAATCGCTGTCGCGCGTCGCTAAAGACAATGATGTCGCTTCGGGCGGCGTCGACGCCCAGATTGAGACAGGCCGGTTTACCTGCGCGTTCGTCCCGTTCGATCAGGGTGACGCGAGAGTCGTTCAGATCGGCGACGCGCCGCGCGCTTTGGTCGGTTGAGCCGTCTGACACGAGAATGATTGAAAGCCGATCGGCCGGGTAGTCCGAGGCGAGGA
>JBLHKZ010000380.1:0-4488 GCA_047618185.1 Limisphaerales bacterium
GAATCGCAACTCGACTTTCAGAAATTCGAGCATGTGGTCGCAGAGACGCTGGCTCGACTCGGTCCGGACGCGATCCCCGCATTGCGACGCGGACTGACAAACGAAAACCATCGAGCGCGCTATGAGTACGCCAAGGCGCTGGGCGAATTCGGACCGCAGGCTGCTGACGCCGTGCCGCAGTTGATTCGCATGTTGGAAGAAAGCCCCGGGGCAGAGTCCGTCATCACCACCCTCGGCAAGATCGGCGCAGCCGCGCGGCCGGCTATTCCCTTGATTTGCAAGCAGCTGGACGCCGAGAGCAGTTGGACAAAAAGAAGCGCCATCGTGGCCCTTGGCGAACTCGGACCGTCGGCAAACGAGAGTCTGCCCAGACTGCTGGAACTCCTGGAGGAAATCGATCTTACGCCTAAAAACACCTGGGTCGTTTTGCGATTCGACCTGGCGCACACGATCAACCAGATCGGAGGCGCCGAGGTCGCCAACAAGACTCTGCCACTGATGCTTCGCTTTTTGAAAACTGGAAATGCAAACGGACGAGCCTCCGCCGCGCGGGTTCTCGGCAAGATGGGCGCCGACGCGGCCGAAGCTTTCCCTGCTCTCACCAGCCAGTTGAATCATCCCAAACATTACGTCATCGCCGCCGCTGCAAAGGCGCTCCACGCCATCAATGCTGAGCGAACTCGCGCCGAGATATTGCCAGATATGTTAAACGCCCTACGCGACAGCGATGAGTCGACGCGCGTGGAGATGGTCCGACGACTTTGCCCCATAGCTTCGGCCTTCGACTCATTGATCGACGACCTGGAGTCTTGCTTTTCCGATGAATCCCCGGCCATCCGAGCCACGGCGGCCCGGAACGCGCGCTATTTCGAATCGCAACCGAAACGCATGCTTCGCCTGTTGGTGGGCTGTCTTGACGACGAACAGGATGAAGTTCTCTACGAGGCCGTGGAATGCCTGATGGGTTTGGGCAAGGCCGCCCGCAACGCGGCCCCGACATTGATTCGCATGATGGATTCCCATGCCCCTGAATCGGACCGATGGAGATCCCTCATGATCACCCTTGAGACCATCGATCCGGTTGCGGCCGAACGGATCGAAAAAGAGCTTGGCCTCTAAGCCGTTTCGCCCGGAGCGAATCCCTTTGCCAGCGAAACCGCCTTAAACATGGCCCGCGCCTTGTTCTCGGTCTCCTCGAACTCCAGCTCGGGCTGCGAATCGTAGACCCAGCCGCCTCCAGATTGCACGTAGGCCTTGTCGTCCTTGAGCAGCGCGGTGCGGATGATGATGCAGCAGTCGAGATTGCCGTTGAAGGAGAAGTAGCCCATGCAGCCGCCGTAGGGGCCGCGGGCAGTCTGCTCCATCTCGGAAATAATCTGCATGGCGCGAATCTTCGGCGCGCCCGAAAGCGTGCCGGCGGGAAAGGTCGCGCGTATCAGATCGTAGGGCGTCTTATCCTCCGACAGCTTCCCCTCCACCTGGGAGACGATGTGCATCACGTGGCTGTAGCGCTCGATGAACATCATTTCGTCAGCTTCGCACTTCACGGTGCCGAAATCACAAACACGGCCAATGTCATTGCGCGCCAGGTCCACCAGCATGACATGCTCGGCGCGCTCCTTCGGATCGGCCAGCAGCTCTTTCTCCAGCGCGAGATCCTCCTCCTCGTTGCGGCCTCGACGGCGAGTGCCGGCGATGGGTCGGATCTCCACTTTTCGATCCTCGCAGCGGACATGAATCTCCGGCGAGGCGCCGACCAATGAAAACCCCTCCAACTCCAGCAGGAACATGTAGGGCGAAGGATTGATCGTCCGGGCGGCGCGATACAGATCGATGGGCGAGGATTTGAATTCCGTGGAAAATCGCTGCGAGCCCACGACCTGGATGATGTCACCGGCCGTGATGTATTCCTTGGATTTTGCGACGTTGGCCAGGAACTGTTCCTTCTCGGTGTTCGACGTGAATTCGACGTCCGGGATCTCATCGGGCAGCTCGGCTTGGTGATGCTCGATCGGCTGCTCCAGAAGCGCCTGAAGCCGGTCGATCTCATCCGTCGCGTTTTCGTAGGCCTCCAGCTCCGTGACGGTGTCGTCGAGGAAGGAGTTGACGAGAATTGTGATCGTCTGCTTGACGCGGTCGAAAATCAGCAACTGATCGGCGACGAGGAAATACATCGTCGGCGTGCCGAGTTCGTCCTTTGGCGGACGCGGAACGGTAGGCTCGACGTCGTGGATGAACTCATAGCCGATAAATCCGATGGCGCCGCCGGTGAAGCGCGGAAGATTGGGCAGCGTGACTGGCTTGTATCCACTGAGGATGCGCTCGATCGCTTCGAGACCGTCGCGCACTTCGTCGGGGTTGTCGGTCGATTGCCCGGGGGTGACAGTGAATTTTGCGAGAACTTTCCCATTCTCGATGTGCTGCACGACAGAGCCGTCCTGTCGGATGATCGCGCGCGGGTTGCAACCGACGAAAGAGTAGCGGCCGAGCCGCTCACCGCCTTCGACCGATTCAGCGAGGAACGATTCGCCCTGTCCTCGGATTTTCTGATAGGCCGAGAGCGGCGTTTCAAAATCCGCGAGAATGCGCCGCGTGACCGGGATGACGTTTCCCTGCTTCGCGAGCTTGATGAATTCTTTTCTGTCGGGCGTGTGCATCTGCCTGGGTTCCTGATTCGATTGTCTATTTGTCGGCTGGAGCCAAACGCCGGCGAATCTGCCACACCGAGAGCAGCGAGTAAAACCCAACTATGAAGCCATAGGCCACAATCCCGCCTCCGATCGAGATTTGAATTAGATCCCGCCGCGAAAAGTAGATCACCGCCGCGCCGACCAGGGCCACCAACGCAGCCTGTGAAAGCATGCAAAACGCGTAGAGCCCCCGCCCCGCCTTGCCGCCCTCGACAGCGATCATGGTGGCGTAGTTTTGCTCGCCCATGGCCCGGATAAGCCAGGCCGATTGGAAATTTCTTGAGGCAACCAACACGCTCGCAGTCGACAGGACAATGGAGCCAAAGGGCCAGAGGGCGATCCCGACGCACAGGGTCAGGTTGAAAAGGATGCCCCATTTCCATCCCAACCACCGAGCGAACGGATTGGCCTCCATGGCGAGACTGGGCGTGGCGATCCACGTGCTCAAGAAATCCGCGACCCGAGCCAGCGCCAACACGCCCAGCAATACCCAGTAATCACTCCCGCCAAAGGGGATGAGTTCGGTCATCGTGGTGAAGTTGGGTTAACCACAGATGGACACGGATGAACACAGATGGAAATCAGCAGGGACCGAAACAACCCACCCCTGGCCCCTCCCCCTAAGCGCGCACGTCTGTTCCTCCCCGCATATCTGTGTTCATCTGTGTCCATCTGTGGTTGAAAAATCAGAGCCGATCAGCGGTCATTTCTTTTCGCCGTAGATGTCGTCGGGCGACTTGAGCATGGGTTCGGTGACCTTGAAATCGTCGCCGTCGATCGCACGGAAGAAACAGCTCTTGTAGCCCTCGTGGCAGGCCGCGCCCGCCTGCTCCACCTGAATCAGCAACGTATCGCCGTCGCAGTCGAAGGCGATGTCCTTGACCGTTTGGGTGTGCCCGCTGCTTTCGCCCTTCATCCAGAACTTCTGGCGCGAGCGACTCCAGAAATGCGTCTTGCCGGTCTCGATGGTGGATTTCAACGATGCCTCATTCATCCAGGCCATCATCAACACGCGACCCGTGGATTGCTCCTGGATGATCGCGGGAATGAGGCCGTCGGAAGTGTATTTCAAGTTGTCAAAAAGGCTCATAAGCGTCGCTTAGTCGAGGTTGGGAATCGGGCGAACCGGAACACCGTGCTCAGCCAGAAAGGCTTTCACCTCATCGACCGTGTATTCGCCAAAATGAAAAATGCTGGCCGCCAGCACCGCGTCGGCCTTGCCCTTGAGCAACACATCGACCATATGCTCAAGCTTGCCCGCGCCGCCGCTTGCCACGACTGGCACGCCAACCGACTCGCTGATGCGTCGCGTGATCTCGATGTCGTAGCCGGTCTTCATGCCGTCCGAGTCGATGCTGTTGAGCACTATCTCGCCCGCGCCAAGTCCCACGGCCTTGACGGCCCATTCGACCGCGTCGAGACCGGTGGCTTCGCGGCCGCCTTTGGCAAAGACCGCCCACTTGTCGAGCCCGACCCGCTTCGCGTCGATCGACACGACGATGCACTGGCTCCCAAATTTCTCCGCGCCCTCGCGGATCAGCTCCGGGTTCGAAAGGGCCGAGGAATTGATGCTCACCTTGTCGGCGCCCGCCTTGAGCATGGCGCTCATGTCCTCCACGGCGCGAATGCCGCCGCCGACGGTGAGCGGCATAAAACACTGGTCTGCGGAGCGTTCGATGACATCCACCATGGTTGCGCGGCCATGGGCGCTGGCCGTGATGTCGAAGAACACCATTTCGTCCGCGCCCTGATCGTTGTAGCGCAACGCCAACTCGACCGGATCCCCGACATTGCGGAG
>JBLHKZ010000381.1:0-4466 GCA_047618185.1 Limisphaerales bacterium
CCGCCGGAGCCGAAATCGAAGCGGAGGGTCTGAGCGTTCCCGCGAGCCGACGAATCCGAAGCCCTTGGCGCCGCGCAGCCGGCAAGGCAAATCAAGGCCGTCGTCGCAAGGAGGCATTGAATGGCGCGCAAGGAGTTCATCGCCGACGATTCTATGGGATCGCGGCGCAAACTCAACGCCGACTTCTTGCTTCGATTCGGAAGCGCCCGCCTCGTCTTCAACCTTGTTTCTTTGGGTTGACTCAAGTAAGAACTTCATAGCCGCTCCGTGGGATTTGAAAGGCAATAAAACGGGAAACCAACGCGGCTGCTCTGCCTAAAATGAAAAACCAAGCACGCCACGCCATCGCACTCTTCGCTGCCACCCTGCTGACCTTAACGTCCTCCCCCTCCCAGGCGCAGGACGCCAACCTGATTGCCATCACCAAGAGCCAGAATTTCCAACAAGACGAAAAGGGCATTCCCAGCCTGATCGATTCGTCCGGAGAAAACAGCCGCTTCAAGTTCGAGGTCTTCATTGACCCCGCCTCCCCTGGCCAAGTCACCAGCGCCAGCGTGACCGTCCCCGGCGGCGCCATGCATACCTTGCAGGCCGACAACGACAATTTTCATTTTAGCCAGGGTTTTTCGGAGAAGGACGAATTTGATGAGCCCTTCGCGCCGGGCCTCTACACGGTCAATTTGGTCGGGCAAAACGACGGCGCCCAATCCGCCGTGCTCACCCTGCCCGCCGACAATTACCCCAACGTCCCGCGCATCGCCAATTGGGGCGCCGCCCAGAACATCGATTCCGGCATGGCGTTCACGCTGATGTGGGACGCGTTCGCCGGCGGCACGACGGACGACTTTGTCATGGTTGAAATCCAGAGCGAGGGCTCCATGGGCGACTCAAGGGTTTTCGAAAGCGCGGGTCCTGGCGACGTGGGCTCGCTCAACGGGACTTCCACCTCCGTCTCAATTCCCGCCAGCACACTGACTCCGGGGGAAACCTATTCGGCGAGTCTGTCTTTCTTTCGATTTGTCGCCTCCGACACCGGCTACACCATGGCTGTCGGCGCCTACCAGAAACGCACGAAGTTCTCAATCAAGGCCGCCGGCGGATCGGATCAACAAGGCCCGACTCTCGAACGCATTGAACCGCCCGCCGGCACGTCCAACGTCAAGGACATCTCGGTCGTGGCCTTTCGCTTTTCCGAGCCGATGAACACGGACGTGGACTACTCCCAGGCGATCGCGTGGACCGGCGTCGCCGACGCCGACAATTTCTCCTACACGTGGAGCTCGGACGGAACGCGCCTGTTTTGCCGATACACTCCCACGCTCCCGCTCAACACAACCATCGGCTGGACACTCAATCCGCCGCCAATGACCGCAAACGGAGGTGCGGGAGGCGGCGCATCAGGCATTGCCAAGCAAGGCCCAGGCGGCCCGACCCAATTTCAGGATGTGGCCGGAAACGTCCTCCAGAGCGGACAAAACAGCGGTTCGTTCACCACCGCGTCCGCCTCGAACATCGGCGAAAAGGATGTCCTCTGGTTCAAGCTCAGCAAGGGGCAATTCTATGTGCAGGACGGCGCCTCCGTGACGCTCGCCGGCGAGTTCTCCTTCGAATTCAGCGCCGAGTTGAACGGCTTCAACACCATTTCATCCGTCGCCATCACCGCGCCCTCGGCATCGCCCATCACGTTTTACTCCGAGGACCACGGAGACACTCTCGAAATCGAGGCGGAATACGCCGAGAAATCCGATCTCGACGGGCTCATTTCCAATGGAACCTTCGCGATTCAGTTCAACACCTTCCGCGACGGAACCCCGACCGTAAATCTGGATCTGACTCCCGAGAATTACCCCAACGCGCCCGCCCTGCAAAATCACGTCGCCGCGCAGGCCGTCGATCCCACGATGGATTTCACCCTGACCTGGAACGCGATGGACAACCCGGGAGCGGATGACGCGATCGTCGTGTTCATTGAAAACGACAACGGGCGGGAAATCTTCGAAACGCCGCAACCCGGCCAACCCGGCGCCCTGCCCGGATCGGCGACATCGCTATTGATCCCCGCCAACACGCTGCCCCCGGGACGGGAGTTCGATCTGGAGATCGCCTTCGTCCGGACGACCGATGTCGAGACCATTGATTACCCCGGCGTTCGCGGCTGCGCCGCTTTTGTCACCTGGACCGCCATGGATCTCACGACCACCGGCATGCCGATCGAAGCCCGGCTCGACATGTTCAACCGCTCGAACAATCCGTTCATGTTCCGCCTGCTGGGCGAAAGAAACCTCACCTACTCAATCGAATCATCGTCCGATTTCCAAAACTGGATGTATGAAACCACGCGCAACGCGGACGACAACATCACCGGTCCCATGGGTGAGTTTTTCTTCTCCGACCCCAACAGTCACAACGCGGACTTCAAGTACTACCGCGCTCGCGAAGGCTCGTTCTCTGGCAACGGCAATCGTGGCGGCGGCGGCAACGGCGGCGAATCCTGGAGCATCGCCTTTTACCCGCCGCTCAACGCCACCCAATGCAATGCCGCCAGCGGCGGGAGCGGCGACGTCTTTTTCAGCTCCCAGGGCATCAACGTCGACGGAGCCGGTAATTTCAGCGAAACGTGGTCGCCCATAACGCCGTTGATCGACGTCAACGGGTCGTTGAATGGCAACGGCTTTTCCGCGACTCTGAATTGCAAAAACGGCCCGCAAACAGGCTCGATGTCAGCGACGGCTCAGAACGGCTTCTACACCGGAACCTACTCCTTCGAAAACAGCGGAACGGTCATCGTCTCTCCCCAGACCGACAACGTTTCGATCCAGGGGCGCGTGATTGCCCAGGGCTCGGGCGCGCCCATTTCCGCCGCCTCCGTCTCCACATCGCTGGACGGCGCGGCGGTCTCCACCGACGCAAACGGGTTCTTTTTCCTCCAGACCATGACGCAGGCCAACTTCAGCGTGACGCCTTACACCATCAATGTCACCGCATCGGGATTCAGCAACGGCGGCGGCGCTGGGAACTGGGGCGATCATCCGACCGGGCAAACCTTTGAGTTGACTCCCGAAGCGCCGTAAGAATCGAACGCGGGGCGCGAATTGGGCGCGGTTGACACGACGATCGGAACAATTAGTCCGTCGTGACGACCGCCGGCCCGGCCGCAAATCCCTAAATTTCGCCCATCGGCAAAGATTTATAGACGCCAAAAAACTTTAAATTGCCGCTTGCCTCGGATTGGGGAGGCGCCTATATTCCGCGCTCCTTTTTACCGATTTAAAGCATTATGCGACGTCCTAAAGGCATTAAAACACGCAAAGCCACTGCGAAACGGGTTAAGATCACTGGCACCGGCAAAATCCTGCGCCGGCGGCCCGGCCGACGGCACCTTGCAACCAGCAAGAACGCCAAGCGCCGCCGCAAGCTCAATTCGGTCGCCTCGGTCCACAAATCCGACTACAAACGAATTCTTGAAGCCCTGCCGTTCCGTTAATTGAGGACGCCAAATAAAACGCACTGAGTCATGAGAATCACCAACGGACCCGCATCACGGAGACGCCGCAAGCGCGTTTTAAACGAAGCCAAGGGCTATTGGCTGCGCCGCAGCAAGCTTTACCGCTACGCCAAAGACGCCACCGACAAGGCCCAGACCTACGCCTTCCGCGACCGCAAGGCCAAGAAGCGCACTTTCCGCGCCCTGTGGCAGATTCGCATCAATGCCGCCGCCCGCGCCGCCGGCATCACTTACAGCCGATTTATCGAGGGGCTCAAAGCCGCCCAGATTGAAGTCAATCGCAAGGCTCTGGCGGACATCGCCGCCCAGGACGAGGCCGCCTTCAGCGCCTTGGTCAACGCCGCAAAAGACGCGTTGACGGCCAAGAACGCCGCCTGACGAACGGCGGCCATCGGCCGCTGTTCGCCGACCGAAACACCTTTCATTGCACGGGCGCCCATTTTTGGCCGCCCGTGCTTTTTGTTTATTCAGGAACAAGCGCCATGTCATTCGTCGAAGAAATCCAATCACTGAAGGAGGCCGCGCTGGCGGAGTTGAAGGCGGCCGACGATCTCGCCGCCCTGGAGCAGGCGCGCGTCAAGTATCTCGGCACTAAAGGCAGCCTCCCCGCCCTGTCCAAGGGCATGGGCGGCTTGTCCCGCGAGGAACGCCCGGAAGCAGGCAAGGCGCTCAACGTCGCCAAACAGGCGCTCGAAGCCACCCTCGCCGAATGCTCTTCCGCGCTGGAACTCCAGGCCGCCGCTCCGACCGAAGCGACCGATTTCACCCTGCCCGGCCGGCGCCAGCCGCTTGGGCGCCTCCACCCCCTGACGCAAGTCACCGAGGACATCGTGCGAAGCTTCCGCAAACTGGGCTTTGTCGTCGCGGACGGCCCTGAAATCGAGGGTGACTACCATTGCTTCGACGCACTCAACACTCCCGCCGACCATCCCGCGCGCGACATGCAGGACACCTTTCACGT
>JBLHKZ010000382.1:0-4438 GCA_047618185.1 Limisphaerales bacterium
CGGCGCATGGCGAATCTGGATAACCCGTTCGATCGTTTGCTTTCGGTCGCGGTCTCGGATATTGTGCCGCCGATGAATGTATGGTTTCGATTTACAATCGCCGCGCTTTTGCTGCTTGCAACCGGCTTGAACGGGCTCGGCCAGGGTCTTGACCCCAAGACCAAGGCGGCGCTGGAGGCGGTGCATAAGAAGGCCAACGAGGGCGACGCCGAATCCCAATTTCTGTTGGGCGCGTATTTTGACACTGGAAAGATGGGGCTGCGCGTCATGCCGGATCAGGCTGCCATTTGGTATCGTAAGTCCGCCGGCCAGGGATACGCGATGGCCCAGAACGCGCTGGGGAGCCTCTACAACAGCGACAAGTTGGGGGCTCCAGATTTCGGGCAGGCGATGCAGTGGTTTCGCACTGCGGCCGATCAGGACCTTTCTCTGGCTGAATACAATCTCGGCTACATGTACTATGCCGGGCGGGGGACGAGGCAGAATCATCGCGAGGCCCTGCGTTGGTTTGGCAAGGCCGCGTCCAAAGGCTTCGATATCGCTCAATTCACGGTCGGCAAGATGCTCGAAACCGGGGCCGGCCTGGTGAATGAGAATCTGCCGGAGGCGTTTCGCTGGTTTGAGCTCGCCGCCCATCAGAATCATGGCCCTTCGCAGTACAAGCTTGCCATAATGTATCTAAGAGCGCAGGGCGTTCCGCAGGATTATGTGAAGGCCTGCAAATGGATGATTCTTGCCGCGGCTCAGAAAGTGCCGAGGGCCAACGAGGCGCTGCGTGAAATTATTCAGCTGCCAACCACCCAGCAGGCGGAGGAGGCGGAAATCGGCGCGTCGCAGTTCTTACTCCGCCCGCCCTCGGCCTCGACTGCGCCCGAACCAAACCTCGATGCGCTCGCTCCTCTGCTGACTTCCGGACGGCGTCCGCTTGAGCGAGCCATCATTCCGCATATGACGCCCGACGTCTTGACGCCAAGGACGCCACAGGTTCCCTCGGTTGCGGACGTTTCCATGGCGGACCGGTCGGCGCCCGCCGCCCCTGCGGCCTCCTCTTTGCCGACGATGCCGCGCACGACGGTGTCGGGGGCGACGCCGCCTCCCGCGCCCGCGCCCGCGCCTGCAGTCACGCCGACACGGTCGATGCCCACAACGATGTTGCCGACCACGACAGCGGCCGTTTCGACGCCGGCTCCCTCGGTTTCTGGCGAGACGACGATGGCCCGATCCATGGTCGCGCCCGCCCTGGCGCCATCGGCGCCGTCCGTCGCGCCGGGCAGCCTGCCGCCCGTCAGCGAGTACGCACCGGTCGAGCTGGTTCGGCTGAAATACGAGGCAGTGGAGGAGGGGGACGCGGAATCTCGATTTCAGCTTGGTCGCGTCTTCGCTCGCGGCGATCGCGTAAATCAGAATTTCACCGAGGCCTTGAAGTGGCACACGCTTGCCGCGCAGCAGGGACATTCAGGCGCCCAGGCCGCATTGGGCACGATGCATTACTGGGGCCGAGGCGCCTCACAGGACTACGCGCGCGCCGCTCAATGGCTGCTGTTGTCCGCCGAACAGGGCAACTCGACCGCGCAATTCTGGCTGGGGATGATCTACGAGCGCGGTGATCCGAAAGAGCGCTTAAAGTGGTTTCGTGAGGCCGCCGAACACGGCTCCACGCTGGGACAAACCTACGTCGCCGGATTGTTGCTTGCCGGCACGGCCGGGGAATCCGACACGATCGAAGCTTACAAGTGGCTGGAACTCGCGGCGAACCAGGGAAGCAAGAACGCTAAGGACATGCGCGCGACCCTGGGCGATCTGTTGTCGGAAAAGGAGATCGCCGCAGCCAAGGCCCGCGCCTTGCAGTTCATCCCCAAACGTCGGATGGCGCCGCTGGGCCGTTGATTGGAGATAGTCGCCGATTTTTCGACGGGTCGTAGAAGATTCCAACACGGAAAATGGATTCCGGATGGATGAAATTCATGAGTCCCGCAGTTGCGCATGCGCGTCACCTCGGCTGCTACGTCGGTTTTCGGATCGCTTGCGCTATTTGCCGCGAATCCCCTGAAGTTTAGGACCTCGCCCCTTTCAATCCCCATCCAGTGGAAACACCGGGCGGCGTATGTTCTGGTAAGGGAACGCCTTGAGATTGCTCGTGCAGGGGCCGGGGGTGTCGACCCAATAGCTGCGCGCGGTGATGGGATCGTAGGCGGCGCGATGGGCGACCGCGGCCTTGACGCCAATGAAGGAGAGATTCTCAGGATCGATTCCCTGGCTGCGCCATTGACCGAGGTCGAAGGGCGCCGTTCGGCGGCTGTTGAGCAGGATCGTGATGCCTTTATGCCGAACCACCGCTGTCGGACCCATGTTGAAGAAGCTCCCGGACATCGAAGCGAGGTGGCTCTTCTTGTTTTCCAATTCAAAGCGTCCGTCGCTGCGCGAAAGAAATTCCACCTCCAGCTCCAGCGGGCCCGCGTCGAGGCGGCTGCCTTTGCCGCCGATCGGCAGGGTCATTCGCTCGCCCGGCGATAAGCCGGCGAGCGCCTCAACGGCCTCGGGGTCGTGGATCGCCACCGCAGCATTCTGAAATCCGCGCTCCACGAACGCGCGAAGAATCCCGGTGCCGTCGCCGGGTGCGCCGCCGCCGATATTGTCCGACGGCTCCACGATCGCAGTTAGTCCGGGCGCCTCGCGGTCGAGCTCGTCCATGACCTCATCGATCGGTCGGTCGGTGACGTTGCCCTGCGCCTTGCGATCGAGCGCCAGATGGCAAAGCTGCGCCAATTGTTGACGGGCGCGACCTTCAAATCCATCGGAAGCTTCCCACTGCTGGCCCGCTTCCCAGGGCGGTGACGCCTCGGGAGCAGCGGTCACGATCGAGAAGCTGACTCCGGTGTCGGGTGTGTCGGCGAAGGAGTAGCCGGCATTGACGTTGACCGCCCAGATGTCGTCGTTCTCGCTCTCGATCTCGCGCGCCAGCTGCTCGAGCAGGCACATCGGTTCGTTTGCCGTGGCGACGCCGGTGGGCGGCCAGACGATCGGGACGTTCGCCCAAAGCATCTTCGGCAGGATGCCCTCATCGAAGCAGTATTTCAGGAGGCGCGCCGCGCGCACCGCCGATTCCCTGGCGTCGATGTGGGGATTCTCCCGGTAGCCCACCAGGCAGTCGGCGCAATCGGCCATGGTTTCGGTGAAGTTCGCGTGGAGATCGTAGACGCCAAAAAGGGGAATCGTATTGGCGCCGGGCAATTCGCGAATGCGAACCAGAATTTCGCCCTCCACGTCGACCAGCGATTGGGCCGCCATGGCGCCGTGGAGCACGAGGTAGATGGCGTCGACGCCTTCGTCGAGCAGCGGTTGGGCGCGCTCCTGAAAATCGTTCCAGAAAGTCTCGACGACTTTGTCTTCAACGATCGCGCCCGGGGTCGCGCGAAAGTCGACCGTCGGCAGGATCGTCCAGCCATGCTTGTCCGCGGCTTCAAGTAAGCCGCCCATCGGGGAGGCGTCGCCCTTGCGCGCCAGCAACTCCTCGCCGTGCGCGATTTGAAAATCGGACAGCCCGGTCGTCCCTTCGAGAAAGGTGTGGGTCTCGTGGAACAATCCGGCCAGTAGAACGCGCTTGGACATGGCGGTTTAAAGGATTCCGTATTTTTTAAACACCTCGCCCATCGGGACGCCGTTGGCGAGGTCGGCGCGAGCCACGTTTTCGCCCGAGACTTTCTCCTCCCCCTTGCGAATCGTTTCCATCACGACTTCGCAGGGAATGACCACGACGCCGTCTTCGTCGCCGAGCAGGTAGTCGCCCGTCTTCGCCTTGACGCCGTCGATCTCGATTGGCTCCCCAATGGCGACGATATCCGCGCGGCCCTTGCTGTCAGCGGGATGATAGCCGATGCCAAAGACAGGGAAGCCGGATTCCGACAGACCCCAGATGTCCCGCGTGCAGGCGGTCATCACCACGCCGCGAACGCCCTTGTAGATGCAGGCCGTCGTGAGCAGTTCGCCCCAGAAGCCGCAGGTGTCGTTGTTCTCCGCGTCGATCAGCAACAGGTCGCCGCGGGTCATGGCGTCGACGGCGGCGATCTCCAGCTTGTAGGGCTCGGCCGGGATCTCGGTTATGTTTCGCGCCCTGGCCGTGAAGATGCGGCCGCAGATGTCCTTCTTGGGAGTGAGCGGTCGAATCCGCGCGGGCAGGGCCTGGTTGCGGTAGCCGAGCGTGTCGAGCACATCGCAAACTACGGCGGTGTAAAGCGAGGCGAGGCTTTCCAGGATTTCCTCGGAATCTTCGGCCTGAGAGTCGGGCGTAGTCATGATTGTGGGGCTGACGAATTCAACTTTTTTTGGGAATCGTGGAATGGAGAATGTCAGATTGATTCGACGATATCCAGCCAGGAACGATAGATATCGAGGGTGTGGACAACCTTTACAACGGCCGACGCCGAAAACATTCCAGCGT
>JBLHKZ010000383.1:0-4426 GCA_047618185.1 Limisphaerales bacterium
GGAGCAGTCCGATAAATATCCAGAGCAGCAAGGGGTGGCCTGATCGGGCTGGACTCTGCCGCTTCATCTCACGCGAGAATCTCCCTGATCACGTGGCCGTGGACGTCAGTGAGTCGGCGTTGGATGCCGTTGTGGTAGTAGCTGAGGCGTTCGTGATCGAGGCCGAGGAGGTGGAGGGCGGTGGCGTGGAAGTCGTAGCTGTAGGCGGGATGCTCCCCGACCTTGAATCCGAGATCGTCGCTTTGGCCGTAGCTTGTCCCGCCTTTGATTCCGCCGCCTGCGAGCCAGGCGGTGAAGACGCCCGCGTTGTGATCGCGACCTTTGGCTTTTTTGCCCTGGGCGGCGGGTTGGCGGCCGAATTCCGAGGTGCAGTTGACGAGCGTGGAGTCGAGCATGCCGCGCGACTTGAGGTCCTTGATCAGCGCGCCGGCGCCGGTGTCGAGAACGCGGCCCCAGTAGCCGTGGTCGCGTGGGAGATCCTCGTGGGAATCCCAGTTGGGGCGGATCTCACGGGCCTGAGTATTTTCAGCGCCGCAGTAGATCTGGACGAAGCGGACGCCGCGTTCGATGAGCCGTCGGGCGAGCAGGCACTGCCTGCCGAAAGGGCCGATGTCTTCGTCGTCGATTTGATAGAGGTTTTTGGTCGCCGCGGTTTCGTTCGCGAGATCGGTGGCCTCGGGGGCGCTGAGTTGAAGTTGGGCGGCGAGTTCGTAGGCGGAAATGCGGGCTTCGAGATCCGGCGCGTTGTGGCGTTGCGCGGCGTGGTTGCGATTGAGTAATTGGAGGAAGTCGCGACCGGCGGCTTCGCTGTCACGGGTTTTAGCGGCAAAGGATTTGGGCGGGAAAAGATCGGCGATGGGCTCCTTGCCTGCCGCGGCTTCCATGGTCGTGCCCTGGTGGACGGCGGGGAGAAAACCGGCGCCCCAGTTGATCACGCCGCCAGGGGGCAGGCCGCGTGGGTCGGGGAGGACGACATAGGCGGGGAGGTTGTCGGTTTCGCTGCCGAGGCCGTAGGTGATCCAGGAGCCCATCGAGGGAAAGCCCGGGACGATGAAGCCGCTGTTCATCATGAACATGCCGGGGCCATGCAGCGCGGACTTGCTGGTCATCGAGTGAATGAATGCGAGGTCGTCGGCGCAGGTTGCGAGGCGGGGGAAGAGATCGGACATCCAGAGGCCGCTTTGGCCTCGACGTTGGAAGGGCCAGAAGCCGGGTTGGCAGGCGCCGGGTTTGGAGGCGAAAAACTGCAGCTTGCCGTCGGGATCAAAGGGCTTTCCCGCGCGCTTGATGAGTTCGGGTTTGTAGTCCCAGGTGTCGACCTGGCTGAGCCCGCCGGGGCAGAAGATCTGGATGACCGCCTTGGCGGAAGGAGCGTGGTGCGAAGGACGCGGGGCGAGCGGCGAGGGGGGTGATTTGAGATCTGGGATTTGAGATTTTAGATCGGCTTCGGCGCCGAGGAGACCTTGCTCGGCGAGGAGCGCGGTCAGCGCGACGCCGCCGAGGCCGCCGCCGGTTTTCCAGAGGAAGTCACGACGGGTGGCTGGTGAGTCGCCCGGAATGATCGTCTTTTCAGGGAGCTTCATTGAGGTAATAATTTCTGCTCCTTCAGAAAGGCTTCGGTTTGTTTCATTGCCGTCGCAAAGAGTTCCAGATCGAAAATGAAATAGCCGTGGCGGCCGTCCTTGTGGGTGATTAGCTGGCAGCTGTTTCCTGCGGCGATCATGCGCTCATGAAACAACTTCGCGCCGGGGAAAGGTGTCACTTTGTCGCCGGTTCCGTGGAGGATAAGCGTTGGCGGCACGCCGGGGCGGACGTTGTCCACCGGCGACAGTTCCCTCCATCGATCGCCGATCTTCTTTTGACCGTAGCCCTTTGCCGAGGTGTCGATGACGGGGTAGTAGAGGATCATCGCGGTCGCCTCCGGGGAGATGGTCGCATCGTCAGTGGTTTCGTTCACTTTGGTAAACAGCGACGTCGAGGAGGCTAAATGCCCGCCGGCCGAGCCGCCGGCCACGACGATCCTGTCCGGATCGATTCCCAATTCCGACGCGTGGCTGCGGATGTAACGCATGGCCGATCGTGCGTCTTTCACGCAGTCGAAAACGGTCGTTCTCCTGGCTTTGTTTGCGAGGCGGTAGTCGATGCTGATGCCGACCATGCCCAGTTTGGCGAAGTGGTCGGCAAAGGGATAAAAATAGCGCGGGGTCATGCCGGTCCAACCTCCGCCGTGTATGGCGACATAGGCGGGCCGTTTGTCGGTCGACTTGAAACCTGGTGGATCAAAGATATTCAGGTGGAGCTTTCGATCGCCTACGGTCTTGTAGAGGACCTTGCGATCAGGCTCCATTTTTGCCGCGATGGGATCGAGGGGACGTGTTTGCGCCGCGGCGTAGGAAGCGGTCAGGCCGAAAGCGGCGAGGAGGAGGATGGCTGAGCGCCACAGGAGTTGAGGGGCAAGCGTGAGCCTGAATTTCATTGGGAATTGTGTTTTTCTGATTCGACCGATTCGTCCCGATGGGAATGCCGGGGCGGCGCGAGGGAGATTGTAGTCTTCAATCCACATAAACGAATTCGTTGGCGTTGAGCAGCATTCGGCAAAGGGTGAACAGGCTCTGGGTGTTGATGATTCCCGTTGCGGCGACGGATTCGTCGGGGCGGGGCGATCGGCCGAAGACCAGTTGAAATGCGCGGTTGGTTGCGGCCTGGGGGGTGGCGTCTGTCTCGCGTGTGATTCGCTCCGCGAAGTATTCGGCCTGTTTCAGAATGAATTCGTTATTCTGCAAGGCCAGCGATTGCAACGCGGTGGTGGTCGTTACGCGACTGGGCGTGAGATTCGCGGGGTTGGGGCAATCGAGCGTGGTCATGAATTGGTGGGGCGTCGTGCGCACGACGTAGCGATAAATGCTGCGCCTCCAAAGCTCAGGCCGGTCGGGCGTGATGTATTTGTAAATCGGCGCGTAGGCGTCCTGGTAGGTGAAGTCTTCGAAGCCCGGGCCGCCCATTTTGGGATTGAGTTTTCCGGTGACAGTGAGGATCGAGTCGCGCACGGATTCGGCGTCGAGTCGGCGAGGATTCATGCGCCAGAGGAGACGATTGTCGGCGTCGATTCGCGTCGCTGGATGGTCGGGGCCGGCGGCGGATTGTTGTCGATACGCCGCGCTCGTGACCATCAGTCGATGCATGGCCTTGAGCGACCAACGTTGGCGCAGAAGCTCATCCGCGAGCCAGTCGAGCAATAGAGGATGGCTGGGCGGAGTTCCGCCGAATCCGAAATCGCTCGGCGTGTCGACGAGACCGCGGCCGAAGTGGTAATGCCAGAGTCGGTTGACGATCACTCTCCGGGTCAGGGGATTCATCGGGTCGACGATCCACTCCGCCAGGGCTTTGCGGCGATCTCCCTCGGCCTGGGTGTTGTCGCCGAACGCGGCTCCAATCTGAGTGACACTGGCCAACGAACCGGGGCTGGCCTCGATCTTGGACGCGGTTTCGGGACTGCCGCGGTGGAGGACTTTCACGGGCGCCGGCTTTTCGGTTTTGACGCCGTAGATTCGGGGCGCGGAGCCAAGCGATCTCTTCTGGTCAAGCAAATCGCTTTCCTCCCGTTTCAGTCGTGCGATCTCTTTGGCGTCGTTGATGGAAGTGGATTCGTTCTGCGCGGGGATAAGGCGCGGGTCGCCAAAGAAGATCTGGTCGTGGCTGTATCCATTGCCGCCGTCGGTTGCCATCAAGGTGAGGAAGCGGGCGGAAGCGGGCAGCGGGATGTCGAGGTGGAAGCCGCCGTCGTCGCGATTGATGCGGATTTGGCGGGCCTTGATCTGGCCATCCACGTAGACGTGAAAATCCGCGTGGGCCGTGATGGCCTTGCCTCCATAGCCGGCGATGGCGTTGAACCGCAGGGCGCTGTTGCTGGTCGTCTTTCGAATGGCGGCGAGGTCAAATGTGATGGCGGCGTTGGCGTGCAGGCCCAGGAGCGAGCGTCCGTCTTTATTGAAATCGACGCCGTCCAGCGCGGTTGAGAATTGCGAGGCGACGGGGCCATTGCGAATCATGTCCCAGGCGACGGACGCCGTATCGGGGACGCCGGTGACGTGCAGCCCGGTGGACGAGATGGGGACAGGCGAACCGCCGTCCGGCCCGCCATCGGGAATGACGACGCCGTCGATGAAAGGGAAAGCGACTCTGACGAAGCGGTTGCTGCGCACGTTGCCGAGCGCTCCGAATTCGCGCGTCTGGACTTTGCCCGTGCGGGCGTCGACGCCGTTGCCTTTGACGCCGGTTCCAAACCCGTTTCCTCCGCCCACGATGTCCGCAAGATCGATGCCGGCATTCTGGAGCTTCGCGACGGCGAATCGGGCCTTGCTCAACCGGGCCTCGAGGTCCTGTTTGCGATCGACGAAGCGCTTAGCCTCGGTGGCGCTGATGTCGC
>JBLHKZ010000384.1:0-4422 GCA_047618185.1 Limisphaerales bacterium
CGTCGGAGCTGGAGTCGTCGGAGCTGGAGTCGTCGGAGCTGGAGTCGTCGGGGCTGGGGCCGTCGGCAAGGGAATCGTCGAGGGCTGTAGCATTTCCGGAATACCTGACAGTCCTGCGGGCAGCCCGGGGATGACTGGGAGAGGATCCGCCGGTTTCAGTTCCGGATGAAGCTTGTAAAGATGACCCTGCTTTTGTTCCGCCTCGGATTTTAACGTGCTCTCCGAACTCTTACCGGCCAATCGACCATAGATTTTCAACGCCTCGGCCGGCTTGTCAGACACCTCCAGAAGATAGGCCCGCGCCATAGACGCCTGGTCAGCGACGGGATCGGTTGGGAATGATTCAACAATCGTCTGATACTCGCCCAGCGCCTGCTGAAGCTTCCCCTCCGCATCGACGCAGGCAGCCTTCCCCATCCGGGCGGACGCTTTCATTGGCCCCATGGGATAACGATCGAGATATTCGCTGAAGCGCGCGGCGGCGGCTGTATAGTCGCCTTCCTCGAAAAGCGATCCGGCCAGCAAAATCAAAGCCCGCTCGGCGGCGGCGGAATTGGGATGTTTCTCAAGAACGGCGAGATAATCCTTCGATTTGGCGATTATCGGTTCGCCTTCGGCGTCAATTCGCAGGTTCAACATCGCCAGAGCCGACGACGCAGCCAATTCGGCTTTTCTCGAATTCTGATTCACCACGGCCACTCCGACGCCGAGGACCATCGCGCCGACCAGGACGGCCAGAAGGCGCGATTTGTTTTTCTCAAGCCACGCCAGCAGAGTGAATGAAGCGTCCGCAATATTGGTTTCTGAACTCATAAAAAGGGCGCCCATTCTTCGGAGAGCGAACGAAAAGGCAAGCCCCAAATCGGCAAAATTCACTTGTTTTCCCACGGCTCACACCTCGCGCCAAAATCAGTCCATCAGCGCGGCGAAGCGCAGGCCGCGAGAGCTGGGTTGCAGCGCGTCAAAGCCAAAAGATTCCATCACCCCCTCAAGAATGCAGGAGCCCATCAACATGACGTCCGCTCGTTCGGGGGGCAACCCGACGATCCCGCCCCGGGCTTCGAACGACAACCCCCACATCCGCTCAACCCAGCTGGAAATATCATCCCGTTCCATGCGAGCCGATTCGATCAACTCCCGATCGAATTTGTCAATCCCGCGCTGCATGCGGGCCAAAATGCTGACCGCTCCCCCGACGCCCACCAGCGTCGCCCCTTCGGCCCGCAAGGGCTCCAGCGCGCGCGCAAGACCGGGCTTCACCGCCGATCCCAAAAAAGCGGCCACGGAGGCCCTGCACGACGCCAATTCCTCTGGCGTCGGCGGATCGCTCAATCGACTTCGCTCCAACCAGCGAACCGTGCCGATGGGAAAACTTTCCCTCCAACGCAAACTGCCGCCCACGCCAACGATAAATTCCGCGCTGCCTCCGCCAAGGTCCACGATCAACATCGGCAGCGGCGGCAAGGACCGGTCAGACATAACTCCACGAAACGCCCATTCCGCCTCCTCCGATCCAGACAGAGCCCGAACGCTCAGCCCGGTTTTCTCCCGAATAGGACCGGTCAGATCCTCCGCGTTGCGGGCGTCTCGAACGGCGCTGGTGGCGATGACTCGAATCGTCTCCGCCCGCTGACGAACCGCAAACTGGTGATACTCAACGACGGCCTCCAATGTGCGCGCTATGGCGTCCTTTTGCAGTTGGTTCGATTCATAAAACCCCACGCCCAGCCTCGTCTGGATGCCTTGTTCAGAAATGGGCTCAATGTGATCGCCGGAAACTTCCGCCAGTAGAATTTTTACCGAATTCGTGCCGATATCGATGACCGCGCGACGGCCGGGCATTTCTTTCGGGCTCATTCAACCTTTCGAAGATCGCCGAGCAAACGCGGCGGCGCCGACAATTCCCGCGTCGTCAGCCAACGACGAGGCGACAATGCGGATGCCTCGGTTCACGCCGGAGTCGGAGTAATCCAGAGCCTTGGCCCGAATGATCGGCAGAATCCGTTTCTCCAGCTGCTCCATCAGCCCCCCGCCCAGCACAATCACCTCCCTCTGAATCTGCCGCGTCAAGGCCGACCGGCTCACAATGGACTCCAGCGATCCGGGAACATTGTCCGGGCCCACGCCGCCGCTCGCCTTGGCGTCGGTTTTGGACCTAGCGAGTCGACTCAGACCATCGTCAAAAACGCCCGCCAGAATCTTCGTGCCCCCCAAGTCGACGCCCAGCCAGGCGCGCTTCACATCTTTATCGTTCGCCATTTCTTGCCCTCAGGCGCCCGCGAGAATCGTTTCGATTTTCGCCCGCAGGTCCGCGTTGATTTCCTCCGCCGAACGAGCCCCGTCCACAATCGTAAAATCGTAGGTCTTCTGCAAATGCTGGAATTGCTTGGCCATCCGGCGCTGATACTCCAGAAAACTGTCGAACATATCCACCGAAAGCCCCAGATCCATCCCGCTTTCCCAGAAATCCAGCGACTGTGTCTTGGCGAGATTCCTTTGCACCAGCTGCTCGGGCGAGACGTTGAGATAGAAGACCGCGTCGGGCGCGATCGCGATGCCATACATGTTTTTCAACCAACGCTCATCCTGACCCCGCACCAAATCGCGAGCCATCAAGGTATAAATGTAACGATCGGCCAGCACCATCAGCCCGGCGCGCAACGCCGGCATGATCGCATTCTCCAGCTGATCGGCAAAATCGGTCGCGTAAAACAGGCTCAGCGTCTTGCGACTCAGGATATTTCCGTTGGTCGCCTCCTCCAGCTCCTCGCTGACCAACGTCGAACGCTTCAGTCCGACCTGCACCGTGGCGTGTCCGTTGGCTTCCAGCCATTCGAGCAGCATGGCGATCTGAGTCGACCTGCCCGATCCATCGGCTCCCTCCACCACGACGAGCTTGCCGGTCAGCTTCTCCGGGTCCACGCCCGGGACGCCGTGCCCGTAGAATCGCTTGGGGGTCGCCTTGGGAACGATCACGTCGCGCCGGGCGAGCCGAGGACGTTTGCGCGTTTTGCGAGGCTTGGAAGTCATAGTCGATAGAGGGCTCAGTCCCCCGGAAAAGCGAAGGCCGACAAGTCAATTTCCGCGGAGACCAGTTTACGCACCAGCGATTGCTGCGTTTCAATCCGCGCGTTGGCGTCGATCAACCGAAATTGATACTCCGTGCTCATGGCCAGGTACTGCTCCAGCATACGGCCCTGGAAAATCCTGAAACTTTCATAGGGATCCGAGGACAAGCCCATGTCCATTCCGGCCTCGAAATATTTCAACTGAGGCCGGCCCGCCAATATGCGTTGCAGCGAAACCTCCAGATCCGCCCGGAAGAAGAACGTCAAATCCGGCAACGCCGCAAAATTATAAATCCCCTCCACCCAGTCACGCGGGCAACCGCGCACTACGTCGCGCGCCAGCGCCGTGAAAAAGAATCGATCACAGAGCACGATGTAGCCGGCGCGAAGCAGCGGCACCAACTGCCGCTCATAGCGATCGGCAAAATCCGTGGCGTGAATCAAACTGAAGGTCGTGGGCGTCAACAGCTCGCGGCTCTTGCCCTTGCTGGTCGCGCTCTTCACGAGAATCGACGAATTCCACTCCGTGAAAAACACCTTCAACCCCTGCATTTCCATCCACCGTTTCAGCAGATAGATCTGCGTGGATTTCCCCGACCCATCGAGCCCCTCAACCGCGATCAGCCGTCCGGGATATTTATGTTTCGAAACCGACTTTTTCACCGGGCGCAGGCTACGAAGCCCCCCCGCGAAAAGGAAGGGAAAACTGGTTTCCAACCCCGACCAAGCCCCAGCTAACGCGCGCCCGTCTGCGCTGGGGGGATATGTCATTTTCCGCCGGCAACTCCATTTGTCGTCCGAACGGGGATGGTTCCGTTGGCATCCTTCGCGCCCGCGCTTAACGCAGGCATCCTGCCTCCCTTCGGCCTGGCGAAGCGGCGCACGACACGTTTCGAAACGATGGACTCCGCCGCGCGGATTGCCAGGCGCCTCCCTGATTCGTAAATCGTGCGTCCCGCCGGAGGCTGGCAGGATGCCTGCGTTACGTGCGAGAGGCTCCGCTTTCTTCACGCCATTCTAATTTCGACGTTTTTTGACATGCGCCCCCGTCCGACTGAAGCGTAAATAAGAACGTGGTCCCTTTCCCCAATTCACTGCGCGCCCAGACTTCGCCCCCGTGCGATTGAACGATGTGCTTCACGATCGAAAGCCCCAGCCCCGTGCCGCCCTGATCGCGCGACCTTGCGCGGTCGACGCGATAGAATCGTTCAAAGATCCGCTCGATCGATTCTCGCGGAATCCCCGGTCCCTGGTCCACCACCGAAACCTCAATCTTCTCCCCGTTCACTCTCCGCGCATCGACCCTCACCTCGGCGCCCTCGCCGCCGTACTTGATCGCGTTCTCCAACAGATT
>JBLHKZ010000385.1:0-4416 GCA_047618185.1 Limisphaerales bacterium
AATCGGATTGAAGACTTACAATGGCTCGCGCCGTCCAATGACGCGTTACGAAAAAAAAAGGTTTTGGCCACCGAAAATACCAATAGCGAGATGGAGACTGAGCGATCCGACGAAGCCGTCGACAGGCCCTTGATCTATGTGGTCGACGATGATCCGGCGGTCGCTGAGGTGATCGAGGCGCTGTTGGATCTCTACGGCCACAAGTCGAAGGTGTTTACCAAACCCAAGGAAGCTCTGGATTCCTTCATTACCGAACCCATCAAGCCGAAGTTGTTGATCACGGATTTTCAAATGCCAAAGATGAATGGCATGGAATTGTTGCAAGCCTGCAAGCGTGACCATCCCTCGCTTCGATGCATCTCCGCCAGCGGCACGCTTCACGTGGAGGAAATGAAGGTGTATCCCATCCAACCCGACAAACACCTGGCCAAGCCATTCTATCCACGTCAGTTGCTGGATGCGGTAGAAGAGATGGTGACGGGCTAGTTTCTGCTCGGCGGCTTTTCGCGTTTCTTTGTTTTCTCTCCTGAGTCTGATGGCCTCGCAATCGGCGGGCGTTCTCAATATCAATTCACCACTTGTAGGAGTCTGATTTTCCGAATCGATCCAGGAACTCGCCTGAACTCTCCATCGAAAGATTCGCAATGGTTTCCGCCATGGCGGTCGTTGAATCTTCTACGGACAGGTCTGCGTCTTCGCCTCCCATTTCCGTGCGCACCCACCCTGGGCTTATGGCTGCGACCACGATGCCCTCGGCTTTCAGCTCGTTGGCCAGGGTGCGCGTGAACATGTTCAAGGCGGTCTTGGAGGGGCCGTAGCAGTATCGGCGGCTGTCGTTTTTTTCGGTGAGGGTCGCGGCTCCCGACGAGATGTTCACGATGCGCGCATTTCCCCCTTTCTGGAGAAGCGGCAGGAATGCCTGAGTCACTCGAACGGTTCCAATGTAGTTGACGTCCATGGCGCGCTGAAAAAGCTCCACATCGATTTCACTAAAGGGCTCGTCTCCACCCTCGGGATAAATTCCCGCGTTGTTGATGAGGATATCCAAAGCGTCGATCGACTCCTCGCATTGTTTCGCCGCGTGGTTGGCCGAGTCGGCGTCGGTGACATCGAGCGGAATGACCGTCAGCGCGCCGGGGCGGGATTGGGGAACCAACGACAGAAGCTCTTGCGCCTCCTCTGGGCGGCGCGCGGTTGCGACAACAACGTGGCCCTTGCTCAAGAATTTGCGGGTCAGTTCCAGACCAATGCCGCGATTGGCTCCGGTGATGAGGATGGCGGACATGCGGGCAGTCTATTCATCGACGGGTCTGCTGTCAGTCTGTTTGGCTGCGATGGACGATTCCCAAGTCGTATTTGTCGCGAAGAAGCGGATTCTGAACGCCATTTGGCTCGCCATTTTTCGCACGTCCGGATCGGGATCGTTGGTTAGCGACAATAAGACGGGGATGGCGTTTGTCGCGGATTCAGCCTGAATTCTAAGAGAAACCATCGCTCTGATGCGAACGGATTTATTCGTGTCGAAGAGCAGGTTTGTCAACGCAGGCACCGCCAATTTAGGAGCCTGAGTTGCGTTGCCAAGAGCCGATGCGGCAGCGTGACGAATAAACAGATCTGCATCGCGCGCGGTGTGGATCAGCATGGGGACGTGCAGGGCCGCGCTCGGTTTCGCGAAGATGAAAGCGTCGATGGCCGCTTTCCTGATTTCCAATTTCGGATTCGATGCGGCCTCAATGAGGACGTTTACTCCCTCGGGTTCGATGTTGGCGAGGGCGATGTTCGCCCAATAAGGATGATCCTCCGCGTAAAACATTCGGGACAGCTCTGGAATCGCCGAGTTGGCGTTGGAACCCAGAAATCGAAAAGCGTAGGCCGCTTTCATCGCTCGTCCGTAGGGAACGGGTTGAATCATTGGAAGTGATTCGAAGGTGTCCAAAATTTGCTGAGAGACGCCTCTGCCCGGAAGCCGAACCATGGGAATGAGGCGAGGCAATGCGTTTGTTCCCATGGCGCGAATGGCGCGGGCGGGCTCGCTGTCATCGTCAACCCTGGTGGGGAGGGGGGGCAGTTCATCGACCCATTCGGTCAGAGTTCTTCCGTTATGCGTCGGTTCATCTGATGGGTTGAGGAAATAGAGGACGCAACCCGCCAGGACCAAGCCCGCGGCGATGAGCTCGATTTTGAAAAACTTTTTCAAACCGGCACAGCATCGTTCCATGGCGAATCGAAGGCGATTCGAATCTGGCTGACGATTGCGCCGCTGATTGATGTGCGAGCGGCAAGCGGCTATGCTCGCCGCCCATGCAACCTGAAACACCAAAATCCGATCAGGGCTATTTGTCCGGCCGAGTGTGGTTGGGTTACCTCGTCCTGTTCGCCGTCGGCGTGCCGTGGTATTGGCCGAAGGATGACGTTCGGCTGGTTCTGGGATTTCCGCTGTGGGCGTTTGTAACGTTTCTGTCGTGTGTGGTGATCGCGAGTTTGACTGCCTGGTTATTTCTGTTTCGTTGGCCTGAGGATGAAGCGGACGGAGACGAGGGGGCCGACACTCGATGAGTGAGGGCATACTCCCATTCGGTCCCGGCGGGTTGGCCTTTATCGGATTTTACCTTTGTTCCCTGATCGCGGTCGGGTGGATTGGGCTAAAGGCTCGCAAGGAGAACACCTTGAAGGACTTCTATCTGGGGGGATCGGGCGTCGGTTTCTTCGTGCTCGTGCTGACCCTGTACGCGACTCAATACAGCGGCAATACGATGCTCGGATTCAGCGGCAAGGCTTATCGGATTGGTTATTCGTGGATGACGAGCGTCCATTTCATGATGGCGATCGTGGTGGTCTTTCTGACCTACGCGCCGAAACTGCACCGTCTGGCGAAGAGGTATGACTTCATCACTCCCACCGATTTCTTAAATCACCGGTTTGGCTCTCGCGCCATGAATCTGCTGGCGAGCCTGATCATGGTCGCGGCGTTGAGCAATTACCTGCTCGCCCAGTTGACCGCCATGGGACGGGCCTTTCAAGGGTTGACGGATCTCGATCCGGTCAAGGCCTTCGCCTGGGGAGTTCTGTTGTTGGCGGCAATCATGTTGCTTTACGAGACCCTGGGCGGCTTTCGCGCCGTGGCCTGGACGGACGTCATTCAGGGGAGTGTCTTGATGGTCGGCTTTGGTATCCTGCTGGTCCTCGTGTTTGCAAAGTTTGGTTCGCCACAGGAGGCAGCCATGCGCCTGCTCGCGGACGAGAACTCACGCGCGAAGATTCTGCCGCCGGATTCTCTCCAGATTCGGCAATGGCTCAGTTTTATCGGGATACTCGGCATCGGCGCAGCGTTGTATCCGCACGCGATTCAGCGAATTTACGCCGCGCGCTCCAGCATCGTGCTTCGGCGGGGGCTGGCCGCAATGGCGTTCATGCCGTTGGGCACAACCCTGATTGCCCTGTTGGTCGGCGTGATGGGCGCCGCCTACATTCCGGGTCTGGAGGGAGCGCAGGCCGATCGCATTCTGACGGTGATGCTGCGCGAAGTGCAATTGGGATCGGTGTTTGGCTACTGGCTGGTCGTGGTTCTGTTTTCCGCGATTCTTGCGGCAATGATGTCGACGGCGGATTCCGCGCTGCTGTCGATTTCCTCGATGGTGACCAAGGACATCTATCTGCCGTTCCTGAAACCCGAAGCGACGGAGGCCCAGCTGACTAAATTGGGAAAGATTTTTTCCTGGCTGATTGTCGCGGTTCTCGCGGGCATCGCGATCAAGTTGGACGGCCTCAAAACCAAGCTGACACTAATCGAGTTGCTGAATATGAAGTTCGATATGCTGGTCCAGCTTGGGCCGGCGTTCCTGATTGGCATTCATTGGAAGGCCATGCGCGCGGGGCCGACTTTCGCGGGGATGTTCGTGGGTTTGGTCGTTGCCTTGAGTTTGTATCCGTTGGCCACGCTGAAGAACTACGGCGTTCATCCAGGGCATTTTGGTTTGTTGGCGAATCTGGTCATTGCGATTGGCGGATCGCTGGCGTTGAACCGATTGCGGCCCAAGTCCTGATGGCAGGCCAGAAACTCCCATTCTGAGGACGGTTGGGCTACGAATGTTTTTCAAAAGCGGCAGAGGACAGCCGCAGTCCAAGACCTGTCGGAGCACAAACGAGCATGGGATTTCGCGGTAGCGTCCTGGAGTGCGGCTGTCCTCTGCCGCTTTTGTCGCTGATGCTGCCAAAACAAACACCCGCGAAGAAAAGAGATCGGTAATCGCTCTAAGCCAACCAAAAACGCGGCGATGAGGCGGGCTTTTCGATGGCCAGTGTCCCGAGATAGTCGTCGCCGCAGTCAAAGCTGTGAAGGCTCCACCGATCTTGTTCCTCTGGCGCGTGGCGGGTTTCGAGAAGGTTGGGTTGTTGTTCGGAGCCGACGGCGACATC
>JBLHKZ010000386.1:0-4395 GCA_047618185.1 Limisphaerales bacterium
CGGCCTCCTCCGAGGCTGGGGGGGCGACGGGGCCAAAGGGAAACGGCGCCGAATCAGAGGAATCCACTTTTGAACCGTCGCACTTGTTCACTTTTGAACCGACGGTGTTCACTTTTGTTCCGGCCCCGACATGAGAAAACCGGAAGGGTGAACGGTTGACCGGAAACTCACCGGTCATGGAAACAGGAAGGCGCGACCGGCGGCATCTCCGTGGAGATGATAATGAGGGCCGGCCGCGCCAGTATGACGGGGGTTGAATGTTTGAAACCAATCCTCACTCATTCAACCAGATTTGATTACTCAAACGCGACATCGCTTATCGCTACGCGACATTTCGACATTTTTGGCAGTATCGATGCCAACCAACGCCGAGCGACAATGAGAACGCGGAGAGGAATCCGAGGCGGAGTGAGCGGATGGATGTTGCTTCATTCCCGCAATGATCCTGAAAGGAAAAAGGACAAGCGTCGGAACAGCGGCAAGCCCCAGTCCAGCCCGAATCAAAAGAGAAATGAACTGCCCCGGAAATTGTAGCCACGCATGGAAAAAGGACGGGGCGAATCGCGACTCGGCGCCCGAGAAAACGTAGCGACAGTCCCACTAAAGAGCTGAACTTTGCCCATAAGTTTTCGAAACGGTCGCATTCGAATCCCGACGGGATTCTGCCCCAAAAGCCCAAGGGTTGGGAGGCACGACCTACCCTGGGAACAAAGGTCAAAAGGCATTTTCAACGCCGAAGGTGTTGCGCCAATCATCGGCGATTTGGGCGCAACCCCGTTGGGGTTGTTTCGAACTGGGGCGTATGACCCAAGGTAGGCCAGCCGCTGGCGCGGAAGGCCAACCTTGGGCTGGAGGGCGTAATCCCGTTGGGATAAAGAAACGAGGCTGCACGGCAGATTGCAAACTTATGGGCAAAACTCAGCTTTAAAGAGACGGGATCAGGAAACGGATTGAGTGAGGTGGAAAACAAAAGACCGAACCCTCCGACGTTATCCACGTTTCTATTCTGAATTTCATTCTGAATTTGAAGACATGAAGCCAAAGAAAACCCCGTAACATGTTTATCTGAAAGGGGTTAAAAAAGTGGCGGAGAGAAGGGGATTCGAACCCCTGGTACCCAATAAAGAGTACTCCGGTTTAGCAAACCGACGCATTCGACCACTCTGCCATCTCTCCTGACCGGCGCCAATCAACCGCGTTTAAGCTCGCCACGCAAGCAAATTTCAATTTGTTCTGATTCGGATGGACGCATGTCCAAAAACGGCGGATTTAGAATGGCGTGGAAAAAGCGGCGCCTCCCGCACGTAACGCAGGCATCCGGCAGGAAGCACGATTTACGAAACAAGGCGGCGCCCGTGTCGGGCTTCGCACGAAGCATTGGCGCAGTCCAGCGTGCGGGACCCTACCAGCGCAGGGAAATGCCCGCGGCGCCGGGTGGTTCCATTTGGCGGGTAGGGCATCGCTGCGCCGATACTTGCATTTGCAATCCAATTCACGCTCATTCCAAACGCCCTCCCAAACCTTGGCTTGCCTGCGGAGCGCTCGCACGTAGCATCGCGCGATGATTACCTCGCCTGCCCGCTCACTGAGGCCGCCGCGTTGGCCGCTGGTCGCGCTCATTTGCGCCGGCCTGTTGCTGGGGGCTTCGCTCTCCTCGGGCCAATCCGTTCCCAAGGAACGCCGAATCACTCATCGCGAGAAGACGCTCACCACCTACGATCCCTTTTCCGCCGAGGAGCTTTGGAAGATAATCAAGATCCCCCCCGCCCCGGCCTTGTCGCCACAAGACGCGTTGAAATCGTTTCAACTCGCGCCCGGCTTTCGCGCCGAGCTCGTCGCTTCGGAACCATTGGTGGTTGATCCCATCATGTTCGAGTTCGATCCGGACGGGCGCATCTGGGCGGTCGAGTTTCGCGGCTGGATGCTCGACATCGATGGAACCGGCGAAGGCGATCCCATCGGCCAGGTCGTCGTTCTTGAGGATACGGACGACGATGGGGTCATGGACAAGTCGACGGTGTTTCTGGACAAGCTCGTCATGCCACGAACGATTTCATTCGTGCAGGGCGGCGTGCTGGTCGCGGAGCCGCCGAACCTCTGGTTTTGCCAGGACTTTGACGGCGACCTGAAGTGCGATGAGAAGAAGCTCGTGGGCAGCTACGGCCGCCCCGGCAATCCCGAGCACACCGACAACGGCCTGATGCACGGCATCGACAATTGGCTGCACTCGGCAGACTCCAGCTCGCGCCACCGCTTCCGCGACGGCAAGCTCCTCGCGGAGCCCGCCTTTCATCGCGGTCAATGGGGTATCACGCAGGACGATTACGGCCGCCTCTTTTACAACTACGAGAACCGTCCGCTGCACGCGGATCTGTTTCCATCGCACTACGCCTTTCGTAATCGCCACATCACTGCGGGCCGCTCAACTCCCGGCCTCAACGCCACGATCATCCCACGCTCGGACGAGGTGCATCCCATCCGCGTGACGCCCGGGATCACGCTGGGCGGCAACGAACTTCGCGAGGACGGCACGCTGCGGACCTTCACCATCGCCTGCGGGCCGTCGATCTATCGCGGAACGCAATTCCCCAAGAAATACTACGGAAGCGCGGTCATCCCCGAAGCGGCGGGCAATTTGATTCGCCTTGCGCCGATGTCGGGCGATGGCGTTCAACTTCAGGCCCGCAACGCTTTTGAAAAACGCGAATTGTTGGCGTCGACCGATGAACGTTTCCGTCCGGTTTGCAGCCGCACCGGGCCCGATGGCGCGCTTTACGTTTGCGATCTCTACCGCGGCATCATCGAGCACGTCATTTTCATGATGCCCTATCTGCGAAATCAGATTCTCTCCCGCGGCCTGGACAATCCCGTCGGGCTGGGCCGCATTTACCGAATCGTACACGAGGACAAGCCGCTTGAAAAAGCCGCGCCTATGTCGGGACTCAGCGCGGCTGAATTAGCGAAATTTCTCGAACATCCCAATGGCTGGCAACGCGACACGGCGCAACGACTTCTGGTCGAACGTCAGGCTGCCGAAGTCGCGCCTCGCCTCGAACGCATGGCTTTCAAGAGCGCCAACCCCCTCGGCCGCGTCCACGCGCTTTGGACCCTCGACGGCATAGGCCGCCTCAGTCGGCCAACTATCATAAGATGCATTGGCGACTCGAACGCGATGGTTCGCGCCACTGCCATTCGCCTTGCGGAGCCTTTCCTCCAGTCTCGATATGGCGACTTTATCATCGCCGCGCTCGATGCCGTCGCCAGCGACGATCGGCCCATGGTTCAATTACAACTCCTGCTAACGCTTGGAGAAAGCCACGTCAAACCGGCCGGCCGAATGATGGCCGACATTCTGAGCCGACACCCGACGCCGATTTTCCGAACCGCCGCGATCAGCGGGCTGCGCGGCCGGGAGCTGGAATTCACAGAGCGCATGCTCAATCGCACCGATTGGACGGCGCCCAAAGAGAAGGCTGCCTGGGTCTTGGAAACGCTCGCCAAGGCGGTTCTGAACGAGGGCAAACCCGATCGAGTGGCGCGAATGCTGGATCTGATCGCGGCGCAAGTTTCCAACCATCCCTGGCGGGTGGAGCACATGCTGTTTGGCGCGCTCGATTCGAGTCCGAGTCGGAACCGCTGGCCGAAGCCGCTCGAACTCGCCAGTCGCCCCGCCCTGCTCGACGCATTGTCGAAATCATCACGGCCCAAACGCCAATCGGAAGTCGCGCGCCTGATCCGGATCGTGACCTGGCCCGGCGACACAATCCAACGCGCGACGCCGCCCAAACTCACCTCCTTGAATCCAGCCCAGAAGAAGGCGTTCATCCTTGGCGAATCGGTCTATCACGCCACCTGCCATTCCTGCCACAAACACAACGGCCAGGGGCTTGCCGGACAGGCCCCTCCGCTCGCCGCCTCGGAATGGGTGAACGGCGATCCCGCAACCCTGACGCGCATCGTCCTTCACGGGCTGAGAGGCCCCATCAAAACGCGCGGGCAAACGTGGAACATGGCCATGCCCGGTCTGGGACACAGCCCTTTCATGAACGATGAACGGCTCGCCGCAGTGTTGACTTACGTGCGTCGCGCGTGGGGCAACTATGGCGATCCCGTCGATGTCGACTTCGCCGCAAGTATCCGCAAACAACACGCAGGTCGCGCGGCCATGTGGACCGTCGAATCTCTCCGCAATCCCGACGCCGAAAACGCGGCCGACCTCGCCGCCAACGCCGATCCGCTCGCGGCCTTTCGCCCGGCCTTGAAAAACGGAAACTCCGGTCGCGGTCGGGCCTTGTTTCACGCGATGACGCGAATTCGCTGCCATGCCTGTCATACGACCGGGCACATGGGCGGCGGTTTCGTCGGCCCGGATCTCACGACCGTTGGCGATCGAGC
>JBLHKZ010000387.1:0-4345 GCA_047618185.1 Limisphaerales bacterium
AAAAAACTTCCGACGACCCAACCGGCGCCACATAGTCGTTTCGATCGGAAAGACAGCATGGATATCCGCCCTTCACCCCTGGCCGGCAGATGGTACCCGGACGACGCGCCGACGCTCTGCCAGACAGTCGACGGTTTTCTGGACGCTGCGGCGGCGGATTCCGTCGATCGCGCCATTCGCGGCGTGTTGGCGCCGCACGCGGGGCTTCGTTTTTCCGGACCTGTCGCAGGGCATGCCTTCCAGGCCATCCGCGGCATGGACGTCGAGCTCGTCGCCATTATCGGCCCCTCGCACTACGCCAACGAAAACCCGTTACTGACCTGCGGACACGACGCATTCGAGACGCCGCTCGGACAGGTGGATGTCGATCGTTCAGCCGTCGACCAGCTCAACGCAAAACTGACGGCGCGTCTCGGTTTCGGACTCACGTCGGTCCGCAACGATCCCGAGCATTCGATCGAAATGGAACTGCCCATTCTCCAGCGCGCGATCGGGGAATTCTCCGTCCTGCCTGTCATCCTGGTCGACCAAAGCGCGAAGGTCAGTCGCGCGCTGGGCGAAGCGCTCGCGGAAGTATTGAGCGGCAAACGCGCGTTGTTGGTCGCCAGTTCCGATCTTTCCCATTTCTACGAACGCGACACCGCCGATCGTCTCGACCGCGAGATGCTCAAACGAATCAAAGAATTTGATCCCGACGCCGTGCTCGAAGCCGAGGCCGGCGGACACGGCTATGCCTGCGGGCACGGCGCAATCGCCGCGACGCTCTGGGCGACAAAAGCTCTGGGCGCGACCGATGTCCAGATTCTCAACTACGCGACCAGCGGCGACGTCAGCGGAGACTACGAATCCGTCGTCGGCTACGGCGCTGCGACAATCCGATGAAAAAGCTTCAAGGCTCGAATCCAAAGAGCGCCGCGTCGCGGCTCGAAATGGGACGCCGAGGACGGCATCCCTCTCAAATCCAGCCATGACCACCCGCCCCCTTCTTGCCCCCGGCGTCGTTCGCGGCGAATGGTGGAGTCGCCTCGACAACGGCAAAGTCCAGTGCGACCTCTGCCCGCGGCATTGCCGGCTCAGCCCGGGCCAGCGGGGCTTCTGCTTCGTCCGCGAAGAACGTGATGGCGGCATGGCGCTGACCAGCTACGGCCGCGCCTCCGGTTTCTGCATCGACCCCATCGAAAAAAAGCCGTTGAACCATTTTTATCCCGGCACCCCCGTGTTGTCCTTTGGCACGGCCGGCTGCAACCTGGGCTGCAAGTTCTGCCAGAACTGGGACATCTCCAAGGCCCGCGAGAACGACCGCCTCCAGGACTGGGCGTCGCCCGAAGCCGTCGCCGAAGCCGCCGTCAAACACAACTGCCGCAGCATCGCCTTCACCTACAACGATCCCGTCATCTTCGCCGAATACGCCATCGACTGCGCTCGCGCCGCGCACGAACGAGGCGTCAAGACCGTCGCGGTGTCGGCCGGCTACATCACTTCCCAGGCCCGCGGAGACTTTTACGAGCACATCGACGCCGCCAACATCGACCTCAAGGCCTTCACCCAACAATTCTACAAGAAACTCTGCTTCGCCGACCTCGCGCCGATTCTCGACACCTTGAAATGGCTGAAACACGAAACCGAAGTCTGGATTGAAGTCACCACCCTGCTCATCCCGGGTCAGAATGACTCCGTCGAAGAAGTCCAACGCCTGAGCGACTGGTTCATTGAGAATCTCGGCCCGGAGACCCCGCTGCACTTCACCGCCTTTCATCCCGATTTCAAAATGACCGACCTCCCCCGCACGCCGTCGACGACCCTGCTGCGCGCGCGTGAGATCGCGAGAAACGCCGGCCTGAAACACGTCTACACCGGCAACGTCCACGACGTTCAGAGTCAATCCACCTACTGCGCCGGCTGCGGAGAACTGCTCATCGAACGCGACTGGTATCAGCTGGGCCAATGGAGCCTCACGCCCAATGGCAATTGCCGCTTCTGCAATGAATCGCTCGTAGGGCATTTCGAAACTCAGCCAGGGACCTGGGGAGCAAAGCGCGAACGCATCGCCGTCTGATCGCCGTTTCAATGCGCCATTGCGATTTGCTGTTTCGCAGAGCTGACGATAGATTGAACACAGTAAATGTGGAACCGTCTTGCCAAGCTTTCGTTCAAATGGCGCCTCGCCATTAAGTTGTCCGTATTTGGACTGGCGACCGCGGCGATTCTCTATCCTCGACCGGATCTACTGTGGAAACAGGCCGGCAATCTTCGCGATCTTGACGCCTTGATCGACGCTCCCCTGACGAGCCTTCCCGAGATCAACGCCGCCATCGACGCCCGGCTCACCCCCGACGCGACGACCCTCGATGAATTGGCGGCGGTCGAACGGTTTGTGTGGGATGCGATTCGCTACGAGTATGACTGGGACAATTGGTCCAATGTCGACTACTGGCCCACGGCCGCCGAGGTCTGGGAGCGAAAGCGCGAGGATTGCGACGGGCAGGCCGTGTTGGCGGCGTGCATCCTTCGCTCGCGCGGCTTTGATGACGCGGGCCTCGTCGGCAACATCAACCACATCTGGGTGCGGGCCGACCGCTACTACATTCTCGGACCGGACGAAGCTCCCACGCTGGTCGACGATTCCGGCGAGTTCACGCTGGCGCTGCCTTCGCTTCGGAACGTTCTGGTCGGCGTGGCGTTCGTCGGCGAATTCCCGGCGACCCGCACATTGCTGCTCTACGTCGTTGCGCTGGCGCTTTGCTATCATCCCTTTCGCCGAATCGCCGGTTTCGGAATCGCCGCCGGACTCGGAGCGCTCGGATTCCTGCTCCTGCTCAGTTGGGCTCCGCATTACCTGAATGGCTCGATCGACAACGTGACTTTCAGTTTCGTCCTGGGCGCGGAATTGATTATCGCCTCGTTTGCGTTGGCGTTGCTCATGCCGCGACTGGTCGAGCGCATTAGACAAGAACGCCATCGAGCCCCGGAGATCGATGCCCCGACCGCTGTGCAAGCTGCGTCCGCGGCGATCACATCGGACCCCGAATTAGCGCCGAAAAGCGTCCGCTCCATGCCCGTCTGAACCCGCCGATCGCATAGCCGCCATGCCGACAACGATTCAATCGATCGAGACCTTCCCGGTCATCTACCCCGTCGAGGGACGATTCAAGTTTTTCGAAAGTCCCGCAGGACGGCCCATGGGGCGGCCGGCCGTCGTGATCAAGATCACCGCCGATGACGGGACCGTCGGCTGGGGCGAGAGCGCCCCTTCGCAACGCTGGAGCTACGAGACCATCGAATCCGTTCACAGCACGATTGAAAAATATTTAACGCCGGAGCTGCTCGGCGCCGACCCGTTCGACGCGGAGGGGGTTCACGCAAAGATGAATTTGGCCATTGCCGGCTCCTTTTCAACCGGACAGCCAATCTGTAAATGCGGGATCGACCTCGCCCTGTTCGACCTCACCGGCAAGATCTTGAATCAATCGGCGGCCCAACGCTGGGGACGCAACGACGAACAAACCGTCACGCTGAGCTGGACCTTGAATCCTCGCACGCTTGACGACGCCGAAGCGGACATCGCCAAGGCTCACGACCGAGGCTATCGCCACTTCAACATCAAGGTCGCGCCCGATCCCATCTACGATCTGGAATTGTGCGCGCTGGCGAGACGAATGGCGCCCGACGCCGTCATCTGGTGCGACGCCAACGGCGGCTATGATCTCCGATCCGCGCTCGAAGTTGCTCCCCGCCTCGCCGACCTGGGCATGCTCGCCCTTGAGCAACCGGTCCCGTCAAATCGCCTGAGTTGGTTCCGCGAAGTGAAACAACAGGGCGCGCTGCCAATCTTGATGGACGAGGGAATCGTCTCGCTGGCCGAACTCGAGGAATTTCACAAACTTAAGCTGATGGATGGCGTCGCGATCAAAGTGACTCGTTGCGGCGGATTGACCGAAGCGCGCCGCCACGTCGAATTTCTGGAAAACAACGGCCTGATGTTTCTCGCGAGCGGGCTGACTGATCCGGACCTTTCGCTCTCCGCATCACTGGCGTTGTTTGGCGCTTACGGGCTCAAGTATCCCGCCGCGCTCAATGGGCCGCAGTTTCTCGCCGAATCGCTATTGACCGAACCACTGCAAATCGACGGCGATGTTGCGCGCGTTTCTGACGGTCCCGGACTGGGCGTGAATGTGTCCGAAGCGAAGATCGAGAAGATCCGGGTCGAATTGTAGCCACCCATTTCGCGCGAGGCCGCGACTCATTTATCGATCGCGCTAAACTCGGCGACGATGGGCCGGTGATCCGAACCGACGCCCCAATTGGGAAGGGTGAGCGCATAGGTTCCCTCCGGATTCCACTCTTT
>JBLHKZ010000388.1:0-4338 GCA_047618185.1 Limisphaerales bacterium
AACGAATGTGGCCCACATGCATGGGCTTGGCGACGTTGGGGGAACTGAAATCGATCACGATCGATTCGGGCCGATCGGCCTTCTCGAAGAACAAATGTTCCCCCGCCCGCGCCGACTCCAACGCGGCCGCGATCGCTTCGGTCTTCAGCCGGAAATTTAAAAAACCCGGCCCTGCAATCTCGACCGGCTCGCACCACTCGTCCGCGCATAGCTTCTCCACGACATCCGTCGCCAGCTGACGCGGATTCATCTTTCCGGCCTTCGCGAGCGCCATCAGTGAATTGCACTGATAGTCGCCAAACTTGGGATTGGGACAGGGACGCAGAAGAATCTCGGAAACGTCGGCCTCCGGAAGAACCGCTTTCACGGCTTCGCGCACGCAAGCTTCAATGGATCGATGGATCAACACGGGACTAGTGAGAAATGGCCGTCGCGACCGACCTCAGGTGGTTTTTTAGACGCTTGCTATTTGGCGCCGCCGTTCGTCAGCAGATCGAGCAGCGCATTGGCGTCGTTCGGCGCATCAATCAACGCCTGCCTCAGCTCCTTCTTGTGAAGCTGTTTCGCGATCGTCGCCAAGGTGTGCAAATGCTTTTGAAACTGACCCTGGGGCACCAGCAGCAAGGTCGTCAACTGCACGGGCTGATTGTCCAGCGCGTCAAAATTGATTCCGCTTTTCGAACGACCAAACGCCGCGGTCACTTCGTAGATCAAACTTGTTGAGGCGTGGGGAATCCCGATGCCAAAACCGATCCCAGTGCTCATCGAGGTTTCCCGCTTCTTCACCACCGCCACCACCTCTTCGCGGGAATCCGCGCGAATTTTCCCAGTCGAGACCAGATTGTCGACCAGCTCCTCGATCGCCTCCCAGCGATCGGTCGCTTTCATCTCCGGAACGACGTTTTCCGGTTCCAATAAATCACCAAGCGTCATATTCGAAAAATCCGTAAATTAAACCACTGTGCGTCAATTATGGCTGCCCGGCCGGGCAACAAACGCCGCCAACAAAACCACATCCCAAGTCCTTTGACAACGCAAAGCTCCCTTATTTTTTCACCCCTTCAACTGCCCGGTTTGACCGCTTCAATGGCCGCCAAATCCGAGGGCAAATTTGCCGCATCGTAGGTCTCCACGTCGACTGCGACCAGCCGCTCCAATGGAACGCCCGGATCGAATACGCCGTTCGACCGATCGATCACCACACCGACGCCCGCGACCTCCCCGCCATGCTCTCGAACAATGTCCAACGCCTCACGCGCTCGCCCTCCCTGAGTGATCACATCCTCCACCACCAACACCCTCTCGCCCGGCTCCAACTTGAATCCGCGTCGGAGCGCCAGCCGGTCGTCAACCTTCTCGGCAAAGATGAATCGCAGCCCGAGTTGCCGGGCCGTCTCCTGCCCAATCACCAGACCGCCCATTGCCGGAGCCAGCACGGTCGCCGCGCCGAGCCCCCGCAACTTGTCCGCCAGAGCCATCCCCAGCCGCTCCACAGCCGGCATCTCCTGAAACGCCAACGCGCACTGAAAAAACTGCCGACTCCGCAAGCCGCTGCGCAAAATGAAATGGCCCTCCAGCAAAGCGCCTGATGCCCGAAAATGATCTAAAACGTCGTCCTGTGTCATCGGGCCAATCAAACAGGAGCGGATCACACGTGACAACCTGAAACGCGACGGGATACGCGGACCAACGCCCAGGCCGGCCAAATCTCAAATCCCAAATCCTCAAACACTCCGCACTTTTCAAATTTACCTCCGGCCGATGTACGCCTAGTTTCGCTCCATGCCCATCATCATCAACGGCGAGCAAATTGACGAAGATCTCATCGGTCAGGAGTTCTCCGAAATCAAATCCTACCACGAGCGCGTCGGCCAGATTTCATGCTGCGAGCGCGACGACGAGTTTCGCGCGACGGCGATCGAGAACATCACCGGCCGCGTCCTCGTCGCTCAGGCGGCGAAACAACGCGACGCGCCTGTCGCGCCGGAAGAAATCGACGAGGCGATCGAAAAACTCAAGGAAGAGCACGGCGGCGAACAGCAGTTCTACTACAACATGGGCCTCACGCCCGAACAGGAAGACATCATCCGCGACAACGTTGCAACCAGCCTTTCCGTCGACAAGCTTCTCCGCGAAGTTTGCGGCGACGATCCCCAGCCGGCCGACGACGAACTCAAAGCCTTCTACGAGGAAAACATCGACGACTACAAATCCGTGGCAGAAGTCCGCGCCTCTCACATTTTCAAAACCGTCCAACAAACAGAGGAACGCGAAAATCTTTTTAAAGAGCTCTGCCAGATTCGTCGCGAACTCCTCGACGGCGCCGATTTCAACGAAACCGCGCAAAAGCACACCGACAAACCCCCCGAGGAAATCGATCTGGGATTCTTCAAGCGCGGCGAACTGATGGAAGAATTTGAAGTGATGACCTTTTCCATGAACATCGGCGAGATCAGTCCCGTGTTCACCATGCACGGGAGCTTTCACATCGCAACGGTCACCGACCGCAAACCCGCCGTCCCCCGCCCTTTCGACGAGATCAAGGACGAGGTAAAACAAGCTTGGCTTCAGATCGACCGCGACAAGAAAATCAAGACCTACATCGAGAAACTCAAGTCTCAGGCTGACATCGAATCGATCGAAGAGGAAGGCGACGAAGGAGATGACGGCAATCCACACGAACACACCGAACCCGCCGCGCCACAGTCTTCCGACTGACATGACTCAAACGCGACGCCCCGCCCAACAAGCCCATGACGGCGCTGTCCCCCAACCAATTTGCCGAACTCGACGACATTGGCTCCGTCGTCCTGAAAGATTCTATCGACGCCGATTTCCTCGCCGAACTACGGCGCCCGACCGAGGAGCAATTCGAGGCTGAAGGCGACCAGGCCGGAGGCGAATTCAAGCAGGAAGAAGGCTGCCGCCGCCTCGCCAACCTGGTCGACAAAGGCGAAATATTTCAACGAGTCATCGCCGAACCGCGGACACTCGAAGCCGTCACCCGCGTCCTCGGAGCAGACTTCAAGCTCAGCAGCCTCAACGCTCGGTCCGTCAATCCCTGCGCCGCAGTCACCCAGCCGCTACACGCGGACATGGCCGCGATCGCCGACGAACGCGGCTATTGGGTCTGCAACGTCATCTGGATGCTCGACGACCTCACGCCGGAAAATGGCGCCCCTCGCATCGTGCCAGCCTCCCACAAGTTCGGTCGCCTGCCGCAAGATGCGCTTCAAGATCCCCTCGCCCCGCATTCCGACGAAATCCTCGTGACCGGCAAAGCCGGCGACGTCGCCGTCATGAACGCCCACGCCTGGCACGGAGGCATGCCCAATCACACAGACAATCCACGCACCGCGCTCCACGCCTTCTACTGCCGCGGCGACAAACCCCAACAACAATATCAGAAACAGCTACTCAGCCCTGAAACGCAATCAGATCTCAGCCCGACCCTTCGCCGCCTGCTCGCCCTCGACGACCCTCGCAACGACGAACTCAGCACAAAGGTCCAGGTCCGCAGTGGATTCCTGAAGTAGGCCTCACGGAGACGAACGTCGTCCTCGGTGTCCCATTTCAAACCCATTGACGCAGGAGCCCGACTTCGACTACCACATCCCCATGCTCTTCACATTCATCTGCACCGACAAAGCCGATAGTCTTCAGATCCGCAAAGACGCTCGCCCCGCGCACATCGAGTATCTTGACGCCCACGTCGACCAACTCATCTACGGCGGCCCCCTCTTTGGCGCCGACAACGAAACGCCGATCGGCAGTCTTATCATCGCGGAAGTCGACGATCGGGAAGCCGCCGAGAAATTCGCCGACGACGATCCCTACAATCAGGCAGGCCTCTTCGAATCCGTCGTCATCTCCAGCTCCCGACAGGTGTATCCCAAGGGGTAATTTGAGTCCCGAAGGGACGGACAGAAGGCAGCCGGCGGAATCGACATCCTAATCGCATTTTCGTACGAGCCCTACGACAGGCCACAAGTCGCCCCCTACAGCATTCCACGCCACCACAGGAAGCCAATGACACCGATCAGGGCAATGAAGAGAATCGAGAAGTAGATCTTAATCGATCGCGAGCTAATCCCGACACCCTCTCTGTACGCCGGTTGACGGAACATGGGCATGTTGCGCTGCGGCAGTGGATTCGCGCGCGGCCTCCTGAAAGATTTGGTTTCTTTGGTTTCTTCTGGCATCGATATCGTTATGAAAATTCCCGCACCGCGCGACCTTTTCCCCGCTTTTTTCGGTGAAAAATGTTTTTTGCCAGCGCTGCATCGACGCAACCGCACGCAAGATTCATGCGAACATTTGGATGATTTCCATCTTTAA